>PLYQ01000299.1 GCA_003153415.1 Rhodospirillales bacterium | reverse complement strand
GAATCGCCGATCAAGGCGCCGGCCGATCTGAAGGGCAAGAAGGTCGGCTCGACCCTGACCTCGGGCGAATATCCGTTCCTGCCGATGTTCCTCAAGAACGTCGGTCTCACCTTGGCCGACATCCAGTCGGTCTCGCTCGACAACAAGGTGCGCGAAGTGGCGCTGATCGAAAAGCAGTGCGACGCCATCACCTGCTTTGTCGCCAGCGCGCTACCCAAGATCATGGCGGCCGGCATCAACCCGCGGGTCTTCCTCTACAGCAAGTACGGACTGCCGTTCTACGCCCATTCGCTCACCACGACGCCCGCCTACTTCGCCAAGGAGAAGGCGCTCTGCGAGGCCGTCACGATGGGCCTCTCGGAAGGCGTCAAATTCGCTTTATTGAACCCGCAGGCCACGATCGAGATCCTGTTCAAGGAGCTGCCCGAGCTGAAGCTCGCCTCCACCGCGCAGGAGCAGCTCGAGATCGGCATGGGCGTGTGGTCGTCCAACTACGTTTCCAAGGAGGCCATGACCAAGGGCGTCGGCTACGCCGATCCCGCCGTCTACGCCAAGATGACCGACCTCATCTTCGAGGCCTCTGGCACGGCGGGCGACAAGAAGCCCGATCCCGCCTCGCTGTTCACCAACGACTTCGTCGGCAAGCTCAAGCTGAGCGACGCCGAATGGGCGAAGGTGAAGGCGGGCTCGTCCAAGTACGCCCTGGGATAAGTTAAAGGGATGAACGCCAACGCGACCCTGCTCGCGGCGGCGGAAGTCGCCTCCAGCGCGCCGTCGCCCGGTTATGTCGCGATCGATCAGGTGCGCAAGATCTACAACGCGGGCACGCGCCACCAGGTCGAGGCGGTGGCGCCCACCTCCTTCAGCGTCAAGGCGGGCGAGTTTGTCTCCCTGCTGGGACCGTCGGGTTGCGGCAAGAGCACGCTCCTGATGATGATCGCGGGTCTCGAGGCGCCGACGCAGGGCTCCATCAGCGTCGCCGGCCGGGCCATGACGAGCCCGCGCGCCGAGACCGGGATCATGTTCCAGGACCCGACGCTGCTGCCGTGGAAGAGCGCGCTCGACAATGTGCTGTTCCCCTTTCGGGCGATGAACCGGCCGGTCGAACCAGAGATCGTCGAGCGGGCCAGCACGTTGCTCGATCATGTCGGCCTGCAGGGCTTCCACGGTCACAAGCCGCGCCAGCTGTCCGGCGGCATGCGCCAGCGCGTCGCCATCTGCCGGGCTCTGGTCTACGAACCCGATCTGTTGTTGATGGACGAGCCTTTCAGCGCGCTCGACGCCATCACCCGCGACGAGATGAACCTGGTGCTGATGAAGATGTGGGAGGAGCACCACCGCACCGCCGTCTTCGTCACCCACTCGATCCGCGAAGCCGTCTTCCTCTCCGATCGCGTTCTGGTCATGAGCCGACGGCCCGGCCGCATCATCGAGGACGTCCGCATCCCCTTCTCACGGCCGCGCGGCCTCGAAATCGGCGAGACGATCGAGTTCAACGAGATCTGCGGCCATCTGCGCAGCAAGATCGAACACCGGCCGCACTGATGGTCTCCACTGCCGAAGCGCCACCGGCGATCGCCACGGCGGACACGCCCATCCTTGAACGGCTGCGCCCCCTGATGCTGCCGACCGCCTTCGCCGCCGGCGTCTTGCTGGCTTGGCAGGCGGTGGTCTTCGTCTTCGACTATCCCAAGGTGATCCTGCCCGCGCCGTCGGACATCTTTGCGGCATTGACCGGCAACTTCGCCGAGATCTGGCAGCACACCGTGCCCACCATACGCGACACGCTGGCCGGCTTCGTGCTGGCCGCTCTCTTCGGCGTCGGGTTCGCTTCGCTGCTCAGCTTCAGCAAGCTGCTGCGCGATGCCATCTATCCGTTGATCGTCGTCATCCAGCTGGTACCCAAGATCGCCTGGACGCCGTTGTTCATCGTCTGGGTCGGCATCGGCTGGCAGTCGCACCTGACCATTGCGACCTTCATCGGCTTCTTTCCGATCTTCATCGCCATGATGGCCGGCCTCGAATCGACCGACCGGTCGCTGGTCCGCCTGTGCCAAGGCCTGACCGCCACGCCGGGACGCGCCTTCTGGCTGGTCCGCCTGCCGGCCTCGATGCCCTATCTCTTCGCCGGGCTGAAGATCGCCATCACGCTGGCCGTGATCGGTGTCATCGTGGCCGAGTTCATCTCCGCCTCGGAAGGACTGGGCTTCCTGATCCTAAAGAGCGCGGCACTACTGCAGACCGACGTGATCTTTGCCGCCATCACCGTCCTCTGCGTCCTCGGCCTGGTCTTCTACGGCGCGGTGCACGCGGGCGAGATCGCGGTCCGCAAATGGCGCGGCGAATGACCGACCTCGGCCTGCCCTTCCAGCGCAACTTGTGGCTCGGCATCGGCGATCTTGGCCGAGATGCAGCACGGCTGGTCGTGCCGCCGGTCGCCGCGGCAGCCCTTCTGTTCGGCGGCTGGGAGTTGCTCAGCCGAAACGGCGTGCTAAGCGCCCGCCTGCTGCCGGCGCCGAGCAAGGTCTTCGAGACCTTCGTGCGCTCGCTGGGCGTGCTGCTCGACCAGGCGCAGCCGACGTTCTGGGGCGCGCTGGCCGGCATCCTGCTCGCTGCCCTGCTCGGTATCGCGCTGGGAATTGCCGTCTCCTATTCGCGCGCGCTGATGCAGGCGGTCTATCCCACCATCGTCTTCTTCCAGCTGATCCCCAAGGTCGCTTTGGCGCCGGTCTTCCTGCTGTGGTTCGGCACCGGCTTCGACGCCAACGTGATCTTCTCGGTCTTCATCGCCTTCTTCCCGGTCGTGGTGGCGACGATCACCGGGCTGCAGGCGGCGCCGCCCAGCTACGAACGGCTGTGCCAGGCGCTGATGATGTCGCGCTTTCGCATGTTCCTGGCGGTCAAGCTGCCCTTCGCGCTGCCGCATATCTTCAGCGGCCTGCGCATCGGTGTGACCTTCGCAGTGATCGGCGTGGTGCTGGGCGAGTTCATCACCGCGCAAACCGGCCTCGGCTACATCATCCTGTTCTCGGCCAACAATTTCGAGACGGCGCTATTGCTGTCGGCCATCCTGCTGCTATGCGGCGTCGGCATGGCCCTCTTCTCGATCTTCCTGGCGCTGGAAATGATCGTCACCCGCTTCTACGACAGCCGTTAAGGGCTTGCTCATGGCTGGGAGCGCGCTCCCAGCAAAGATCACTAAGGCAGCGCGATCCCGAAGGCTTTCAGGCCGTTTTCGTAGGCGATCGCCTTCTGCCGTTCCACCCTGAGCGAAGACAGCGCCTCGAGGTTCTCCTCGGGGGACGGCCAGGTCGTCTTGTCGAGCACGTCATCCGTCACATGCGGGCGGAAGAACGGGTGGTCGGTGCCGAACATGATCTTGGCCGGATCGGCGAAAGCCTCGAGCGCCGCCAGCGCCGGAGCGTGATAGGCGATGGAATCGTACCAACACTGGTGGAGGTAATGGCTGGGCGGCTTGGACAGGCCGAAATCCTTGGAGATGTCGTTCTTTACGCAGGAATCGAGGCGGCCGGCGAGATAGGGCAAGGTGCCGCCGGCATGAGCGATCAGGAGCTTCAGCGCGGGATGGCGCTCCAGCGTGCCGCGCAGGATCAGAAGCGCCACGGCGATCGAGGTCTCGAAGGTGAAACCTAGCGCCAGCAGCAGGGCGTGGCCGGTGTCGGGAAAAAGATTGTGGCCGATGCCGTAGTGCGGATGGATGAAGACGAACAGGCCAAGATCGGCCGCCGTCTTCCAGATGGACTCGAAGTCCGGATCGTCCAGCCCCTTCCCGCGGCCGGCCGAGCCGATGATGATTCCGCGCATATGAGGATGCCCGGCGATGCGCTTGAGCTCGGCCGCACAGGTCTCCGGTCGCTGCAATGGCAGCACGCCAAAACCGTAGATTCGGCCGGCGGAAGCAGCACAGATCCCCTCGAGGTCGTCGTTCAGCTGGGCGGCCAGAGCCGGCGCCTCGGCGGGCTCGACGAAATCGATCCAGGGATTGGCCGAGCTCACGACAGAGACGGCGATGTCGTGCTTGTCCATGAAGGCGAGCTTGCGGCTCACCTCATAGAACTCGCTGCCGATCGGCCGCCCGGCCGAGGTCGAGTCGTCGGCTTCTTCGTCGGGCAGGATGATCAGGCGGTCGCCTAGCCCGCGCGAAACGATGCGAGGGATCTGTCGCCGCTCGCGCAGCAAGGCAACGTAACGCGGCAGGTACATATGGGTGTGAACGTCGATCAGCGGCAGGGACAAGAGGGGAGATCCTTAACGGTTTGAGACGCCGGATCGTATCGCGCTGCGAACGCGCGAACCATCCTCGCGAACCATCGTGGACCGTCGTAGGGTTGTCGCCTGAAAAAGAGGAGACGACGCATGGCGACCCAGGCAGCACCCCAAGCAGCACCCAAGGGCGAATATCGCGGACTCGCCTACCGCAACAATGCCGACCTGAAGGTCTGGCTGGCCAAGCGGCCCTCGGAAAAGGCGCTCGAGCCCGACCTGCCGATCATCGATCCGCATCATCATCTCTGGCATACGCCGCAGCGCGGTCTCTATCTGCTGCCCGAGCTGCTGGCCGACCTGGGCGGCGGTCACAACATCGTCTCGACGGTGTTCCTCGAATGCCAGTCGATGTTCCGCGCCAGCGGCCCCGAAGAAATGCGTCCGGTGGGTGAGGTCGAGTTCGTGAACGGCACGGCGGCCATGAGCGCGTCCGGCGCCTACGGCAAGACGCGCATCTGCGAGGCGATCATCGGCTGGGCCGACCTGATGCTGGGGGCGCGCGTGCGCGAAGTGCTACAGGCCGAGATCGCCGCCGGCGGCGGCCGCTTCCGCGGCACGCGCTACGGCACGTCGTACGACGAGGGCCTCGCGGGCAAGTTCACCTCGCGCACCATGCCGCCGCACCGCCTGCTCGATCCGAAGTTCCGCGAAGGCTTCGCCGAGTTGGGCAAGCTCGGCCTCACTTTCGACTCCTGGCACTTCCACCCACAGCTGCCCGACGCGGTCGATCTGGCGCGGGCCTTTCCCGGCACGACGATCATCATCGATCACGTGGGCGGCGTGCTGGGCGTCGGCCAGTATCAAGGCAAGAACGCCGAGATCATGCCGCAATGGAAAAAGAGCATCGCGGCGCTGGCGGCCTGCCCCAACGTCAACATCAAGCTGGGCGGGCTCGGCATGACCTCGTTCGGCTTCGGCTTCGAGCATCGCGATGCGCCGCCGTCCTCGCAGGAGCTGGCGACGACCTGGCGACCTTATATCGAGCCCTGCATCGAGGCCTTCGGTCCGTCGCGCTGCATGTTCGAGAGTAATTTCCCGCCCGACAAGCAGTCCTGCGGCTACACCGAGCTGTGGAACGCTTTCAAGCACATCACGTCGGGCGCCTCGGCGGCCGAGAAGAAGGCGCTCTATAGCGGCACCGCGGCGCGGGTATACCGGATGACCGTACCCTGAGGTTTCACGTCCCATGATCGAGCCGCTTGTTCGCCGCGCTGGCGATTGCCGCGTTTCACGCATCTCGCCAACCGACACCAACAAATTCGTGATGATGGTCGACCCGCTCGCCGACCGGACTCCCTTCATCTCGGCGATCGAGATCTTCGACGTTGCGGGCAAGACGCCGCCTCATGCGCACCGGCAGGCCCATGAGATGTTCTATGTGTTGAGCGGCCGTGGCCGCGCGCGTTGCGGCGACAGGACATATGAGATCGAAAAGGGCGACACGCTGGTGCTNNCATCTCCGGCTGATCAGTGGGAGTGGCTGCGACCGGGCCCGCCGTCGAAGTGATAGTGGGCGCCAGCGAAACGATCGATGTGCAGCGGCTGCTTGGCAAGGCCGGGGCAGAAGGTGCCGACGATCTTCTCGAGTTTGTCGTAGAGCGCCTTGGACGGCCGGTTGGCTTTCGCCAGCCGCTCGCGTGACTTCTCCGCCCGGGCGGCGAGCCCGGCAAGATCGACGGTGAGCAGCTTTCGGTTCTCGACCACCATGCGTCCACCGATCATCACCGAATGCACTCCGGTGCCGTCCTCGGTATGGACGATCTGGTTGGTCGGATCGTTGCACGGCATCCAGTTCACATGGCCGAGGTCGAGGAAGACGATGTCGGCCTTAAAGCCTTTTTCCAGCCGGCCGATCTTGTCGCCCAGCCCCAGCGCGCGGGCGCTGCCGGCGGTGGCGGCCTCGAGCACCTCCTCGGTCGCGATCCAGCGCTGCCAGTCGGGGCCCTGGACCTTCGAGACCATCGAGGCAAGCCGCATGCTTTCGTACATATTCTGATTGTCCGAGCAGCTCGCGCCATCGGTGCCGATGCCGACATTCACCTTGGCGTCGAGCATGCCGCGCATGTCGGCAATGCCGTTGCCCAGCCGCATATTGGAGCCGGGATTGTGCGAGACCGACGCGCCTCTGTCGCCCAACAGCTTCATGTCATCGCCATCGAGCCAAACGCCGTGCGCCACGGTGAAGTTCGGCCCAACCATGCCGAGCGAATCCATGTAGGCCGTAAGCGTCGAGCCGTAACGCTGGTAGCCGGCGATCACCTGGACCTTGGATTCGGCGACGTGGGTGTGCAGGCCGGTATCGTAGTCCTTGGAAAGCTTCAGGCAGGCGAGCAGAAACTCGCGCGAGCAATGATGCGGAATGGTCGGCGCCACGGCGAGGCTGACGCCATGGCGGTCGAGCTTCCAGCCGTGCAGCGCCTTCTTCATCTGCGCCACGCTCGCCTTGTAGGGTGCGAGGGCGAAGCGCCCGACGTCCTTCTGCAGGCCGGACGGCAGACGCTCCATCAGCCCGGGAATGGCTTCGAAGAACGTGATGTCGGCCACCATCGGCGCCAGCACCGCACGCATCCCGACATCGGCATAGGCCTGACCGATGGCGGCTAGTCCCTCGGCCGACGGCATGGGGAATTCGCCGGAGAGGTCGTAGGCGGCGGTGCAGCCCTTCAGCACCATTTCGGCGGCACCGATCAGGCTCGACAGATACTTGTCCTCGAGCGTGCGGTTGCCGTTCGTCCACGGCCCGGCCGTCAGCAGCAGCTCAAGGGTCACATTGTCGACCAGCCCCTTGGCGAGATTGCCGTGGCTGTGGGTGTGGCCGTTGATCAAACCGGGATGGAGCAACCGCCCTTTGGCGTCGATCACCTTGGCGTGCGATGACGCAGGCATGCCCGGCCGGCCGATCTCGGCGATGGTGTCGCCTTTCACCAGGATATCGGCCTTGGGCGCGGCGTGGCCGCGGATGTCGACCACGCGTCCGCCGCGAATCACCGTCATAGCTGCTTTGGCCATCGCACTCCCCAACGAAGCAGCCGTCATCCTATTCGACAGTCATCCCCGCTTCACGCACGATCGCCTCGTAGCGCGTGCGCTCGGCCACGATGAATTCACCGAATTCTTCCGGCGAATTGCCGACGACCACGCCGCCCTGGCTGGCGATCACCGCGCGGACGCTAGGCGCCGCCGTGGCCCGCCTGGCCTCGCCGCCGACCTTCTTCAGGATCTCCGGCGGCATGTTCTTGGGGCCAACGAGCCCGTACCAGGCAACCGACTGGTAGCCCGCAATACCTGCCTCGTCGACCGTCGGCACGTCGGGATAGTCGGGGCTGCGTTTCGCCGAACTCACCGCCAGCGCCCGCAGCTTGCCCGACGTCACGATCTCCCTGGAATTGGGCTGGATGATCATCATGTCGACGTTGCCTGCCATCAGGTCGAGTTGCGCCGGGTTGCCACCCTTGTAGGCGACATGGGTGAGGTTGATCCCCGCCATATGGGCAAACAGGGCGCCCGCCAGATGCTGCGAGGAGCCGTTGCCACCCGAACCATAAGTGAGCGGCGGTGACGCCTTCTTGGCGAGCGCAATCAGCTCCGTCAGGCTCTTGGCCGGTACCGACGGATGCACGAGAACAAGTTGCGGGAAGGTCGCGAGCAGGCAGATCGGCGTGAAGTCCTTGTCGCCGTCATACGGCAGCTTCTTGTAGATCAGGGGGTTGATGGCGTGGCCCATCGCGACCACCGACAGCGTGTAGCCGTCGCCCGGCGATTTCGCCACGATCTCTCCGGCGACCACACCGTTGGCGCCGGCGCGATTGTCGGCAACCACCGGCTGGTTCCAGACTTCCGTCATATGCTGGCCGACCGCGCGCGCCAGCAGATCCGTAGTGCCGCCGGGCGCGAACGGGATGACCATGCGGATCTGCTTGTCGGGATATCGAGCCTGGGCACGCAGCGTCGTCGGGGCGAGCGCTAGTGCTGCCAGCCCCTTGAGGAAATCGCCGCGCCTCATTGCAGATAGTAGCCCGACGGCGTGCCTTTCACCGTGGTGCGCTCGAGATGGCGGATCTCGCCGTCCGGGTAGTCGCCGAGCGCGATGTGCATGGTGCAGCGGTTGTCCCACAGGATGATGTCGTCGGCGCGCCACTGATGACGATAGACGAACTGCGGCCGCGTGGCGTGTTTGCACAGGTAGTCGATCAGCGGCTTGCTTTCCTCGGCCGTCATGCCGACGAAGCACGACACCTTCTCGCCGATGTAGAGCGCCTTGCGGCCGGTCTCGGGATGGGCGCGCACCACCGGCTGGGCGATCGGCGGATTGATCTTCTTCTGCTCCATCTGGCGGTCGGAGTTGGGATCGTCGACCTTGCGGCTGCCGGTATGGATGCCGTGCAGACCGGCGATCATCTTCTTCATGCCGTCCGATAAAGCGTCGTAGGCCATGTACATGTTAGCGAACATCGTATCGCCGCCGACCGGCGGAATAGTGATGCCGCGCAACAGCGAACCGAGCGCAGGCACCGGCGTGAACGACATGTCGGAATGCCACTGCTGGCCGGTGTACTTCGAATCCGACGGCTTGCCGTTGTCCTTGGGGATGTTGGTCACCAGCAGGAGCTCAGGATAATCGGGATGGCNNCGCGAAACAACAGGATGCCGCTTTGGAGGAAAGTGCTAAGGATCCGGTCGAACTCGGAATTGCTGAGCGGCTTGGCGAGATCGACGCCCTGGATCTCGGCACCGAGCGCATAGGACAAAGGTCTAACGGTGATCGGCATCGTGCTGGCCTCATGCATCCTGTGGCCACACACGGTGCGCAGGAGCGATTCAGCCGTCAAGCATCAAGGTTCCGGACAACGACAGAAACGGCTCGCCGGCTCGCTCAGCGCATCGACGTCGTGGTCTGACGGCGCTCGTAGCCGGCGGGGACGCACCAGTTGAGCTGGGCGAGCGGCAGGTGCTGCGCCGCCGCGACCAGAGCGGCCGCATCGTGATCGATGCAATGCCCGCTGTTCGGATTGTAGACCGGTGCCATCAGGCCAGCGCCGTCATGCCCCGCACCCAAAACGTGTCCCAGTTCGTGCATCACCACACCGGTCAGGTCGCGCCCGCCGATGCGATCGCTGATGACATAGACGAAGCCGCCGCGACTGCCGCCTGCGGTAACTGCCAACGCATGGCGTCCTTCACCTTCACGGGTAATGGGATGGCGACTGTCTACACGCGCCACAACCCAACCGCCGGAGCGCCGAATTTGAGCAACGGTGGAGTCCGAAGCGTTGTCGGGAAGCTGACTGGCGCGAAACTGGACGAAGCCGTTCAGGGCATGATTCCACTGCCCGATTGCCGACACGATGCGCTGGCGTTCGGATGCGTCGAAACCGCCGTCGATATAGAGCGCCACGCTGCGGCCTGAGGAGACGCGGGAGGGGTGATCAGTGTAGCGATAGGACGGCGGCGGGCCACGATCGCGCTCCGTGGCGGCATAGGCCGGCAGGCAAGAAAGGGCGATGGCTGCGGCCAGCAAAGCCAATCCGCCGACCACAAACACGGCAACCAGACGGGCAAACCGCACCGCAATTCTCCATTGCGGCGGCGCGGGGAAAAATTCGGCCCGGGACGACGCTCTCTATGTGCGGATTACGCGGGGTGCGGTTCTGGCATCCCCGGCTGGGGAATACGAAAATGTGAACGGCCGGGCACGGCGCCGATGCGCTATCCTATCGGCTGAAAAGAACCAGGGAGAGCGCATGCGCGTCCGTCAATTTCTGCTCGGGCTGGCTGCTATAGGCATGCTGGGCCTCCCCGCTTCGTTTGCGGGAGCTCAAGGCGGCACCGCCGACCGCCTCTACGTCATGGATTGTGGCCACAACGCGGCGACCGACCAGTCGCGCTGGTCGCCGGGCGTCAACGTCGGCAAGCCGATCGAGCTGTCGGACAACTGCTACCTCATCAAGCATGGCGCGCAGTGGCTGCTATGGGATACCGGCTATCCCGATGCCCTCGCCGACAAGCCCGCCACCGGACCCGCCGGCACCGCGACACGCGCCAAGAAACTTACGGCACAACTGGCCGAGATCGGCGTCAAGCCGGCCGACGTCGCTTTCGTTGCGATCTCGCACACCCATGGCGACCATGTCGGCAACGTCGACCTGTTTCCGACGTCGATGCTCCTGATGCAGAAGGCCGAGTTCGATTTTGCCTTCGCTGCCGGAAAGAACGCGCCCTTCAAGGCCGAACGGCCGATCCGCAAGCTCGAGGGCGACCTCGACGTGTTCGGCGACGGCAGCGTCACCATCGTGTCGACGCCCGGCCATACGCCGGGGCACCAGTCCCTGCTTGTGCATCTGCCCAAGACCGGCTGGCTAGTGCTGAGCGGCGATGCCGCCCACTTCAAGGATAACTGGGACAACAAGCGCGTGGCTTCGATGAACACCAGCGCCGACCAGACGATGGCTTCCTACAAGCGGATTTCCGACGTGATGGCCGACAAAAAGGCCCAGCTCTGGATCAATCACGACCTGCCGCAAAGCCAGACCCAGAAGCATTCGCCCCAGTTCTACGACTGAGGGGCGGTGAACCCGTCACATATGGTGTGCAGCGAGGTCGGGCTTTACTGTCGGCCTGAGTTGTCGTTTGATTCTGTTCGAACCGGAGTCCCGGTCAAGAGTAGGCCACAGCATGATCGCACCGCTCAGCCTGTGTAACGTCATCACGGTGTTTCTCGCCGTCATGTGCCTGCGCACGATCGCCTCGCAGTCGCGCGGAGGCGTCGTCAGGCTCTGGCGCCTCGCCATGCCGCCGTGTTTTGCTGCGGCGGTGGCTCTGGTGCTGCTCGCCGGCGTGTTCGATGCGACCCTCGCACACGATGCGGAATGGCTGGCGGCCTTGATCGTGGGCGCGCTGATCGGCCGGATGCGGGGATGGGCCCTTCCGGTGCAAACCGACCGGACATTGGGACTCGTACGCTCGGTCAGAACGCTCGATGGGTCGGCCGCCGCAGTCGGCCTCGTGATATTTTCGATATTCGATTTCGTCGGGGCCGCGCTCGAGGACCCGGTGGTGGCGCCCCAGTATGTCGCGGCCGGCGCGGCATTGTTTGCCGCCTTCATCGGCTCCCGGGCGCTTGCGATGGTGACGCGCGCCAAGCGCGAGCCCGGGATCGAACTCCACAACGCCTGAGCCGACCTCGCCTGCGGCGACTAGCGTGTGAACACCACGTCGCCTGTGTAGTGACGCACTTCCCAATGATGGCGCTCGAGTTCCGGATCGAGATGCTCCTCAGCCGGCTGGCCGAGGCAAAGATAGGCCACCAGCGTCCATGAAGCCGGCACATCGAGAGCACGGGTGACGGCGGCNNAGGCCGCTGCCCGTCGTGGTTGCCTCGTCGGAGAACACGGCGAGATGGATCGGCGCTTCCTTGAGGCCTGCGAGCTTCAGCCCGGCATAAGTCGCACGTTGCTCGCCCTCGTAACCCTCCAGCGCCCGGGCATTGGCCGCCGCAAAACTCTGCTGTACCGCGAGTCGACGTTCCGGCGAGGCCACCTTNNGTGTCCAGCCGCCCCTCGTCGATCGGATCGCTGCGAAAGCGCCGCACATCGCGCCGCCACAGCACGAGATCGCGAAACGCCGCGCGGAAAGCCGCGTCGAAAGGGACGTGTGTCGGTGGGGCGCTCATGCTTGCCTCGGGCCAATAGTGTGAAAAAAAGTGCCGCTCACCGAGCCGCGTCGCGCGCCACCTTCGGGCACGAGGGCACCTGCGGCGTCCCGGCACTCGACCAGGGGGGAGTCATTTGTCGACAGGGTACGGGCATAGTGAAATTCGTGACCCAAAACCTCGGAGCCGGCCGCGCCCAGCACGCCATCGGCACACAGGCGGGCGCGGCGGTAGCCGAGGTGCAGGCTGCGTTGGGCGAATGAGGTTTCGAGCTGCAGCAGGCCGGCCATCTGGTGGCGCTTGCCGTCGGCATCCTCGAGGCCCTGGCCCAGGACCATGTAGCCACCGCACTCGCCGTGGATCGGCACCGAGCGGGAGGCGAGCGTGAGCAGTCCGCCGTGAAAACGCTGGGCCATCGCGAGCACACCGGCGTGCAGTTCAGGATAGCCGCCCGGCAACCACACCGCGTCGGCCGCGGCATCGGGCGCCTGATCGGCGAGCGGCGAGAAGGCAACGATCTCGGCGCCTGACGCGCGCCAATGATCGAGCAGGTGGGGATACATGAAGGAAAAAGCGCGATCGCAGGCAAGCGCGATACGCTGACCGGGCGGGCGCAGGCCAAGCCCAACATGGGCCGGCCGCAAGGTCGCAGACCTCGCGCTCTGACTGATCGCGTCGAGATCGATCGACGCCTCGATGGTGTCGGCAAGGATGCCAAGGCGCTGCTCGAGGTCTGCCATCTCGCCGGCCTGCACAAGGCCGAGATGCCGCTCCGGTAGTTCGAGCCGGGCATCGTTCATGATCGCACCGAACAGCCGGATGCCGATGCGCTCGAAAGCCGGTGCGATCAGGGCGAGATGCCGCGCACTCGCGACCCGGTTCAGAATCACGCCCGCAATGACGACATCGTTGCGATAGTGCGCACATCCCGCCGCGATGGCCGCCGCCGTCTCGGTCTGGCCGCCAACGTCGAGCACCAGCACCACGGGCCAGCCGAAAAACGCCGCCAGATCGGCGGTCGAGCCGCGCGCCGTCTCGCCCTTCTCCGCCACGCCGTCGAACAGGCCCATGACGCCCTCGGCGATGGCGAGGTCGGCATCGCTGGCATGGCATGCCACCAGATCGGCCAATATGCAGGGCGCCATCGCCCAGGTGTCGAGATTGAAGCTCGGCCGGCCGGTCGCCACGGTGTGAAAGGCGGGATCGATATAGTCCGGGCCGCATTTGAACGGCTGGACGGCAAGGCCACGGCGGCGGAACGCGCGCATCAGGCCGAGCGCCACGGTCGTCTTGCCAGCGCCCGAGCGCGCGGCGGCCACCATCAGACCGCGCGGACCAGTGGCTGTCATTGCCAGCCGACGAGGCCGGACAGCAGGTGCTGGCGCAGGCCCACAATTGTGCCAATCACCACAATGGCCGGCGATTCGATGCCGTTGGCGGCGGCATCGGCGACCAGCGTACCCAGCTTGCTCTCGACCACCTTCTCCTCGCCGGTCGTCGCCGACTGCAGCAGCGCCGCCGGCGTATCGGGCGACAGGCCGCCCTGCTCCAGCGCTTCGGCGATCTCCGCCAGTTGCGTCATCGGCATATAGAGGATGATCGGTTGGCCGAGCTTGGCCAGCGCCTCCCAGTCGGCGGCCGACCGGCCATCTTCAGCGCGATGGCCGGCTGCCAGGACCACGGCGTGGTTGGTGTCGCGCGATGTCGCCGGGATGCCCGCCAGAGCCGCAGCCGCCAGCCCCGAGGTGATCCCCGGAATGATGCGAAAGCGAATGCCCGCCTGGGCGAGTGCCGAGGCCTCGTCCCAGCCGCGGCCGAAGACAAACGGATCGCCGCCCTTCAGGCGCAGGACCCGCCGGCCGCCGCGGGCGCGCTCGATCAGAATATCGTTGATATGGCCCTGATGCGGCGACGGCCGGCCGCCGCGCTTGCCGGCCGCAATCAGCTCGGCGCCGTCGCGCGCCAGCTCGAGGACACGCGCATCGACCAGCGCATCGTGTACGATGTCGTCGGCGGTCGACACGGCATGCAGCGCTAGCAGGGTCAGCAACCGCGGATCGCCAGGGCCGGCGCCTGCCAGCCACACTTCACCAGGCGGGAAGTCAGGCAGGCTCGGGAAATTGTCGGGCAGACGGATCATGATTTGAAGGCGACGGGCGGGAACGGGTGAGCAGCGAAGACGACATCGGCAGCGATATTCCGGCCGGCCCGCTCAAGCGCGGCTGGACGACCGGCGCCTGCGCCACGGCGGCGACCCGCGCGGCCTGCGAGGCGCTGGCCACTGGCACCTGCCCCGACCCGGTCGAGATCGAACTTCCCTCCGGCGCGCGCGTGGCGTTCGCTGTCGCGGTGTTCCAGCGCACGTCCGACAGTGCGACCGTGGGCATCGTCAAGGACGCCGGCGACGATCCGGACGTCACGCACGGTGCGCTGGTAAAAGCGACGGTGCGCTACGGCGCGCCGGGAAGCGGCGTCATCTTTCGCGCCGGCGAAGGCGTGGGCACCGTCACCAAGCCCGGCCTGCCGCTGCCGCCGGGCGAGCCCGCCATCAATCCGGTGCCGCGCGAGATG
>PLYQ01000078.1 GCA_003153415.1 Rhodospirillales bacterium | reverse complement strand
CCAGCTCCACGGTGCGCAACACCAGTGCGGGTTGCGGCGGTGCTTCGTAGGCCTGGTCACGACCCGTGACGTTCGCGACCTTGCCAACATCGGCCTTGGCGTAGAGCCCTTTGGGGTCGCGCTGGCGACAGATCTCGAGCGGCGTGTTGACGAAGATCTCGAGGAAGCGACCCTCCGGCAACAGGGCTGCGGCGCGCGCGCGGTCGGCCTGGAAGGGCGAGACCAGCGCCACGATCGCGATTAGGCCGGCATCGGCCATCAGCTTCGCCACTTCGCCCACGCGCCGCACATTCTCGGAGCGCGCGGCTGCGTCGAAACCGAGGTCGGAATTCAGGCCGTGCCGAAGGTTATCGCCGTCCAGCAGCATCGTCTGGTGGCCAAGCGCCACGAGCTTGCGTTCGACGATATTGGCGATGGTCGACTTACCGGAACCAGGCAGGCCCGTGAACCAAACCACCAACGCCCGCTGGCTTTTCTGATTTGCCCGCATCTCTGGGGTGATATCGGCGAGCTGAGGATGGACGTTTGTGGCATGGTTGAGGCTTTCAATAACCATACCGGCGGCCGATGTTCGCGAGGTCGATCGGTCGATCAGGATGAAGGCGCCAGTTTGGCGGTTCTCCGCATAGGAATCAATTGCGATCGGCGTCATCGTCTCCACTTCGACCCGGCCGATGTCATTCAACACAAGTTGCTGCGAAGGCGCACGCCGTAGCGAACCGATGTCGAGTAAGTCGGCAATCCGTACCAGCGTCGCCGGCACAGTCGCCGTGCAGATCTTCAGCAGGAAGCGCTTACCAGGCATCGCCGACGTCTCGTCCATCCAGACAAGATCCGCGGCAAAGCGACGGGTAACGACTGGGCGATGCCGGGGATCGGCTAGCAGGTCGCCGCGGATCACATCGATCTCGTCTTTGAGTGTTAGCGTGACGGAGCGGCCCGCCAAAGCCACTGGCAAGTCGCGAGGGAAGCTCACGATACGCGCGACTTGGGTCGTCCGGCCGGAGCTCGCGACCACGATCCGGTCGCCCACTGCAACTTGGCCGCTTGCCACCGTGCCGGTGAAGCCTCGAAATTCGCCATCAGGCCGATTCACCCACTGAACCGGAAAGCGCAGTGCCGCCTCGGCAACCGCGGGTTTGGTCTCGACTGTCTCAAGGTGGCCAAGCAGTGCCGGGCCGCCATACCAGGGTGTGCGTTTGCTACGTGTCGCGACATTGTCGCCAAGTCGTGCCGACAGGGGTATCGGCACGATGGAATGGAACGCGAGTGAGGCAGAGAAGGCGACGAACGCCGACTTGATCTCGTTATAGTTCGCCTCTGAGAAATCGACTAGATCGATTTTGTTCACCGCCAGGACCACGTGGCGGATGCCGAGCAGGGACACGATTGCGGCGTGGCGGCGCGTCTGCTCGAGCAGCCCTTTGCGGGCATCAACCAGCAGGATCGCAAGCTCGGCGTTGGAGGCGCCTGTTGCCATGTTGCGGGTGTATTGCCGGTGGCCTGGCGTATCGGCCACGACGAAGGCTCGCTTGGCTGTAGAGAAGAAGCGGTACGCGACGTCAATGGTTATGCCCTGCTCGCGCTCGGCCTCGAGGCCGTCCAGCAGCAGGGCAAAGTCGATCTCGTCGCCGGTTGTGCCGAAGCGGCGTGAGTCTTCCTGCAGTGACTTTACCTGGTCCTCGAACAGACCGGTCGCGTCGTGGATCAGTCGCCCGATCAGTGTTGACTTACCGTCGTCGACCGAGCCGCAGGTGAGAATGCGCAGCTCGCTGCGGCTGGTGAGCGGCAGGTCATCATCGGCCGCAGATGCCAGGGTGTCGGGCTTCAGAAATATCCCTCCCTTTTCTTGCGTTCCATGGAAGCCTGCGGAGCTCCGTCGACGAGCCGGCCCTGCCGCTCGGACGAACGCGCGCCGAGCAGTTCGGCGATCACCCCCGCGACGTCGGTTGCCTCGGAGTCGATGGCGCTGGTTAGCGGCCAGCAGCCGAGCGTGCGGAAGCGCACGCGGCGCGTCGTCACCTCATCGCCTGGCAGCAGGCGCAGGCGCTCGTCGTCGACGGCGATTAGGGCGCCGCCGTGGGCCACGACCCGCCGTTCGGCCGCGAGGTAGAGCGGCACGATGGGGATCACCTCTGCCTGGATGTAGGTCCAGACGTCGAGTTCGGTCCAGTTCGACAGCGGAAACACACGCATTGTCTCGCCAGGCGCTAGCCGCGTATTGAACAGCTGCCACAGTTCAGGGCGCTGGGCGCGTGGGTCCCAGGCGTGTCCGGCTCCGCGGTGGGAGAAGATGCGTTCTTTGGCTCGGGCTTTCTCCTCGTCGCGCCGGCCACCGCCGAATGCAGCGTCGAAGCCGTGACAGTCGAGAGCCGCCTTAAGCGCCTCAGTGAGCATTAAGCGCGAGTACTCCCCGATCTCAGTGTCGAACGGATTGACGCCCGCGTGGGTCGCCTTGTCATTTCCGTGCACCAGCAGGTCAAGTCCGTATTCGGCCGCCATACGGTCGCGATGAGTGAGTAGGGCGCGGAAGTCCCAGCCAGTGGCAATATGCAGGAAGGGAAACGGTGGCCGCGCCGGAAAGAACGCCTTGCGCGCCAGATGCAGCATGACGCTCGAGTCCTTCCCGACGGAATAAAGCATCACGGGTTTGCGGAACTCGGCCACGGCTTCACGCAGAATGTATATTGCCTCGTCTTCCAGCCGCTGCAGATGCGGTGACAAGGGGGTCGTTCCGGATAACGTCGTAGTCAAGGGAATAAACTCAGCATGATGTGCCGCACTAAAGGATAGCACGCTTTGCCATGTTCTCCCGTATTCCACCGGGGTTTGCCCCTAAAAGTGGGACATCGAATTTCGACCGATATGAGATTGACGCTTGACCCTTCTCCTCTCTGCGCGTCGTCTTCGTGATCTTCTTCTCGGGCAGTCGTAATCGTATTGCTAAAATTAGGCCTTGTCGCGTTAGAATAGAGCCGCCGAACCACAGCTCTACGGCGGCTCTGTTAGTCGTTCGGTCGCACGAGAATACCAAGGGGATGCCAGGTTCGCGAGGGTCCCTCGCGGAAAACGGGATCGACTCATCCGACATTCGCGATGCTTGAAGACTGAGCAAATGATAAACTTGTACATATGACCAACCGACAGGCCGATGATGACATCTCCTGATCTCCTAAAGCGGGAGTTCTGGCAGGCGTTCGCGCCGCAGCTTCACATTGTCGACATTGAGGGGCTCCAACGGCACCCCCCGGTCCAGATGACCACAGCTCAGCAGGAGGTCGCTGCCGCTCAAGTAAGGCATGAGGGCTATTTGCAGGCAAGTATCCAATGGGGGCTCGACTTGATACCCATGGTCAATGCCGTACGCGCGTTGTCGAACGCCGATCTGTCTCCTGCCTTTGCAATTGTGTACGATGAGTTTTGGATTCCCTACTATCGTCTGCATTTTATGCTATCCGGCCTGTTGGGTGACGGGTACCGGCTTCTGCCTGACTTTTGGGTTTGGAATATAGATCCAAAGAAGGGTGGCGCCGGCTGGACCCCGCATCGCGACAAAGGCCGCCGTGCTCTGTTTC
>PLYQ01000054.1 GCA_003153415.1 Rhodospirillales bacterium | reverse complement strand
GCCCGAAAACCGTTTCCGCATCTGGTTCGAGATCGAGGCGCACGCCTGCGACGCCATGGCCGAAGCGGGCGTGATCCCCAAGGACGCCGCCAAGGCGATCTGGGCGGGCGGCAAGAAGGCGATGGCGGCACTCAAGGCCGACCCTAAGGGCAATGTCGACAAGATCGACGCCATCGAGGCGGTGACCAGGCACGACGTGATCGCCTTCCTCACCTGGCTGGGCGAGTTCATCGGACCGGAGTCACGTTTCGTCCACCAGGGCATGACCTCGTCGGACGTGCTCGACACCAGCTTTGCCGTGCAACTCACCCAGGCTGCCGACATCCTGCTGGCCGATGTCGACAAGCTGTTGGCGGCGCTCAAGAAGCGGGCGCTCGAGCATAAGAACACGCTGACCATCGGCCGCAGCCACGGCATCCACGCCGAGCCCACGACCTTCGGCGTCAAACTGGCCGGCCACTACGCCGCCTTTGTGCGCAACCGCGCCCGTCTGGTCGCGGCGCGGGCCGAGATCGCGACCTGCGCCATTTCCGGCCCGGTCGGCACCTTCGCCAACGTCGATCCGCGGGTCGAGGAATACGTCGCGAGCAAGCTCGGGCTCAGGCCCGAACCGGTGTCGACCCAGGTAATCCCGCGAGACCGGCACGCGGCGTTCTTCACAGCGCTCGCCGTCGTTGCCTCCTCGATCGAAAATCTTGCGACCGAGCTCCGCCATTTGCAGCGCACCGAGGTACGCGAGGCCGAAGAGTTCTTCTCGGCCGGGCAAAAGGGCAGCTCATCCATGCCGCACAAGCGCAATCCCGTGCTGACGGAGAACCTCACCGGCCTCGCACGCGTGGTGCGCAGCGCCGTACTGCCGGCACTGGAGAACGTCACGCTGTGGCACGAGCGCGACATCTCGCATTCCTCGGCCGAGCGCTACATCGCGCCCGACGCCACAGTGACTCTCGATTTCGCGCTCGGGCGGCTGGCCGGTGTCGTCGAGCAGCTCGTGGTCTATGCCGACCGCATGAAGGCCAATCTCGATTCGCTGGGTGGGCTGGTCTTCTCCCAGCGTATTCTGCTGGCCTTGACCCAGAAGGGCATGAGCCGCGAGGCGTCCTATGCGGCAGTCCAGCGCAATGCCATGGAAGCCTGGCGCGGAACTGCTTCGCTACTGTCGCTCTGTCGCGCCGACAAGGAGATCGCGGAGTTTCTCGCCGACGATGAGCTCGCCGCCCTGTTCGACATGGGCTATCACACCAAGCACGTCGACACGATCTTCAAGCGCGTCTTCGGGTAGGAAGAAGCCTACTTTTTGACCTCGGTCATGATCTGCTTCATGGCCTCCGCAAGAAGTCGGTCGCCCTGGCGACGGATCGTGTGCTCCTCGGTGGGTTTTCCGGCTGCGGCAAGGTCGTGCATCAACATGTGGACGACGTCGTGGTCGCCGGGCTTCTCGAAGTCGGCCATGACGATTTCCTTGGCGTAGGCCTCGGCGGCGGCGCCCGACTTGCCCATAAGCTCGGCAGCCCACAGGCCGAGCAGCTTGTTTTTGCGCGCCCGAGCCTTGAACCGCAGTTCCTCGTCGTGCTCGAACTTCAGCTCTTGCGCTTTTTCGCGATCGTCGAACGTCGTCATTTCAGCGGCTCCGGTTGGGCTCGTCGCGCCGCTTATAGCCATCGCGCCGCGCTCTTTCCACCCCGCGTTCGGGGTGGCAAAGTCGCGGCCCATCGGAGGAAACCAAGCAATGTCGCTGGAAAAGCTGCGCGACTGGGTCGGAAGGACGCAAACCGCCGAGGATCTGGTCGCGGCCTGGCCGGTGCGCGCGCTCACCGCCACGTTCGACGAAAAGGATCCCGAACCCAGGAACGGCGATCCCCTGCCGCCGCTCTGGCATTGGCTCTATTTCCTGGACGCCGCGCCGCAATCCAAGATCGGGCCGGACGGCCACGCCGAACGCGGAGATTTCCTGCCGCCGGTAGCGCTGCCGCGCCGCATGTGGGCGGGCAGTCGCTTCACCTTCGATGGATCGCCGGTGCGGATCGGCGAGACGATAAAGCGCCGGTCGGAGATCAAGGCGGTGGAACCCAAGACCGGTTCGACGGGATCGATGGTGTTCGTCACGGTGCGCCATACGGTGTCCGGTCCGTCGGGGGCGGCCTTCGCCGAGGAACTGGACATCGTTTATCGCGAGGCGGCCAAGCCGGGCGAGGCGCCGAAGGAGCCGCGGCCGGCGCCGACCGACGCGACATGGTCGAAGACGATCGTGCCCGACCCGGTACTGCTGTTCCGCTTCTCGGCGCTCACCTTCAACGGCCATCGCATCCACTACGACCAACCTTATGTCACAGGCACCGAAGGCTATCCGGGCCTGATCGTGCATGGGCCGATGCTCGGCATGCTGCAATTGGAGCTGGCGCGCCGCTCCAACCCCGACAGAACGCCGGCAAGCTTCGAGTTCCGGGCACTCTCCCCGGTGTTTGCCGGCGCCGCCTTCTTGGTGCAGGCGCGGCGCGAACCGGACGGCTCGGTCAGCACCTGGATCACCAATCCCAAGGGCGGTCTTGCACAGCAGGGCAAAGCGACGTTCCGATGAATAGTGTAAACTGCCTCGGTGCCTGACCAGACTTTCCCCGTTCCAGCCGTCGCGGGCGACGCGCTCGGCCGCCAGCTCCTCGCCCAGCGCGGGCGCCGGCCTGCCGACCCGCTCTTGTCGCTGGTCGTGCCGGTGTTCGACGAGGAAGAGTCGATCGACATCTTCCTCGCCTCGGTCGTGCCGTTCCTCGACGGCGCCGGATTTCGTTTCGAGGTCGTGTTCGTCAACGACGGTTCGCGCGACAATACGCTCGGCCATCTGCTGGACCGCGGCATGCGCGATCGGCGTCTGCGGGTCGTCAACCTGTCGCGCAACTTCGGCAAGGAAGCGGCGCTGACCGCAGGCATCGATCACGCCCGCGGCGACGTACTGATCCCGATGGACATCGACCTGCAGGACCCGCCGGAGCTGATCGGCCGCTTCATGGAACGCTGGCGCGAGGGCTACGACATCGTCTACGGCGTGCGCAGTGCGCGCGACTCCGACACCGCCGCCAAGCGCGTCTCGGCCGGCTGGTTCTACTGGGCGTTCAACTCGATGTCGCCGGTGCGCATTCCGGCCCATGCCGGCGACTTCCGCCTGGTCGATCGGCGCGCCATCGAGGTGCTGCGCCAATTGCCCGAGCGCAACCGGTTCATGAAGGGTCTGTTCGCCTGGGTCGGCTTCAACTCGATCGGCGTGGCCTATGAGCGGCCGCAGCGCGCCGCCGGCGCGAGCAAGTTCAATCTGTGGCGGCTGTGGAACTTCGCGCTCGACGGGGTGGTGAGCTTCTCGACCGTGCCGCTGCGCGCCTCGTTTTATCTCGGCGTGGCGATCGCGGCCGTCGCCGTGCTCTATGCCCTGTTCATCGTGACGCGCGTACTGCTGTTCGGCATCGACACGCCAGGCTACGCGTCACTGTTGATCGCCGTGCTGCTGCTGGGCGCCATCCAGCTCCTCTCGCTCGGTGTCATCGGCGAATATCTCGGCCGCCTCTTCCTCGAGGTCAAAGGCCGGCCGATCTACGTCGTCGAGGGCGTCTACGAAGAAGGCGCCCCGCGCCCGCCGGCCTGATGGACCTCAAGGAAGAGGACATCCTCGGCGCCGAGATCGGGCAGCACTGGTACTACCGCTCCAAAGCTGCCGCGTTGCGCCGCGCCGTCGCCGGCCTCAAGCCACGGCACCTGCTCGACGTCGGCGCGGGCTCGGGCTTCTTCTCGCGTCATCTGCTGGCCGGGGGTGGCGCCGAGACTGCCTTGTGCGTCGACATCGGCTACGCCCGCGAATACGACGACAGCGTCGCCGGCAAGCCGGTGCTCTATCGCCGCGACTGCGGCCGGACCGACTGCGATCTCGTGCTGATGATGGATGTGCTGGAGCATGTCGACGACGACCGCGGCCTGGTGCGGCACTATGCCGGAAAGGTGCCGGGCGGCGCGCATTTCCTGGTGACGGTGCCGGCCTTCCGCTTCCTGTGGAGCGGCCACGACGTCTTCCTCGAGCACAAGCGCCGCTATCGTCTGGGCGAGATCGAGGCGGTGCTCAGCGACGCAGGCCTCGAGGTCGTCCATGGTGCCTATTATTTCGGCCTGGTCTTTCCCCTTGCTGCGGCGGTGCGGCTGGCGACGCGCGGCAACGCCGAGCCGCATAGCAGCCTGAAGAAGCACGGCGCGCTCACCAACGGCATTCTGGCGGCCGTCTGCACCGCCGAATTGCCGCTGTTTCCGATCAATCGCCTGGCCGGCCTGTCGGCCTTCGTGCTGGCCCGGAAGCCCTAGGCGTCCAAAATGTCCAGACTTCCCTGGACGCCTCGGATGCCCATGGCACAAGGGTTTTAGGCGATTCGTCCAGAATCCAGCCCACCCCTCGCGCAATAATATTATAGGCCTTCAGGACGCGGCGGCCGCGATGTCCTTGGAGCCGATACGGCGGCGCCTGGCGTTGATCTCGCGCAGCACCACCAGCATCTCCTCGGCGACGATGTCGCCCGGAATGCCGTCGCCCTCGGCCTCGAGCTCCTTCATGTCGACCCACACCGCGTAGAGCGGCGCGGTGCGCCCAGTGATGATGCCGGCATGCAGCAGCGTCTTGATCAGGACGCGGAAAATGTTGGTGCTTTCCTTGAGCTGGGCACGGCGATCGTCGTCGCTGAAGGTCTCCCGCACTGCGTCGCGCACCCACTGCCAGTCGAGCCCGTATTTGGCGTAGATCACCTGCTTCTGCTCGGCGTTGATCAGGTTGAACAGCAGCATCTGGAAGAGCTGTGCCGACCAGTCCTCGACCTTCTTGTGCTCGTCGTCGCTCAAATGCTTGATGGTCTTGGACGCCCACAGCCGGCCGAAGCGGTGATGGAAGGCCTCGTCACTCATCACGAGCTGGACCAGGCGGCGCAGCACCGGATCGTTGGTCTTGGCGTTCAGCGTGGCGAACGAGCCCATCGCCAGACCCTCTATCAGCATCTGCATGCCGACGATCTTCTTGTAGACCTCCTGGGTGCTCACGAGATCGTTGAGCACAGTGGCGATGGTCGGTCCGACCGGCAGCGGCGCGCCCCAGCGCTTGGCGATGTAGCAGGTGAAGCCCGCGACGTGGCGGGCCTCCTCGCGCGCCTGGTTGGCGGCATACTCCTGGGCGCCCGGGTCGAGCAGGATGTGGCAGAGACTGGCCGAGAGCGAGAGCGCGCCCTGCTCGCCATGCAACAGGTTGGACGTCGACCAATGCGTCACGTCGTTGGCGAGCTGGATCTTCTGCCGGTCGTCCAGCCGATCGGCGACCGCGCTCTTCAGCTCCACGATCATGTCCAAGGGCACGATCGGCGTCTTGGACATGTCGAACGGCAGGTCGTAGTCGATGTAGTTCTTGTCCATCGGGTCCCAGAAATGGTCATGGGTGGCCGAAATGATGCTGTCGAAGGCATCGCTGCGGCGGCCATACCGCGGCACTTCCAGCATCGCCGGGAAATCTTCCGGGGCGACGGTGTCATAGGCCTTGTCGTAGGTGATCTGTTGGGCCATGTGGGGCCTCCCATTAAACATTGAATATGACGGATGCGTCACCTTTTTCAATGGATTTTTCCCCAGTCCCGGCGCATGGGACTTCCGCCATATTCCGCCCCAGGGACGGGTGGCTCGCGTCGCCCGCACAGGAGTACTCGATGTCCCGCCGCCGACGCATCTACGAGGGCAAGTCCAAGACCTTGTTCGAGGGGCCCGAGCCCGGGACGATCGTCCAGTCCTTCAAGGACGACGCCACTGCATTCAACAACCAGAAGAAGGGCACGATCGCCGGCAAGGGCGTGATCAACAACCGGATTTCCGAGTTCCTGATGACCAAGCTCGGCGAGATCGGCGTGCCGACCCATTTCATCCGCCGGCTCAACATGCGCGACCAGCTGATCCGCCAGGTCGAGATCATCCCGCTTGAGATCGTGGTGCGCAACGTGGCGGCCGGCTCCTTCGCCAAGCGCTTCGGCGTCGAGGAAGGCACGCAACTGCCGCGCTCGATCATGGAGTTCTTCTANNGCGCTGGGCAACCCCATGGTCACCGAGGAGCACATCACCGCTTTCGGCTGGGCAACGCCGCAGGACCTCGACGACATCGTCGCGCTGACGCTACGGGTGAACGACTTCCTGTTCGGCCTGTTCCTCGGCTGCGGCATCAAGCTGATCGACTTCAAGATCGAATTCGGCCGCCTCTATGAGGAGGAGATGGTCCGCATCGTGCTTGCCGACGAGATCAGCCCCGACTCATGCCGGCTGTGGGATCTCAGGACCAACGAGAAAATGGACAAGGACCGTTTCCGCCGCGACCTCGGCAAGGTCGAGGAAGCCTACCAGGAGGTGGCGCGGCGGCTCGGCATCCTGATCGACCAGGGCCCGGGCGACGTGCGCGGGCCAACGACGTTGCAGTAAGAGGCGAAATGAAAGCCAGAGTTCATGTGACGCTGAAAAACGGCGTGCTCGACCCCCAGGGCAAGGCCATCGGACATTCCCTCAATCGCCTGGGCTTCGCGGAAGTGGGCGACGTCCGCCAAGGCAAGTTCATCGAACTGGAACTTGCCGAAACCGACAAGGCCAAAGCCAAGGCCCGGCTCGACGAGATGTGCCGCAAGCTGCTCGCCAACACGGTGATCGAGAATTACTCGATCGAACTGGTCGGCTGATGAAGGCGGCGGTTCTGGTTTTTCCCGGCTCCAATCGCGAAGGCGACGTGGCGCAGGCGATCGAACTGGTAACAGGCCAAAAGCCCGCCATGGTCTGGCACGGCGACGGCGACTTCGCCAAGACCGACCTGATCGTGGTGCCGGGCGGCTTTTCCTACGGCGATTATCTGCGCTGTGGCGCCATGGCCGCGCAGTCTCCGGTGATGGCCGAGGTCAAACGCCGCGCCGCGCAGGGCGTGCCGGTGCTGGCGATCTGCAACGGCTTCCAGATCGCCGCCGAGGCGGGCCTACTGCCAGGCGTGCTGATGCGCAACGCGCATCTGAAGTTCGTGTGCGCTGACGTGCACCTCAAGGTCGAGACCAGCCAGAGCCTGTTCACCAACCGCTACCAGGCCGGCCAGGTGATCAAGGTCCCGGTGGCGCATGCCGAGGGCAACTATTTCGCCGATGACGACACGCTGAAGCGCATCGAGGATCGCGGCCAGGTGGCGTTCCGCTACTGCAGCGCCGATGGCACGGTCGACGGCCCCCTAGGTCATGAGGCCAATCCCAACGGCTCGATCCGCAACATCGCCGGTGTCTTCAACGAGACCAAGACGGTGATGGGCCTGATGCCGCATCCAGAAAATGCGGTCGAGCCGATGTTCGGCGGCTGCGACGGCAAGGCGCTGTTCGAAGGTTTAGTCGAGGCGCTCTCGTGACCGTCGGCATCGAGAAGAACCCGCCGGTCAAGCTGCCCAACGAGCTTACGATCACCCCGCAGGTCGTGGCCGAGCATGGCTTGGCGCCCGACGAATACCAGCGCGTGCTCACCATCATGGGCCGCACGCCCACCATGGTCGAACTCGGCATCTTCTCGGCGATGTGGAGCGAGCACTGCTCCTACAAATCTTCCAAGGTCTGGCTGAAAAAACTCCCGACCAGCGCGCCCTGGGTGATCCAGGGGCCGGGCGAGAATGCCGGCGTCATCGACATCGGCGACGGCCAGGCCGCCATCTTCAAGATGGAGAGCCACAACCACCCGTCCTACATCGAGCCCTATCAAGGCGCCGCGACCGGCGTCGGCGNNGTCGGCGGCATCCTGCGCGACGTCTTCACCATGGGCGCGCGGCCGGTGGCCAATCTCAATGCGCTGCGCTTCGGCGACCCCAAGCATCCCAAGACGCGCCATCTCGTGTCGGGCGTGGTCGCCGGCATCGGGGGCTACGGCAATTGCATGGGCATTCCGACCGTGGGCGGCGAGACCAATTTCCACGCCGCCTACAACGGCAACATCCTGGTCAATGCCATGACCGTGGGCATCGCGCCGACCAACCGGATTTTTTATGCCGCGGCAGCAGGCGTCGGCAACCCGCTGGTCTATGTCGGCTCCAAGACCGGCCGCGACGGCATCCATGGCGCCACCATGGCCTCGACCGAGTTCAGCGAGGACAGCGAGGAGAAGCGCCCGACCGTCCAGGTCGGCGATCCCTTCGTGGAAAAGCTGCTGCTCGAGGCCTGTCTCGAGCTGATGGCGACCGACGCGATCGTGGCCATCCAGGACATGGGCGCGGCTGGCCTCACCTCCTCGTCGTTCGAGATGGCGGCCAAGGGCGGGTTGGGCGTGGTCGTCGAACTCGACAAAGTGCCGATGCGCGAGACCGGCATGAACCCCTACGAGCTCATGCTGTCGGAAAGCCAGGAGCGCATGCTGATCGTGCTCAAACCCGGCCGCGAGGAACTGGCGCGCGGCATATTCGAGAAGTGGGAACTCGATTTCGCGGTGATCGGCCGCCTGACCGACACCGAGCGCATGGTGCTGAGCTGGCACGGCGATATCGTGGGCAACATCCCGATCCCGCCGCTGGTCACCGAAGCACCGGTCTATGAGCGTCCGTGGACCCTGACGCCGCTGCCGGCCGTGTTGGACGCAGCCAAGGTGCCGGCACCCAAGGACTGGAACGCCTCGTTGCTGGCGCTGATGAGCTGCCCCGATCTCGCGAGCAAGGCCTGGATCTGGCACCAGTACGACCATCTGATCATGGGCAACACCGCCATCCGTCCGCAGGATGGCGACGCGGCCCTCGTCCGGGTACCGGGCGGCCACAAAGGATTGGCCATGACGTCGGACTGTACGCCGCGCTATGTCCAGGCCCATCCGGAAACCGGCGGCCGCCAGGCCGTGGCCGAGGCGTGGCGCAACATCACGGCGACCGGTGCCAGGCCGCTCGCCGTCACTGACAACATGAATTTTGGCAATCCGACCAAGCCCGAGATCATGGGCCAGTTCGCCGGTGCCATCATGGGCATGGCCGAGGCCTGCAAGGTCCTCGACTTCCCCGTCGTGTCGGGCAACGTCTCGCTCTACAACGAGACCGAGGGCAAGCCGATCCTGCCGACGCCGACCATCGGTGCCGTGGGCGTGATCGACGACATCTTCCATGCCGTGGGTTCGCGCCTGACCCAGGCGGGCCTTGCTGTCATCCTGATCGGCGAGACCAAGGGCTGGCTCGGCCAGTCGCTCTATCTGCGCGAACTTCTGGGCCGCGAAGAAGGCGCCCCGCCGCCGGTCGACCTTGCCGTCGAGCGCCGCAACGGTGATTTTGTAAGGAACCAGATCCTCGCCCGGCGGGTCGTCGCCTGCCACGACCTCAGCGACGGCGGCCTGCTGGTCGGCCTGGCCGAGATGTGCATCGCCGGCGGCACTGGAGCGAGCGTCGCCCTGCCGGCCGAAACGGGCGCGCCTTCGCACGCGTTTTTGTATGGCGAGGATCAGGCCCGTTATCTCATGGCCACCGGCTCAGGCGACGATGTGCTGGCGGCAGCCAAGGAAGCGGGCGTCCCGGCGATCCGGCTGGGCTACTCGGGCGGTGCCGCCCTCACCGTCGAGGGCGTGCTCTCGTTGCCGCTTGCTGCCATCAAGAAGGCCCACGAGGATTGGCTGCCGGCCTATATGAACGCCACCGAATAGCTCAAGGAAACCAAGCAATGCCGATGGCCGCCGACGACATTATCCGCCTGATCAAGCAAGGCATCCCGGGCGCCGAGGTCGAGATCCAGGACCTTGCGGGCGACGGAGACCACTATGCCGCCACGGTCATTTCCTCGGCCTTTGCCGGCAAATCGAAGATCCAGCAGCACCAGATGGTCTATGGCGCGCTGGGCGACCGCATGGGCGGCGTGCTCCATGCGCTCAAATTGACCACCATGGCGCAAAGGCCCTGACACCCCTATATTTGGACCATACCCCGCACCCGGTCGGGTGCTTCAGGAGATCGACTATGAGCGAACCCCAGGTGTTCGAGCGCATCCGCGACGAGATCGGCAAGAACGACGTGCTGCTGTTCATGAAGGGCACCCCGGTGTTCCCGCAGTGCGGCTTCTCGGCCGCGGTCGTCGAGGTGCTGAGCGAGCTCGGCGTGAAGTTCAACAGCGTGAACATTCTGGTCGATCCAGAAATTCGCCAGGGCATCAAGGAATTCAGCCAGTGGCCGACCATTCCCCAGCTCTATGTGAAGGGCGAGTTCGTCGGCGGCTGCGACATCATCCGCGAGATGGCCGAGACCGGTGAGCTGGCTCAGCTCATGAAGGACAAGGGCGTCACGCTCGCGAACGCGGCTTAAACCGCGTTCTTGTCCTTTCTGAAACGCGCGGGCTCTCGCGCCTCAGAAGGCGCTGCCGCCCGCCAGCGCGTATGAACGCACTTACGCGAACGCGTAGGACGCCATCGAGAGATTTCCCAGAGTGAAACTGCGATGGAGCGCGCGTCCGCGTGCGCCCTCGCCCGCCGCGCCGAATGCCACATGCAGCGGCAGGAAATGCTCGTCGGTCGGGTGCGCCATCGGGGCATTGGGCGCCTGAGCGCGATAGTCGGCTAGGGCGGCCTCGTCGCCCTTCTCCAACGTCTCCGCCAGCCAGTCGTCGAATTCCTCCGCCCATGGTTCGGGTGCGGACTCTCCGCCGCCGCGCGTGAGCGCCCGCAGGTTGTGCGTGGCACTGCCGCTGCCCATCACCAGGATGCCTTCCTCGCGCAAGGCACTGAGCTTGCGACCGAGTGCGATGTGATGCGCCGGATCGAGATGGGGCTGGATCGAGAGCTGGAAGATCGGGATATCGGCCTCGGGCCAGCCCAGCATGGCCGGTACCCAGGCGCCGTGGTCGAGGCCGCGATGGTGGTCATGGCCTGCACCGGTGAGCTTGGCCACCCGCTCGGCCAGTTCCGGTGCACCCGGCGCATCGTAGTGCAGGCGGTAAAGCGCTTCGGGGAAGCCGTAGAAATCGTGGATGGTCTCGGGCTTGCGAACGACCGAAACCGCCGGGTGTTCGGTGTCCCAGTGTGCCGAGACCGAGACGATCGCCTTGGGCCGCGGCACCTGTTGGCTGAGGCTTGCCAGGAAGCGACGTGCCGGCACGTCCTCCAGGATCAAGGTCGGCGAACCGTGTGACACGAAGATAGTCGGCATCGACATTGCTTTATTCCTCACAAGACGCGTGGCAGCCTGTCTGCAGCGTAGGCGACAGGCAAGGGGAAGGGCAAAATATGATCAGTTTGCGAAAATGGGCCGCGGTCGCCCTGGCCACCGTTGCCGTAGCCGGGACTCCGGCGCCGCCGGCCATGGCCCAGACGACGACGCTGCGCATGGTCTCGCACGCCGACATCAAGATCCTCGATCCAGTCTGGACCACGGCGCTGATCACCCGCAACCACGGCTACATGATCTACGACGTCCTGTTCGCCAAGGACGCCAACCTCAAGATTCAGCCGCAGATGGCCGAAAAATACGAGGTCTCGGCCGACCAGCTCACCTGGACGATCACCCTGCGCGACGGCCTGGAATGGCACGACGGCACGCCCGTCACATCGGAGGACTGCGTCGCCTCCGATCAAGCGCTGGGGCGCGCGCGATACCTATGGCCAGCTTCTGTTGAAGGCGACCGCCGAACTCAAGGTGGTCGATGCCAAGACCTTCGCCATCGTGCTGAAGGAGCCGTTCGGCCTCGTCCTCGATGCACTCGGCAAGGTCTCGTCCAACGTCCCCTTCATGATGCCCAAGCGGGTCGCTGAGACCGACCCCAATAAGCAGATCGACGACTACACCGGTTCCGGCCCCTTCATCTTCAAGAAGGACGAGTGGAAGGCCGGCGAAAAGGTCGTCTACGTCAAGAACCCGAAATACAAGCCGCGGCCCGAGCCGCCCTCGATGCTGGCCGGCGGCAAGGTCGCCAAGGTCGACCGGGTCGAATGGATCGCCATTATCGATCCCAGCACGGCGATGAATGCCCTGCTGGCGGGCGAGATCGACCTGATCGAATCGCCGCCGCCCGACCTCTTCCCGGTGCTGAAGGCCGACAAGAACGTCGCCCTGTTCGGCTGGAACGCGCTCGGCAGCCAGATCATCATGCGCATGAACCACCTCCATCCACCCTTCAACAATGTGAAGGCGCGCCAGGCCGCGCTCTATGCGCTGGCACAGGAGGACCTCATGCGCGCCCAGGTCGGCGATCCGGCGATCTATCGGACCTGCAACGCGCCGTTCGTCTGTGGCACGACCTTCGGCAAGGAATACGGCGACCTCCTGATCAAGCCCGACATCGACAAGGCCAAGGCGCTCCTGAAGGAGGCAGGCTACGACGGCACGCCGGTCGTGATGTTGCATCAGACCGACCTGCAATCGTCCAACCAGGTGCAGCCGGTCGCCAAGCAGCAGCTCGAGCGCGCAGGCTTCAAGGTCGATCTGCAGTCGATGGACTGGCAGACCGTGGTGTCGCGGCGCACCCGCAAGGAGCCGCCGAGCCAAGGCGGATGGAACATCTTCTTCACCACCAACATCACCCTCGATTCCGACAATCCCGGCACCAACGCCTACGCCGCGGGCTCGTGCGACAAGGCGTGGTTCGGCTGGCCATGCGATCCGGAGATGGAAAAGCTCCGGAGCGCCTTCATCCACGAGAGCGACGCGGCCAAGCGGAAGGAGCTGGGCCTCGCCATCTCCGACCGCGTGATCGGCCAGGCCATCTATGCGCCGGTCGGCCAGTACAAGGCCTTCGGCGCCTATCGCAAGGACAAGCTCGAAGGCTGGCTGGCCGGACCGGTGCCGGTGGTCTGGAACATCAGCAAGAAGAACTGACGTCGCCGGCAGCGTCCTACGCCGCCGTGGCCGCGACTACGCGGCCTTCGCCAGCGGCTCGACCTTCCAGCGCTGCGCCGCTTCGGCGACGCGCTTGCCGAGCGCCTCCATGGTGCGGAAGTCTGACGCGGCAATGCCCTCGACGCCCTGGTCGGCATTGGCTTGCGCCATTGCGCCCACCGACGCGCCCAGGCGATTGAGATCCTCGATCGAGCCTTTGGAATGGTTGAAGCCGCCCGGCAAGCCGAGGCCGACCCACACCATGCTGTGCTGCAGAGCAAGCGTCAGGANNGCCGCCAGTTTGTTGCGCCAGGCGCCTGCCATCCAGCGCTTGGAAGTCCAGTCCTTGAACTTAGCGAACTCGGCCGAGACGCCGCCCATGTAGGTTGGGCTACCGAAAATGACAGCATCGGCTGCGTCCAGCTCGGCCTCGCGGGCCTCTGCTTCGGCAACCGGGATCAGGGCTACCTTGGTACCCGGGACTGCCTGGGCACCGGCAGCGACAGCTTCGGCAAGGGCTTTGGTGTGGCCAAAACCGGAGTGATAGACGATAGCAACATTGCTCATGATGTTCTCCAATCCTTTGATTTTGCTAAGGAAAATGCCTTGTAGTTTCCTCAGATCGCTTGATTACGCAAAGTGACTGGAAACATTTAGGATGCGCGCTATATATTCGCTAGTAGGTACCAATTCGTAACCCAAGGGAAAAATCACATGGGCCCCACCCCCGAGCACGGCAAGGAGAGCGCCTCCTGCCCCACGGACTTCATCCTGCGCATGCTGATGGGTCCGTGGACGACGTACATCCTCTACAACCTCAAGGCCCACGGGCCGCAGCGCTTCGGTGAATTGAAGCGCCGCGTGGCGGGCGTGTCGGCCAAGATGCTGACCGAACGCCTGCGCACCCTGGAAGGAGCGGGCCTGGTGACGCGCGACTATGAGGCGACGATCCCGCCCAAGGTCACCTATTCGCTGACCAAGCGCGGCCACGAACTCGACGACGTGCTGGGCCGCCTGGCCGAGATCGGCATCCGCTGGGAGGCCGAGGACGTCGCTGTGCGTTCGCTGGAGGCTGCGGAATAATAGCGGCCATGAATGCCGGGGCGTTGCGCAGGCTGATCGGCTTCAACATGGTGGCGGCGATGTTCGCGGCAAGCACCCCGGCCGCCGCCGATCCGCTCGACGGCAAAGCCCTCTACGACGACGTGCGGCGCTACGACAGTTTCGGCCCGCATCGCTACGGCTCGCCGGGCGCGGCGCAGGCCTTCGACTGGATCGCCGTCGAACTCGCCCGCGCGGGCCTGGCGGTTTCGTCGCAGAATTTTACCATGGGACGCCAGTACGACTTCGAATCAGGCTCGCTCAGCGTCGACGGCCAAACTGTTCAAGTGGTGCCGCACTGGTGGATTGCGGAAGCCTCCGCGAGTTTCACTCTGAGCGCGCCGATCGTTGCCTCGGGTGGCGCCGGCGGCCGCTTTGTGCGCGTGGCCCTGCCGTTCGACCGGACGGCGTACCTGAACAAGGCTCATCGCGCCGCGCTCGACGAGGCGTTCGCGCGCCATCCGGCCGCCGTGCTGCTGACCATCGATCACCCGAGCGGCGAGATCTACACCTACAACGTCGATCAGGAAGGCAAGCCCTGGCCGGTGCCGGTCATCCTGGTCGCCGCCCACGACAAGCCGCTGCTCGAACAAGCCGAGCAGGCGGGCAAGCCGGTGACAGTGACGATCAAGGGTCGCTACCGGCACGACGTGGCGGGCCGCAATGTCATCGGCCAGCTCGACCGCGGCAAAGGTCGCACAATTGTCGTGTCGACGCCGGTGACGAGTTGGTTCACGAGCACCTGCGAGCGCGCGCCGGGGATCGCCGGCTTCCTGGCGATTGCCCGTATCGCCGCCGAGCGGCTGGTCGATACCGACCTGGTGTTCGTCGCCACCGCGGGCCACGAGATCGGCCATGGCGGCATGGAGTATTTCCTTCATTCCGCCGCGCCGCCGCCGGCGAAAACCGTCGCCTGGGCGCATTTCGGCGCATCGCTTGCGTGTTACGAATGGCGCCGTGAGGGCAGCCGCTGGACTGCCGACAAGACGATCGACACGCGCCTGCGGTCGATCCTGCGCTCGCAGTCGATGGATTCAGGTGTCAGCCGCCATTTTGCCGGCATCGCGGGCAACAACCTCGTGGCCGAGAAGGCGGCAGTCGGCGAGCTGCGTGATGTGCATGCCGCGGGCTATCCCAGTTTCTTCGGAATGGCCGGCTTGCACGGCCTTTTCCATACACCTGCCGACAGCGCCGCCGGCACCGGGCCGGACATCCTCGAGCCGGTCGTGCGCGCCTTCGCCGAAACGCTGATCGAGGTCAGCCAGGCACGTTGACTTGCCCTACTTCTTGCTCACGCCCCAGAACACCGTGATCGGCGGTGGCACCGGCATGGTGGTGACGTTGGCGCGCACGGCCGAGACGCCATACCACTCGCCGAGCGGTATGTGGGTCACGATCTGCATGGCGTAGGTCTGTACTTCCTCGGCCACCGCCTTCTTCTCAGCAGGCGTGCTGGCGCTGACGAACTTGTCGCGCAACTTCTCCATGCCCGCATCGCACGGCCAGCCACCGCGCGCCTTTTCGCAAGTTGTGGCCAGGTTTGGCGTCATCAGCGGGTCGAGGATGTCGAGCTGCACCCAGCTCGTGCCGAAGGCGTTCCAGCCGCCTTCCGAGGGCGGGCCCTTCTTTGTGGTGAGCCTGGTCACCATGCTCTGCCAGTCCATCGGCTGAACCTCGACCTTGAAGCCGGCCTTTTCGAGTTGCGACTTGGCGACGGGAGCCAGCTGCTTGATGACGCCGAGATCGGTCGGTTGTGGAATCACCACGACCGTGCCGTCGTAGTTCGCCTCGGCGAGCAACTGCCTGGCCTTGGCGACATTGCCCTCGATCAACCCGTCCATGCCGGCCGTCGTGGCAAGCGACGTGCCGCAGGTGAACATCGCCTTGCAGGTGCGATAGAAGCGCTTGTCGCCGATATTGGCCTGCAGGAACTCCTCCTGGCTGAGCGCATAGGTGACAGCCTGGCGAATCTTCTGGTTGTTGAAGGGTGGCTGCAGCCAGTTCATGCGGAAGACGTACTGGTTGGACGTGGTGCCGGTGATCAGGCGGATGTCCTTGTTCTTCTCGAGGACGGGAAGATGGTCGTACTCGACGACCTCGAGCATGTCGATCTCCCCCTGTTGCAGGGCGTTCACAGCGGTCATCGGGTCGGAGATCGCCAGCCATTCGACACGATCGACGTTCACCACCTTGCCACCGGCAAGGCCGGACATCGGCTCGGGCCGCGGCTTGTACTTGGGATTCTTGAGGTAGACGACCTTTTCGCCAGGCTTCCACTCATCCTTCTTGAAGATGAACGGGCCGGAGCCGATGTAGTCGTCGATCGCCTTGAAGGCGTCGGTCTCGGCAGTTTTCTTGGGCATCATGAAGGGCACGACCACCGACGGCTTGCCGATGGCTTCGAGCAGCGGGCCAAACTTCGCCTTGAGCACGATCTGGAAGGTCTTGGGGTCGACGATCTTGTATTCGGCAACCGACAGCGCGAGCTTCTGGCCCATCGAATCGCGGGCCGACCAGCGCTTGAGCGAGGCCACGCAATCGTCTGACGTCACGGGCGTGCCGTCATGCCATTCCAGTCCGTCGCGCAGCTTGAAGGTCCAGACAAGGCCGTCGTCACTGGTCGTCCAGCTATCGACCATCTGCGGCTTGACCTGCAGCTTCTCGTCCATGGCAAACAGCGTGTCGTAGATCATGTAAGCGTGGTTGCGCGTGATGTAGGCGCCGCTGAAGACCGGATCGAGGATCTTCACGTCCGAGTGCATCACCACCTTGAAGGTGGTCTGGGCGGAAGCGAGCGGCGATGTGGAAATAACGGCCAGCGCGACGGCCGATGCGATGAGAAGACGACGCATGAGATGGTCCCCCAATGAGAGGACCAAAGTCTAGGACGCTCGCCGCAACAGCGCTATGGCAGAGAGAGCTTGTAGACGCGACTCGCAGTGCCTGAGAAAAGAGCAGTCTTCTCGGTGGCTGACGCGCCGGTGGCCAGGCGCTTGAAGGCATTCCACAGCACGCCATAGCCCGAGGTGATCTTGTCGACCGGGAAATTGCTTTCGAACATGCAGCGGTTTGCGCCGAACAGCTCGACGCAGGTTTCGACCCAGGGCTTGAAGGCATCGGCCAGCACCTGCGAGCTGGGCGGCGCGGGCCGCTGATAGAAGTCGAACCAGCCCATTGCCATGCCGAGCCCACCCACCTTCACGGAGATGTTGGGCCGGCGCGCCAGCTCCGCCATCACTTTCTTCCACTGGGCGCGCACCTCGTCGTGGCGGCTGGCATAGGACGCATAGCCCAGCGGGCCGCCGACATGGTTGAGGACGATCGAGGTGTCGGGGAAGGCCGAGGCGAGATCGGCGATCTCGCCGAGCTGAGGATGGTAGAGCCAGGCATCGAAGGTGAGGCCGCGCTTGGCGAGCTCCTTGAAGCCCTCGCGCCACGTCTTGTCGGCCGTCAGCTTCTCGGTCGGATCGGTGCGGGAATTGCGGATGCCGGGATCGGCGTCCCAACCGGTCTGGTGGCGGATGCCCTTGAAGCGGCCGTTGCCCGCGGCGATCTGGGCATCGAATACCGCGCCCGCCTTCGCGCCCAGGCGCAGGTCGACATGGCTCACGATGCCGGCGCAGGCCCGCAGGTTGCCATAGATGCCCGAAGCGCTCATCGCCGCGACGCCGTTGGCGAACTCGGTCTCGCCTGTGCAGCGCAACTCGGCCGGCCCCTCCTTGCGGTACATCGAATGGCAGTCGACGAACACCGTGCCCACGATGTTGTGGCCGGTCTGGGTGTCGGCCAGCAGGTCGTGGAACATGTAGTCGTTGCCGGCGCGCTGCCACAGATGATGGTGCGGATCGACGATCGGCAGCCCGGGCTCGAGCGCCTCCTCTTTGAGTTTGGCCACCCAGACAAGGTTGGGGGTCATGACATTGCCCAGGTTGGGCGTCGGCGTGCTCATGGTTTCCTCATCCGTTCGTGTCTTACCACAGCGGTTTTTCGTTCATTGTCGAGACGTGGGCCGCTATTACCTTCCAGCCGGCATTGGGAAAGCGCACCCAGGTCTGAGTTTGCCGGCCAACCAGATCCTTGCCACGGATTTTGAATTCGAGGTTCACCGTGGCGAGATCGCGGCCCAAGGTCAGGATCTCCAGCCGCAGGCGCTTTTCCTTGATGCCGGGACCGGGCGGTCGCGCGACGCGATGGCCGTGGATCTGGTCGAAGCCGTAACCGTTCTCGTGCAACGAGTAACGGATGGTGTGTGGGCTCCGCCAGAAGGTGGCGTCAAGCACATCGACGTTCTTGTCGATCAGGGCCTGCTCGTAGCGCTCGAACAGTGCGCTCACCTCGGCCACGACGTCAGGAATGTTGGGCGTCAGGTCATTCACTTGACGGCCTCCAGCGCACGCGCCACGGCGACCAAGGTGGCGTCGCTGCCACGCGCGCCCAGAATGGAAAGCCCGACGGGCAGGCCATCGACCGTCGCGCCGGGGAGGCTGAGCTGCGGATGGCCGGCAAGTCCGCCCTGGGCACAGAGGCACGTGATGCGATCGCGCAACGGATCGAGCACCGACAGCGCCTGGCCCTTGAGCGGCGCAGGGAACGGCGTGGTCGGCAGGCAGAGGATGGTGCCGCGCGGCAGCAGCCAGGCCATGCGCGCGCGGGCCTCCTGGCGCATCAAGTTGGCCCAGTTGCGCTCGGACTCGGGGATCATCGAGCCCGTCACCAGCGCGCGGGCGACCGAGAAGGCAAAACGCGGATTGCGCTGGTCGAGCCACTCGCGGAAAGTCAGCCAGGCCTCGTAGGGCTGCAGCGTGCGCTGCGCGCGCGCCCACACCGACAGGCCCGGCGGCGCCATGGTCTCTTCGCGACTAGAGCCGATCAGGGCGGCCAGTCGCTTGACGGTCGGCTGCAGGGCGGCGGCGACGTT
>PLYQ01000336.1 GCA_003153415.1 Rhodospirillales bacterium | reverse complement strand
CACAAGCCGCTGGTCGACGAGACCGATTGGCGGGTCAGCCGGCCGGTGACGCGGCCGGCGGTGCGCACCGAACCGATCGCGCGACCGATGGCCGCGCGGCCGGTCGCCGCCGAGGCCCGGTCGCCCAACCTGTTCCAGCGCATCACCGGCGCCTTCGCCACGCCCAAGACGACGGCTGCCGCGGCGCCCGCTGCAGCCGCTACTGCAGCGGTACAGGTTGAGCCGCCGATGCCGCGTCCGGTAGCCGAAAACATCGTTGCCGTTGCGCCCAAGCCCGCTCCGCGGCCAGCGCCGCAGCAGACATCGATCAGTCTCGACGTCACCGAGCGGACCAAGCCCGCGCGCGACGACGACGACCTGCAAATTCCGGCTTTCCTACGGCGACAGGCCAACTGACGCAGGCTCTGAAGTCGTCCACGCATCCCTAGAGGGGCCGGTTCGGCCCCTCTTTTTTTGGCCTCAGCGTGATATAACGCGGCGGCACAAATGGTCGGATGGGAAATGTCGAAAGCGTCGGTAAGCGGTTGGACTTCTCGCGCGGCGGCGCTGGCGTTCGTGGCGCTAGGAGTCTCTGGCTGCGGCTGGTTCGGCGGCTCCGACGACACCTATGTCGAGCTGCCGGTCGAGGTGCTCTATAACCGCGCCCTCGACGATCTCGGCCGCCAGGAGTACAAGGTCGCGGCCAAGGAATTCGAGGAGGTCGATCGCCAGCACCCCTATTCGGTATGGGCGACCAAGGCGCAGATCATGGCCGCCTTCACCTACTACGAGTCGAACAAGTACGACGAAGCCATCATCGCGCTCGACCGCTTCATCCAGCTCCATCCCGGCCACCGCGACATTCCCTACGCCTACTATCTGAAGGCGCTGTGCTTCTACGAGCAGATCTCCGATGTCGGCCGCGACCAGCGCACCACCCAGCAGGCGCTCGACGCCCTGGCCGAGGTGGTCAAGCGCTTTCCCGACTCGCCCTATGCGCGCGATTCACGGCTGAAGGTCGAACTCACCATCGATCATCTCGCGGGCAAGGAGATGGCGATCGGCCGCTACTACCAGAAGAACCAGCAGTATGTCGGGGCAATCAACCGCTATCGCACCGTGATCGAGCGCTACCAGACGACGACGCACGTGCCGGAAGCGCTGCATCGCCTGGTCGAGAGCTATCTGTCGCTGGGCGTCAAGAGCGAGGCCCAGGAAGCCGCCGCCGTACTGGGCTACAACTTTCCGGGCAGCGACTGGTATCAGGACAGCTACTTCCTCATGACTGGCGAAGGCACGCGGCCGCCGGAAGAGAAGAGCGGCTGGTTCTTCGGTTTCTTCTGACCGGTTTGGCATGCTTGTTTCGCTTTCGATCCGCGATTTTGTCCTGATCGAGAAGCTCGACCTGTCTTTTGCGCGCGCGTCGTCGGCCGCACCCCATGGCGGACTGGGCGCGCTGACCGGCGAGACCGGCGCCGGCAAATCCATCCTGATCGATGCGCTGAGCCTGGCACTCGGTGCACGCGCCGATACGGCGGCGATCCGGCGCGGCGCCGCACAGGCCTCGGTTGCCGCCTCCTTCGACCTGCCGAAAGATCATGCCGCACACGGCATTCTCAGCGAGCAGGGCCTCGACGACGAGGACGTACTGACCTTGCGCCGCACCGTCGGGACCGATGGCCGTGGCCGCGCCTTCGTCAATGACCAGCCGGCGTCGGTGGCGCTGCTGCGGCGGCTGGGCGACACGCTGGTCGAGATCCAGGGCCAGATGGAACAGCACGGCTTGTTGGACATGGCGACGCACCGTGCCTCGCTCGACGCCTTCGCCGGCCTCGACAAGCAGGGCGAGGCGGTGCGCACCGCCTGGCGGGCCTGGCGCGCCGGCGAACAGGCCCGCGCGGAGGCTGAGGCCGCCGCCGCGGCGGCGCGGCGCGACGAGGAGTTCCTGCGCCATGCCGTGAAGGAGCTGGGGACGCTGGCGCCCAAGCCCGACGACGAGGAGACGCTGGCAGCGGAGCGCCAGATGATGCGGGCCGGCAGCGCGCTGGGCGACGCCGTGGCGCAGGCGCTTGGCGAGTTGGAGCAGGGCCGCGGCGCGGTCACCGCGCTCAGCACGGCCCATCGCCTGGTCGAACGCAATGCCGACAAAGCCATGGGCCGGCTCGATGCCTCGCTCGCCGCCCTCGACCGGGCCATGAGCGAGGCCACGGAGGCACAGGCCCAGCTCGAGGCGGCACGCGATGCGCTGGAGTTCGATCCGGCGCGGCTGGAGAAGATCGAGGAGCGGCTGTTTGCGCTGCGCGCTGCCGCGCGCAAGCACCATGTCGCGGTGGTCGAGCTGGCGCCGCTCGCCGAGAGGATGAGGACACAGCTTGCGGCCCTGGACGATGGCGAGGCCGGCTTGAAGAAGCTCGCGGCGGCGGCCAAGGCGGCGCGTGCCGCGTTTGTCAGCGCCGCCGAGGCGCAGTCGGCGGGCCGCCGCAAAGGCGCGGCCCGGCTCGACAAGGCGGTGGCGGGCGAGCTGGGTCCGCTCAAGCTTGAGAAGGCAAAATTCGTCACCGAGTTGGCGTCTCTGCCGGAGATCGAATGGTCCGAGCAGGGCACCGACCGCGTGCAGTTCACGGTCGCCACCAACCCGGGCACGCCGCCGGCACCGATCGCCAAGATCGCCTCGGGCGGCGAGCTTTCGCGCTTCCTGCTCGCCCTGAAGGTCTGTCTCACCAAGGTGGGCGACGCCGCGACCATCGTGTTCGACGAGGTCGACTCGGGCATCGGCGGCGCCACCGCCGCGGCGGTCGGTGTGCGGCTGAAGCGGCTCGCCAAGGAGGTTCAGGTGCTGGTCGTCACCCATTCGCCGCAGGTCGCCGCGGTCGCCGACCGGCACTGGCTGATCCGCAAGACCACCACCAGGAATGCCGCCAGTACCGACGTGCTGGCGCTCGACGCCAAGGGCCGCCGCGAGGAGATCGCGCGCATGCTGTCGGGCGCCGAGGTGACCGCCGAGGCGCGCGCCGCTGCCGATCGCCTGATGGCGGCGGCAGGCTAGGGAGGCTGCGATGTCGCGTGCCGCCAAGGTCGTTGCTGCTCTCGGCATCGACGAGATGACCGAGCGTCAGGCGCGGGCCGAGCACAAGCGGCTGGCCGACGAGATCGCCCACCACGACAAGCTCTATCACGAGAAGGACGATCCCGAGATCTCCGACGCCGCCTACGACAGACTGCGCCAGCGCCTGAAGGGGGTCGAGGGGCGTTTCCCGCAGCTCGTCGACATGTTCAGTCCGACGCAACGTGTGGCGCCGACGCCGACCACCGCCTTCGCCAAGGTGCGGCACGCCAGGCCGATGCTGTCGCTCGACAACGCCTTCAGCGACGAGGAGCTGCAGGGCTTTTTCGACCGCGTGCGGCGCGGCCTGGAGCGCGAGACCGACTTGAGGCCGGATGCCGAGATCGCGCTGAGCTGCGAGGCGAAGATCGACGGGCTGTCGATCAGCCTGCACTACGAGGACGGCGAGTTCACCGTCGGTGCAACGCGTGGCGACGGCACCACGGGCGAGGACGTCACCGCCAATCTCAAGACCATCAGGGACATCCCGCACAAGCTGAAGGGCAGGGGCGTACCCAAGGCCTTCGACGTGCGCGGCGAAGTCTATATGGAGCGCAAGGCGTTCGAGGAATTGAACGCCCGCCAGGTCGCGGCGGGCGAGAAGGCCTACGTCAACCCGCGCAACACCGCCGCCGGCTCGCTGCGTCAGCTCGATCCGGAGATCACGGCATCGAGGCCTCTGCGTTTCTTCGCCTATGCCTGGGGCGAGGCCGAGCCACGCTCTTGGAAGACGCACAGCGAGTATCTGAAGCTGCTCAAGGACTGGGGTTTCAAGGTCAATCCACTGAGCAAGCTCTGTCGCACGCCCGACCAGGTGCGCGCCTTCTACAGGAAGATCGGCGCCGAGCGGCCGTCGCTGCCCTACGACATCGACGGCGTCGTCTACAAGGTCGACCGCATCGACTGGCAGGAGCGGCTGGGTTTCGTCAGCCGCGCGCCGCGCTGGGCGATCGCCCACAAGTTTCCCGCCGAGCAGGCGCGCACGCGGCTGAAGGATATCCTGATCCAGGTCGGCCGCACCGGTGCGCTGACCCCGGTGGCCGATCTCGAGCCGGTCAATGTCGGCGGCGTCGTGGTGGCGCGCGCCAGCCTACACAATGCCGACGAGATCGAGCGGCTGGACGTGCGCGTCGGCGACATGGTGACCATCCAGCGCGCCGGCGACGTCATCCCGCAGATCCTGGGCTTCGTGCCGGAAGAGCGGCCGAAGAAGACGAGGAAGTTCCAGTTCCCTACGCACTGCCCTTGTCCGCTGAAGACCAAGGTGCAGAGCGAGGAGGGTGGCGTGGTGCGGCGCTGCTCGGGCGGGCTGGAATGCCCGTTCCAGCAGGTCGAGCGACTGCGCTACTTCGTGTCGCGCAATTGCTTCGACATCGAGGGGCTGGGCGGCACCCACATCGAGAATTTCTTCAACGACGGGCTGCTGAAGGTACCGGGCGACATCTTCCGGCTGCCCAAGAAGGTCGACGAGATCAAGAAGCGCGAGGGCTGGGGCGATCTGTCGGTGCGCAACCTGATCGCCGCCATCGAGCAGCGCCGCACCATCTCGCTCGACCGCTTCATCAACGCCATCGGCATCCCGCTGATCGGCGAGGCGACCGCCAAGCTGCTGGCCCAGGAATATGGCGACGTCGACGCCTGGCTGGCTGAAATGCTGGCGGCTGCCAAGGAGCGCAAGAAGAAGCCGGACGAGGTGAAGAAGGAGAAGGCTGCCGACGAGGTCGGCGCGAGCTACGGCCGCCTCTACAACATCGAGCAGATCGGCGTCACCACAGCCGACGCCATGTGCGCCTTCTTCAGCGAGGGCCACACCGTCGACATCATCAAGGACCTGCGCAAGCAGCTCACCGTCGAGGCGGTGACCCGCCGCGTCGTTGCCGCCGATGCGCCGCTCAAGGACAAGATCGTGGTCTTCACCGGCGAGCTCTCGTCGATGACCCGCGACGCCGCCAAGGCGCGCGCCGAGGAGCTGGGCGCCAAGGTGACGGACTCAGTGTCGAAGAAGACCAGCCTCGTGGTCGTTGGTGAGAACGCCGGCTCCAAGGCCCGCAAGGCGTCCGAGCTCGGCATCCAGACGCTGACCGAAGAAGAGTGGGTGAAGCTGTCCGGTTGAACTGCAGTGGAGCAGATGCACCACGACCTGCAGGATCTCGAGCGGATCGTGGCCGACTGGCGGATGCCTGGGATGATGGCGACGCCGCTCTGATCGTGCGATCCTGTGGCTGCGGGAGGAAGATCGCTTGCATACCGATACCGAAGACGGCCGACGGCTGGTCGAGCGGCTGCGTGCCGTCGTCGGCCGCCGCTACATGCTCACCAGCCCCTCGAGCACGCAGCGTTACCGCACCGGCATCCGCTTCGGCGGCGGGCCAGTCCTGGCGGTGGTGCGGCCCGGCAGCCTGGTGGACCAGTGGCGCGTCCTGAACGCGTGCATCGAGGCGAATGTCATCGTCATCGTGCAGGCGGCCAATACCGGGCTGACCGGCGGCTCGACGCCGGACGGCGACGACTACGACCGCGAGATCGTGATCGTGAGCACCCTGCGCCTCGCCAAGGTCCATCTGATCGACCAGGGCCGCCAGGCGATCTGCCTGCCCGGTGCCACCTTGTTCCAGCTCGAGAAGATGCTGCGCCCGCTGGGCCGGGAGCCGCATTGCCTGATCGGCTCGTCCTGCATCGGCGCGTCGGTGTTCGGGGGCGTCTGCAACAATTCCGGCGGATCGCTGATCCATCGCGGACCGGTGTTCACCCAACTCACGCTGTATGCCGAGGTCGACGCGGACAACCGCGTGCGGCTGGTCAACCATCTCGGGCTGACGCTGGCAGGCGATCCCGAGGACATCCTGGCCAGCGTCGAGCGCGGCGGCTTCGCGCTGGAGCAGATCACCCGGCCCGAAGGCCGCTTCGCGTCGGACCAGGGCTACGAGGCGCATGTCCGCGACGTCGATGCGCCGACGCCGGCGCGCTTCAACGCCGATCCCCATCGCCTGTTCGAATCGGCCGGCAGCGCCGGCAAGGTGATGATCTTCGCAGTCCGCCTCGACACCTTTGCGCGCGACGAGCGGACCGCCGTGTTCTACATCGGCTCGAACGACACCCACGAGCTCGAGAATGTGCGCCGCCAAATGCTCGGCACCTTCAAGTCGCTGCCGGTGTCGGGCGAGTACATCCATCGCGGCGCCTACAGGATCGCCGAGACCTACGGCAAGGATACGTTCCTCGCCATCCGCCATCTCGGCACCGACCGGCTGCCGGCAATGTTCGCCTTGAAGGGCCAATTCGATGCGCTCGCCGCCAGAGTGCCGTTCCTGCCGCACGATCTCAGCGATCGGGTGATGCAGGCCGTGGCTTCGCTGTTTCCGCCACACCTGCCGGCGCGCATGACCGCCTATCGCGACCGCTTCGAGCACCATCTGATCGTGAAGATGGCGGGGGACGGCATCGAGGAGGCACGGGCGTGGCTCGGCACCGCCTTTCCGTCGGGCACCGGCGACTTCTTCGAGTGCACGCCCGAGGAGGGTGAAAAGGCGATGCTGCATCGCTTCGCCGTCGCCGGCGGGGCCAACCGTTACCGTGCCGTGCATCGCCAGGAGGTGGCGGGCATGATGGCCCTCGACATCGCACTGCGCCGCAACGATCGAGAGTGGTACGAGACCCTGCCGGCCGAGATCGACCAGGCGTTCGTGCACAAAATCTACTACGGGCACTTCTTCTGTCACGTGCTCCACCAGGAGTACATCGTGCGCAAGGGGCACGATCCGGTGGAGCTCGAGCATGCGATGTGGAAGCTGCTCGACGCGCGCGGCGCCGAATATCCGGCGGAGCACGATGTCGGCCATCTGTACAACGCCAAGCCGGCGCTGGCGGCTCACTACAAGGCGCTCGACCCGTGCAACTGCTTCAATCCGGGGGTCGGCCGCACCTCGAAGCTGAAGCATTGGCACTGACTCGGAGCCCGGCAGGATGCTAGAGCATGCCCCGTTCCACGGGCGCTCGCGGCAGCGCCGAATTGACTTTTTTTGCTGGAGTTGATCGCAATGGATCTGTCTCGTTTTCCGCGTCGTCGCTACACCCATGCCCCTACGCCGATTGAGCTGCTGCCGAACTTCACCAAGGCGCTGGCGGCGAGCTGCCCGGGCGGTGTCGGTCCGGAGATCTGGATCAAGCGCGACGATCTGCTGGGGCTCTTTCCCGGCGGCAACAAGACCCGCAAGCTCGAGTTCCTCGCTGCGGACGCGCTGGCCCAGGGTGCCGATACGCTGATCACCTGCGGCGCGCCGCAGTCCAATCATTGCCGCATCACGCTTGCTGCCGCGGTCAAGGAAGGGCTCAAGTGCCGCTTCGTGATCGAGGAGCGCGTGCCCAACAGCTACAGCAAGGAGGCGGGCGGCAACAATTTCATGTTCGAGTTGATGGGCGTCGAAGCCATCACCGTGGTGCCCGGCGGTTCGGATATGGGCGCGGCCATGTCGAAGATCGCCCAGGAAGTGGCCTCGCTCGGCCGCAAGGGTTACATCATCCCGGGCGGCGGTTCGAACGCGATCGGCGGCCTGGGCTATGTCGCCTGCGTGCAGGAAATGCAGCAGCAATGGTTCGACATGGGACTGGCGCTCGATGCCGTCGTGGTCGGCTCGGGCAGCTCGGGGACCCATGGCGGCATGGTGGCGGGTTTCCTCGGCAACAATATCAAGATCCCGCTGATCGGCATCGGTGTCAGCCGTGAGCCCATTGATCAGGAGCCGCTGGTCTACAAGGAGGCGCAGGCCGTGGCCGACCTGCTCGGCATCGGCAAGGTGCCGCGCGACGCGGTCAAGAGCTTCGGCGGCTTCTGGCAGCCGAAATACTCCGTACCCAACGCAAAGATGGTGGAAGCGGTCCAGATGCTGGCGCGGACCGAAGGCGTCCTGCTCGACCCGGTCTACACCGGAAAGATCATGGCAGGTCTCATGGGCCTCGCGCGCCAGGGCCACTTCAAGCCCAACGCCAAAGTGCTCTTCATGCACACCGGCGGCCTGCCGTCGCTCGACGTTTATCAAGACGTCGTGCTGGGCCGGACTGAATTGAAGGATTAGCTATGCTGTCGTCCTGAGGCGAAGCCGAAGGACCTAGCGCCGCAGCAGGGCCCTGTTGAAGCCTTAGGTCCTTCGCTGCGCTCAGGACGACAATGCAGGAGTCTCANNCCTTCGCTGCGCTCAGGACGACATGGTCCAAATGGCGCGGGTCGCCTCGATGAGCCAGGCGCGGGTGGCTTCGTCGACCTGCGGTCCGACCGTTTCGCGGACGCGCTGGTGGTAGGCGTTGAGCCAGGCCTTTTCGGCGTCCGTCATCAGGCTGAGGTCAACGCAGTTGAGGTCGATAGGCGCCAGGGTCAGGGTCTCGAATTCGAGATAGCGGCGGTCAGCGCCCTCGATCTTGGCCTCCTTGACCGCCACCAGGTTCTCGATGCGGATGCCNNGGTGCCGTGGTCGTAGTCGAGGCCGACCTGCCACAGCGCATAACGGGCCAGCGCATCGAGCTGCGAGCCGGACGTGCCGACGGGAAAGCGCGCGGTCGCGAGAGCGATATGGCCCTTGAGCACGCGGGTAAAACGGTCGCGCATCTCGGGCGTCGGCGTGCCGATCGCCACGGTGCGGGTGATGTCGGTGGTGCCGTCGCGATACTGGCCGCCGGAATCCACGAGATAGAGCGAGCCCGGCTCGAGCGTGCGCTGGCTGGCCTCCGAGGCGCGGTAATGCACGATGGCTCCGTTGGGACCGGCGCCCGAGATCGTGTCAAAGCTGAGATCGCGCAGCTTGCCGGTCTCCTGGCGCAACGCTTGCAGCCGGTCGGAGGCCTCGATTTCCTGCAGCTTGCCGCTCTTCGATTCACGCGCCAACCAGCCGAGGAAGCGGCTGACGGCGGCGCCGTCGCGACGATGGGCGACACGGATGCCTTCGAGCTCGACGGGGTTCTTGCAGGCCTTGGGCAGGGCGACCGGATCGGCCTCACGCACCAGGGTGACGCCCGCCGCTTGCAGCCGCGTCGCCGCCCAATAGGGCGCGGACGCGGTCTCGATCAAGACGCGCTTGCCCATCTTGCCCATGGTGTCGAGCGCGGCGCCGAGTTCGTCTGGCAGCGCCAGGGTCACGGCATTGCCCAGCCAGGCCACGGTGCGGTCGGGGATCTTGCGGCGGTCCATGTAGAGGTCGACATGGCCGTCACTGTGCAGCAGCGCGAAGCCCAGCGCGAAGGGCGTGCGCGGCACGTCGCCGCCACGCACATTGAGCAGCCACGCGATGGAGTCGGGCGCTGTCAGCAGCGCCACGTCGGCGCCCTTGGCGGCGATCGCTTCGCCGATGCGCTTGCGCCGTGCCTCGCTGGTCTCGCCGGCGAACTCGACGGGGTGCGGCAGCATGGGTGCCAGCGGCGGCGCCGGACGGTCGCACCACACTGCGTCGATCGGGTTGGACTCCACCGGCACAAACGAAGCGCCGACGCGCTGGGCGGCGCGCGCGAAGCGCTCGTAGCCGTCGACCGTTTGCAGCCAGGGATCGAAGCCCAGCCGCGCGCCCTTGGCGAGATTTTCGGCGATCCAGGTCTCGGGCGATTCCTCGGGGATCTGGCGCGGCTCGAAGGCGGCGGTATCGACCTGACCGCGGACGGCCAGCGTATAGCGGCCGTCGATGAAGATGGCGGCTTTGTCGGCCAGCACGATGGCCAGGCCGGCCGAGCCGCTGAAGCCGGTGAGCCAGGCCAGACGCTGCGAACGGCGCGGCACATATTCGCCCTGGTGCTCGTCGGCGCGCGGCACGACGAAACCGTCGAGGCCACAGCGCTTGAGTTCGGCGCGCAGGGCGGCGAGCCGCTCAGCGGGCGCCGGGACGGCGTCGAGGCCGTCGTCGGCCGAGGCGAGTTCTGCCCGCCATATGGTCAGTGCCTTGGTCAATTCGGCATCAGCCTTGGGGTCGATCAGCTCGATCCATTCCGGCCCGGCCAGGCCCTCGGGGGCGGCGGCCACGCCTCGCATCAGGGAATCGAGGTCGGACGGCTTCAGGTCGCGGCCACGTTGCCGCAGGAGGCTGAGAACATCGTCTGGAGCGGAACTCATGGTGCGGCGGCGACCCTACGCGGCGTGTCTGGGAGAGGCAATCTGGGCAATAATTGTTCTTTCGCTAATGCGAAATGCCAGATTATTGTGCTCATGCGCCCAGCGCATGGCAGAGGCTCGAGCTCGTTACTTATCGTTGTAACTCAAGGCGCTATATTTGCTTTGTGCGGATGCAGCGTAGCGTTTGCGTCGCACAATAGAAGGAGCTTTCCATGATGACCCAGCCGATCCAGATGTTTGAGAATCTGACCAGCGAAACTGCGCCGGCGGGGGGAAACGCACTGACCAAGCTCGGCTTTTCGTTTGAAGACCGCCGCCTGATCGAGCGGCAGGCCCGCTACGCGCGCGCCGCGCTGCTGGCCGACAGCCTGACCGACGCCATCCTGTGGGTGCGCCGGCAGGTTCAGCGCTTCACCGCCGCGGTGAAGGCCGACTTCAAGCTGCGCGCCGCCGAGGCCCAGCTCCATCGCATGAGCGACCGTGAACTGGCCGATCTCGGTCTGTGCCGCGCCGATATCTCATTCGCCGTGCGCGAAGCCGCAGGCGAAACGCCGCAGTTCGACGCCGTGACCGGCGTGGTAATCGCCGCCAACCAAAATTTGCGTCGCGCAGCGTAAAAACTCAGTAGCGTAGCGTAAGCGTACAAAGGGCCGGCGAAAGCCGGCCCTTTTTCTTTTCATCGGAGCGCGGCACTCCAGTGCCGCTCATGATCATGATGCGCCACCGCGGCGGAGTAGACTCTACCTTGAGTGGCGCGCTCCTCCGAGCCTAGAGTCGGCGCAGCATCAGGCTACGCCACCAGGCGCCGCCGGATTCGAGGTCGACGCTGCGCTCGACCAGGAAGTTCTTTCGGCTGTACGCCGCGACAATGTCGTCGGCCTGCTCGACCAGTAGCCCGCTCAACAGCACTCGCCCGCCGGGCCGGGTCGCTCCTGCGAAGGAGTCGGCCAGCTCGACGAGCGGACCGGAGAGGATATTGGCGACGATGAGATCGTAGGGCGCGCGGGCGGTGAGTTCGTATGCCTGTAGGCCGGCCGCGGTGACGAAGCGGCTAAGCGCGCCGACGCCATTCAGCTCGGCATTCTCTCGCGCGACACCGACAGCCTCGGCGTCGTTATCGCCGCCGATCACCGTGCGCTGCCACAGCTTGGCCATGGCGATGGCCAGAATGCCGCTGCCGCAGCCGACATCGACGGCGTTCAGCGTCTCGTCCGGATCGAGCGTGGCCAGCAATTCCAGGCAGCCGCGTGTCGTGGCATGCGTGCCGGTGCCAAAGGCCAGGCCGGCATCGATGCGTAGCGCGATCGTGCCGGCTGGCTGGCCCACCGTGATGTGCGAGGGATGCACCCAGAAAGGGCCAACGCTGAACGGCTGGAACGAGCGCTGGTTCTCGGCCACCCAATCCTTGTCCGGCAGGGTTTCCCACTGCCAGGTGACGTCGAGCTTGGGTTTCGCACCTTCGCCGAAGATCTCGATGCGCCAGGGGCCGTCACGTGAGATCTCGCGGCTGGTGACGACGACGCCATCCTCGTTCAGGGGTTCAAGCGCCTGTTCCTGTGCGGCTCGTTCGGAGGCGGGAACGTCGAGCCAGGCTTTCCAGCCGCTCACGCTGCCTCGATGAAGCTGTCCAAAACCTTCTTTGGGCCGGCCTTCTCGAACTCGATGTCGAGCTTGTTGCCGTCGACGGCGACAATGCGGCCGTAGCCGAACTTCTGGTGGAACACGCGCTGGCCGATGCTGAGGTCGGGCTTGTCGCCTTCGACGGCGCGGCGGTCGTCGAAGGTCTCGTCGCGCCAGCGCGTGCGCTTGGCGCCGACGCCCAGGCTGTCGTATTCGAAGCCGCTCGCCTGGTCGCGCAAGCCGCCGTGGTGGCCGGCGGAATAGGTGGCGTAGAGGCCGGCGTCGCTGCTTTCGGCCAGCTGGTCGGGCGGCAGCTCGCGCAGGAAGCGCGACGGGATGGCGGCCTGCCACTGGTTGAAGATGCGCCGGTTGGCGGCGAAGGAGACGTAGGCGCGCTTGCGGGCACGGGTCAGCCCGACATAGGCCAGACGACGCTCCTCCTCGAGTCCGCCCAGCCCCTTGTCGTCGAGCGCGCGCTGGTTGGGGAACAGGCCTTCCTCCCAGCCCGGCAGGAAAATCGTGTCGAACTCCAGCCCCTTGGCGGCGTGGAGCGTCATGACGCTCACCATGTCGGTGTCGCTGCGGTCGGCCATGTCGGTGAGCAGCGCCACATGCTCGAGGAACGCCGGCAGGGTGTCGAATTCCTGCAACGCGTTGACCAGCTCCTTGAGGTTCTCCAGCCGGCCCTCGGCGTCGGGCGAGCGGTCGAGGCGCAGCATGTCGGTGTAGCCCGATTCGTCGAGGATGGTTTCGACCACCTCGACGTGGTTCATGCCGTCGAGCATGGCGCGCCAGCGGTCGAAGCCTTTAATCAAGTCGCCCAGCGACTTCCGCTGGCGGCCCTTCAGCTCATCGGTTTCGAGCGCGCGTCGCGTCGCCTCGACCAAGGAGATCCTGTTGGCGCGCTGGATGATGCGAAGCGTGCGCAGCGCCGATTCGCCCAAGCCCCGGCGCGGCGTGTTGTAGATGCGCTCGAAGGCGAGATCGTCGTCGGGCTGCACCGTGACCCGGCAATAGGCCATGGCATCGCGGATTTCCTGGCGCTCGTAGAAACGCGGACCGCCGATCACCCGGTAAGGTAGGCCCAAAGTGATGAACCGCTCCTCGAACTCGCGGGTCTGGAAGCCGGCGCGCACCAGGATGGCGA
>PLYQ01000094.1 GCA_003153415.1 Rhodospirillales bacterium | reverse complement strand
TATAGGGATATGAAACGTTGGGATCCTTCCAAGGATCGAGACCGGTCTTCTCTGTCCATACTTTTCCCGGGACGTAGGCGAATTCCTCGAATTTGCACAGAGTGCCCGGTGCTACGACATCGGCAAGCGAGTTCGGGTTGGCGACGGCAGCTTCGAAGACCTTGCGTCCCCGCGAAACAAGCCATCGTTGAAAATACTCGAAACCGTCGTCGCTTGCGCCGCCGTTCAAGACATAGGCTGCGCCCCATAGATCCCACGAATACGCTTGCTTTTGTGCGGTGCGAAAGGCGCGCTCAAATGCTTCGATCTCAGCAGCGCTCAACGGTCGAAGGACCTCGGCGAGCGCGATGAGCTGACGTGGCGGTTCGTTGTCTCCTGGCTTCGTCTGATCAATCAGGAACCAAAACCGATCCTCTGCCATCACATCGTCCGCCATGATGAGACCTCTGGAGGGGCTACAGATGATATCGCATCCAAGTGTATCAGTTTTCATGATGGCGGGGTCGTCGCCTCGAGTGAAGGTTAGGTGACGGGCCTGTGGCCTCTGCCCCCTCCGTCGCGGTATGACTGCGACACCTCCCCCGAAGACGGGGGAGGGACGTGCCAGGGAGGTAAATGTTCAGATGTTTCCGTCGAAGGACAAGCTCACGATCTGCTTTGCCCACGTGGCCTACGGCATGCAGGACCGCTTCGAGCTGCGCAAGACCGGCATCAAGAGTTTCCAGGTCAAGAGCTACGAGGACTTCCAGAAGCGCGTCGGCGAGGCCGATGTCGTGGTGGCTTCCGGCATGTGGAAGAACGACATGATCCCGCTCGCCAAGAATCTCAAGTTCATCCAGTCGATCAGTGCCGGCATGGACCAGTATTCCAAGGAGCAGCTCGGCGCCAGGGGAGTGAGGCTGTGCAGCGCCAGCGGCGTCAATGCCCGCGCCGTGGCCGAGCATGCCGTGGCCTTGATGCTGGCGATTGCCCGTCGTCTCCCGGAGGCGCGCGACAACCAGCACAAAAAATTCTGGCGAGGCATGATCGGCGATCTGACCCAGCGCGAGGATGAGATCGGCGGAAAGACGGTGCTGATCGTCGGCACGGGCAACATCGGCGGCCATCTCGCCAAGCTCTGCAAGGCCTTCGGCATGAAGGTGATCGGTATCCGCCGCGATCCCAAGCAGGGCACCAACGGCGCCGATTCGATCCACGGCATGGCCGACCTAGTGAAGCAGGTAGCACAGGCCGATTACGTCGTGCTGGCGTGCTCGCTCACGCCGGAGACCACCGGCCTGATGAGTGCGGCGGCCTTCGCGGCGATGAAGCCGTCGGCCGTTTTCGTGAATGTCGCGCGCGGCAAGGTGGCCGACGAGGCCGCNNTCGCCGCTGTGGGATCTGCCCAATGTCTTCCTCACTCCGCATACCGCGGGCGAGACACGCGCCTACGAAGACAACGTCATCGACATCCTGCTCGAAAACCTCGAGCACCTGTGGCGGGGCGACAAGACGCTCCGCAACCAGGTCCTGTAGACTACTTCTTCTCCTCTTCCTTCTTCGCAGGCGCCGCCGGGGCCGGCGCAGGCTTGGGCTGCGCCTGTGGCGGCGGCGGTGCAGGCACGTGCGCCTGCTGCGGGGCGGCCGGAGCCGGCGTAGGTGCAGCGTGCTGCGGCTGCGGCGTCGGCAGCTGGGCGGCCGGGTGGGGCGATTGCGGCTGCGGCGGCGCGGAGCTCGGATGCACCACGGGCGGAGGCGTCGGCGCGTGCACCTGCTGCGGGGCGGCCGGAGCCGGCGCAGGTGAAGCGTGCTGCGGTGGTGATGCGGCAGGCGCCGGCGCATGAGCTTGCGGCGGCGGGGCTTGCGGCGTCACGGCCGCACCCCTTTCGGGCACCTTGTTCTCGGGCTGCGGCGGCCTGGCCTGCTGCTGCGGAGCAGCAGGTGTCGCGGGCGTCGCCGGAGTAGCGACCGAGGGTTGAGCGCGATTCTGCGGAGCAGCAGGTGTTGCCGGGGTCGCGGGCGTAGCCGGAGTCGCGACCGAGGGCTGCGCGCGGTTCGGCGGAGCAGCCGGCATCGCCGGTGCGGCAGGCGTAGCGACGTTCGGCGCGGCCTTCTCGGCCGGCGTAGTCGTCGCCTTGTTGTCGTTCAGTGTCGGCGGGGCGTTGCCGACACGCGGCTGCAGCTGTGGCGCGGCGGGCCTGCCCTGGTTATTGGGCGTGGCATTTGGCGCGCTCGCGGGCGCTGTCGTGCCGACCGGCGCGTTTGGCGCCGTCGCGATCTTCGGACCAGGCGCTGCTGTCGGCCTGGCGGTCTCGGTTGGCCGGCCGAGCGTCGGCATGTCGCCGACAGCCGTCTTGGTGACCGGAACATTGGCGTTGCCGCCGGCCTTGGTTTGGGCATCGGCCCTCGCCTTGGCGTCGGCCTGGGCCTTCGGATCGGCGGCCTTCGGATCGGCCGGTTTGGCGCCCGGCGCTGGCGTGGTCGCGGTCGCGGAGATCGACGCCGTCGGGGCGGGCGGCGCGGAGACGAGCGCCACCGGAGCGGAGGCGATCTTGTCGGGTGCCACCTTCAGGGCGGCGCGCGCGACCGGCTGTGAGCGGACGAAGGTGTCGGACGGCACCACCGTGGCGAAGCGCTGGTTCATCGGTGCATTGTTCGGTCCAGTGGCCGCCAGCTCGTGGCGCTGCGTGCGCTGCCAGCGATCGTCAAGAGTGTTCTGCTGGACCTGGTCGGCGCGGTTGATGCGGTTGTAGTAGTCGCGATTGGCCGTGTAGGACGGCACGTAGGTCTCGCGCGGACCCAGCGGGAACCAGCCCACCGGCCCGTTGTTCAGATTGCCGAGCGAGATCGAGAGTTCGATGCCGCCGATGAAGGCGACCAGCGCCGGCGCATAAACCGGCTGCACGTCGCGCTGCGGCGGCACCCACATCCAGCGATTGTTGCGGTTGGCCCACCGGCCATAGTGATAGGGCGCGTAACCCCAGGGCTGATCGTCGATCCAGGTCCAGCCCCACGGCCGCACATCCGCCCAGTGGCCGCTGCGGTAGGGTTGCCAGTCGCTCGATACCGAGCGCGGCGACCAGACGTTGCCGTACTCGCTGTCGTTGCTCCAGCTGCCGTAGGCGTTGAGATCCTCGTAGCCCGTGACGTTCGACGACATATATTGTGCCGGCGGATCGTAGTTGATCTGCTGGTCGCGGCTCGCCCAATAGGGCGTCGGCGCCGGCGGGGCGCTGTTGACGGTACGTAGTTGCGGCGTGCCGGTATCGCCGGAAATCTCGCCGACCTCGCCGGGACGCACCGCCAGGGTCTGGCCGTTCAGGCTCTGGATCTGGGCGGCGCCGGAGCGCACGCCGAGACGCGTCGCATCCTGGGTCGAGCCGGCCTCGACGTAATAGTCGCCTTGCTGCTGCAGCGTGATGGTGCCGCGCGGTGTGACGATCTGATAGGGCGTCTGGGTGTTGAACGCGTAGGTCTTGATGTCGAGGCGGCCCTGGTCGACCTGCAGGCGGGTCTGGCTGTCGTCGACCGCCAGCATTTCGAGCTGGGTGCTGCTATCGAGGCGGACGCGGGTGCCGGCCAGCGAGATTTCGCTGCGGGCATTGGGTTCGGTCCAGATCGCATCGCCGGTCGTCAGCGGTGTGTTGACCACCGCCGGACTCCAGCCGGCCTGCTGATCGTCATGGAAGGAAACGGTGCCATTGGTGAAGGCGAGACGCCCGACCTGACTCGGCAGGTCGTTTTGTGCCAGCGCCGGTCCGGCGATGGTGCTGATGCCGATCAACGCGACGATGACGACCCGAAACCTTTGATCCATATTGGCGCTCCTCGACAGGCCTGAAATCTGGCCATCCAAGGGAACGCGGCGGGAACCCTGAAGGTTCCGCGCCAACACGAATTAGGGGGAACCATGAGCGTCGCAGATCCGAACCGCACCATCCTGACGGGCGAGAACCCGTTCATCCGTCTCAGCGACAAGGATGGCGACCCCAACTCGACCGAGGCGAGCTATTGGCGCATCCTGTTCTGCCCGGCCGGGCCGGGCCATGTGCTCTATCTCAAGAGCGAGCTGACCCACGGCCACTGGCGCATCTATTCCGACAACATCGCCATGGCGCGCTGGCTGCAGAATACCGTGCAGGGCATGCTCAATGCCGAGCTGAAAGACCTGTCGATCCCGGTAATCGACGCCGATTTCACCAAGTCGGGCGACCCGCGCTATTTCTGGACCGAGCATGTCTCGGCCGTCGATGCCGAGATCGCGCTGACCTGGCACGACATCGGCGAGCCGCTCTTGATCCACACCCAGCCTAACCAGGCGCCGAACCCGCGACCCTACGGCGTCTGCACCGTGCTGATCCCGGCGCTTGGCGCGCGCCTGACGCTGAACGGCCAGCAGGCCCACGGCCAGCCGTGGAAGCGCGAGCGCGAAGGCCAGCCCTTCAGCACCTGCGCGTTGGCCTTCTCGGAAAGCTGGACGGAGCCAAGGTAGGCATGGACCGCCCGAGGGGCGGCTTGCTGCTGCTGCTGCTGACGGCGATCCTCGCGGGGCCGGCGTGCGGTCAAACCAACGGTCAAACCAACGGTCAAACCAGGAGTGGCCAGACCGTGAGTGGCCAGACCGCGAGTGCATTGGCCTGTGGTGTCCTGAAGGCGGAGACCTCGCGAACCTCCTCGAGCTCCCAATGGACGATCTCCGGACCTTCGGGGAAAACCACGGAAACCGGTGTCCTGCGCAGCGGTCCGCGCTTCGAATGCGTCGAAGGCGCCATCCTGATCGTGGAGTTCACCTCGTCAGCGGGACATTCGTTCTTCGACGCCTATTTCGCCGACGGCACCAATATCGGCTATGGCCGCCAGCAGATTGACCGTCACGGCAGTCGCTTCGTTCTTCCCATCCAGGCAAAGGCACGCATTGCCGCGCCGTTCCGGGCCGCGTTCGACTACCACTGTCGTCTCGATATGCCGGCAGACCCCATTCAACCGGCCGCTCGGGCGGACTGCGTTTTCTAGAGCGGGACGCGGCGGCAGCGCGCTTACCTTCCCTTCCGCACGGCCAGCCTATAGCTTGTGATCCCATGCGTGCCGGCGAGATCGTCTTCACTGGAATGGAACGCGTGGTGTTTGGCCGCCCGGCCGCCGTGGCCGTGGCCGAGGCGGCTGATCGGCTTGGCGCACAGCGAGTGTTCATCCTCGCCGGGAGCACACTCAACCGCCATACCGATGCGGTCCGGCAGATCGCCGAGGCGCTTGGGCCGCGCTACGTCGGCACGCATGACGAGATGCCCGCGCACAGCCCGCGCGACGCGGTGATCGCCTGCGCCAACACGGCACGCGATGCCGGCTGCGACCTGCTGGTCAGTGTCGGCGGCGGGTCGACGACCGACGGCGGCAAGGCGGTCACCATCTGCCTCGAGCACGACATTCGCGAGCCGGACGGGCTCGAACCATTCCGCACGGTGGTCGACGAGATGACGGGCAAGCGGCACTTCCCACAGTACCGCGCGCCGCGGGTCCGGCAGATTTGCGTGCCGACCACGCTCAGCGGCGGAGAATTCAACGCGCGTGCCGGCGTCACCGAGCCGCGGCTGCGGCTGAAGCAGGCCTATATTCATCCCGGCATCATCCCGCTCGTGGTGATCTTCGATCCCGCAATCACCGTGCACACGCCGGAATGGCTGTGGCTTTCGACCGGCATCCGCGCGGTCGATCATGCGGTCGAGACCTACTGCTCGATCGATGGCAACGCGTATACCGACAGCACCGCGCTGCAGGCGCTGCGCCTGCTCGGTCGCGGGTTGCAGGCGGCCAAGCGCGATCCGGCCGATACAGCGGCGCGGCTCGACTGCCAGATCGGCGCGTGGATCTCGATGATCGGCATCGTGAGCGGCACGCGCATGGGGGCGAGCCACGCCATCGGACATGTGCTCGGCGGCAGTGCCGGGGTGCCGCACGGTTACACCTCCTGCGTCATGCTCCCGGCCGTGCTGGCGTTCAACGCCGTGGTCAATGCCGATCGCCAGGCGGAGATCAGCGCCGCGCTCGGCGCTGCAGGCCAGCCGGCGGCCAAGGTCCTCGACGGCTTGATCGCAGGGCTTGGCCTGCCGCGGCGGTTGCGCGACGTCGGCGTCAAGTACAGCGACCTGCAGCGCATCGCCACGAACTGCATGCTCGACGACTGGACCTTTACCAACCCGCGGCCGATCCACGCGGCCCAGGAGATCGTGCCAATCCTCGAATCCGTGTACTGAGGCTGAAGAATCGACCGTGGATAACTCGACCTAAGCTGCACTTTGGGTAGAAGCCCAGCACCTCGCCCGCGTCATTGCTACATCGTTGTCTAATTCTTGCCTTCGAGCAGAACGCAGAGCTCGCTGATGCTCGAGAGACTCTCGATGCCGTGGATCATGGCTCGTGTTTTATCAATCGTAGCGGCATCGAGTACAACGCTGGCACAGCTGCGATATTTCTGCTCGGCCTCGGCTTCTGTCATAGGCATATCTGGCGCACCGGGTGGAATATCGCAGCGAACCGACGCGTTGCGGCCGCCCTTGAGCCGAACCTCGACTTCGGCCGGGAATAGGCCGTTATCCGGGAGGTTGTCGGCCTGCTTGATCTCGATAAGCTTCATGAACCTTTGGAGCTGCTGATCAGCTATCGCCTCGTCGGTGAACTGATGGCTTCCCAATGCCCCGTATCGTAGTGCAGCAGCGACGCAGTAACGCATACTGACCCTGGCTCGCAGGGTATCCGCTGGAAGGCCCTCTCTAAGTGTCATGAAGTTCCAGGGATGAACGAGACAGACGATGCCCTCGATATCCTGGATGTGACCTTTCAATTGATCGTGCAGCGAGAGCGCCGCGAAGACCGCGGCGTGAGTGGGGGCGCCGGACGGATAGGGCTTGAAGATGATGCCCGATTTCACCAACTCGAATGGTTGCCCGAGGGGCAGCGCTTTAGGCTGCATTCCCGCGAATTGTTGGAAGAAACCGTATTTGCCGTCCAATGCGTCGCTATCGGAGAGAAATCCCTTTTCCGCGAGCAACGCCGCTTGAACAGCGTCACGCGCCGTCAAACCGGCGTGCAGCGCCATCGTCATCGTTCCGAAGTTCTGCCGCAAGCCACTCGCCATCGAAGCAGCGATGCCGAGAGCCGCCTTGAAGGCTTCGGGTCCGAGCTTCAGTAGGTGGCAGCAGGCGGCGGTGACTCCGATCACGCCGAGCGTTCGCGTAACGTGCCAACCTGCCTCATACATTGTTGGATTGAGCTGACGACCCAGTACGACGTTAATTTCAAAGCCGACGATGTAAGCGAGCAAGACATCTACACCGCTTGAATTGCGAGACTGACCGAGGGGAAGCAAAGCAGAAACCAGCGATGCACTGGGGTGAGACATCATCGGTTCGCTGTTGTCATCGAATAGCTCTGCGTGCGCGGCGGTTCCGTTCGACAGCGCTGCCGCGAGTACATTTGCCTTCAGGCCGTGCCCGATCACTGAACTCTGGGCATGACCTGTCCCGAGCTCCATGGAAAGCTTGGTCACAATGCAGGTCGAGTCGAGCTGCGAGCCCGAGAGCGATACCGCGACAGTATCGCGAAATGCCTTCTTGGCCAGGGCGAACGCGGCAGGGGGCACTTGCTCGACCTTGAGTGAGCAGGCCCAGGCGACGATTTGATCGATGCTATTGGAGTGAGTGGCGGATATTTTGTTTGTCACGAAGCGNNCGCATACACCAAATGAGGAAGACAGGCATGACGCTGTTAGCCGGATTTAATGTGGTTCAGATCGGCGGCGGTTCGGCTGCCGCGGTTTGCGGTCGGCTGCTGGCCGACGTCGGTGCGCAAGTGATCTGCATTGATCCTGGCGCCGGCACAATGCTGTCAGCCTACCTAAATCATGGCAAAGCCGCTGCCGCGGATGCAACAGAACGACGCGATGGCTTGGCAGCGGCTCATTTGATCGTACGCGAGGGACAGCCGAAAGATTGGGCGGCGAGTCCCTACGACTTGACTGGGCTACGGCGGATCAATGCGTCGGCGATTGTCGTCACGATCTCTCCGTATGGCGAGACAGGTCCTCAGGCAAACGATCCGGCGACCGACCTGACCCTGTTCTTTGCCAGCGGCATTTCGCGCCAGCTGACCGGCCAAATCGACGATCTGTCGGAGGCGCCAATCCGTCCTGTGGGTGAGCAATCCGCGTTCATCGGCGGATTGGCTGCCGCTTGTGCCGGCATGCATGCGTCGCAGGGCAATCAGCCCGGTGCGTCCATCGATGTATCGATCCACGAAGCCTTGGCGACGCTCGCCATGACCGAACTCGCACGCGCGGGCTTAGGCAACAAGAGCTGGGAACGCAAGCGCTTGAGCGACGGCAACGGCGCAACGGTAACGATCCTGCCTGCAAGCGACGGCTACGCCGCGATTTCCCCGCGAGAAGAGAAACAGTGGATATCGTGGCTGAAAGCGATGGAATCACCCGCCTGGGGTGCCGACCCACGCTTTGTCTCCAAGGCCAATCGGGTGAAGAACTGGGATGCCCTGCATGCGCTAATGTCGCAATGGAGCAGGCAACGCGACAAGCAATGGATCGCAGACGCTGCGCAGCGCGAGCATGTACCGAGCTTTCCATTACGCGAAGTCTCGGAGCATTTGGATACGCCGCAGATGCGGCATCGCCGTTACTACGTGCCGCACAATCTTGCCGGTAAAGCCATTCAAGCGCCGAGCACGCCGTTCGGACTCAGTGTTACCGCGTCGGGCCGCAAACAGCGCACGCCGAATGGTCCGATGCCGTTGTCTGGCGTACGCGTGCTCGATTTCAGCTGGGTGATCGCTGGTCCAACGACGACGCGCTACCTTGCCGCTATGGGTGCGGAGGTCATTAAGGTCGAAGCGCCCGGCAGGGGCGACCCTGGGCGGGGATCGGAACTGCATACGGTGCTTGGGCAAGCGAAGAAGAGCATCGTACTTGACCTGAAGAAGCCGCAAGCTGTCGAGGTTGCGCGGGCGCTGGCCGCAAAGTCCGACATCCTGATCGAAAATTACGCCACCGGCGTCATGGACAGGCTCGGTCTGGGCGCCGAGGCGCTGAAGGCCTTGAACCCGGATCTCATCTATATCTCGGCATCGGGGATGGGGAGATCAGGGCCGGACTCACATGCGGTAGCGTATGGGACGCTGCTGCAGTGCTACGCCGGATTTGCTGGACTGAATCGTCATCCCGACATCGCGCCACGCATCGGTTTGGCATGGCTCGATCCCATGTGTGCCCTGATGCTTGCTTTTGTCGCTGCCGCCGCGCTCTGGCATCGGCAGCACGAAGGCGGCGTGGCGCGCGTCGATTTCTCGATGATCGAGGCGATGCTATGGACCATGGCCGAGCCGCTGGTCGCGACCCAGCTAGGCACACCACCGAAACCGATGGGTAATGCATCAACGCGTTATGCACCGCACGGCGTATGGCGCTGTGTCGGCGACGATGACTGGATCAGCGTCGTTGCGCGCACAGACGCGGAATGGCGCGCGCTGTGCAAACTCGTGCCGGAATTGTCGGGCATGGCCACGCTTGATCTCGGTCGGCGCATCGACGCAGAGCGCGCAATCGATGCAGCCCTGACCGCTTGGGCCGCCCCTCGGTCGGCCTCTACTACAGCCGCATCGCTGCTGAAGGCCGGTATTCCCGCGGCCGCCCTCGCGCGCTACGGCGATTTGGTGAAAAGCCCGCATCTTGCCGCCCGAAAATTCTGGGATAGGTACGGTGCAGGTGTGTTACCGGGACTGCCTTGGCGCGCAAGCTTCGGCCGCACGATAGGCCCCGCGCCGGAATTGGGCGCGGATTGCGATCTTGTGCTCACCAACGTCCTTGGGCTATCGCACGAACGAATCGTCGAACTACGAACCAGCGGAGCGCTTGGCTAGATTTTCAAAACTCGCCGCTGCGATACGCTTCATCCAGACGCTTTGCATCCTCTTCCGAGAGATCCGGCCAGGCATCGCCACGCTTACGCAGCTTGCCGTCGAACCTCGGCTTACGCTTCTCGTTGAACGCCTGCCGGCCTTCTTCACCGTCGGTCGTGGTCTGAATGAGCAGTGAATTGATCAGGTTTTGCACGTGCCACGCCTGGTCGGTCGGCAAATCGCCGAAGCGCACGAGAAACTCCTTCATCATCCGCACCGCAACCGGCGGAAGCGTACAAATATGGCGTGCGATCTTCTCCGCCCGTTCCAGCAATTGCGCGTGCGGGACGACTTCGTTGATGAGGCCAATTCGCAGCGCTTCCTGCGCGTCGAATGGCTCGTCGGTCAGCAGAATTTTCATGGCATCGATGTAGCGCAGCTGTTTGGCGAGCAAGCTGGCGCCCGGGCCATGACCCAGCCAGCCTTGGGTCAGCAGCGCAAATTTGAAGCGCGCGTGCTCGGCGCTCGCGATCCGAATGTCGGTCGATGAAAGCAGAATGTATAGGCCGGCACCCGCCGCCCAGCCGTTTACCGCGGCGATCACCGGCTTCCACACTCGTGGATAGTGATCGCCCATGCGCCCGTCGACGCCGGTCTTCTGGCCGTGCGCCGTTCCTGCCAGCGGCCAGAAGATGCGCTGAGTGCGCAGATACTCGCGCTCTTCCTGCGTAATATTCTCGCGCGGCGCGAGGTTATGACCGCCGCAGAAGTGCGTATCGCCCTTGCCGGTCAGGATTGCGCAGCGGACCGAGCGATCTTCCCATAGATCGATCCACGCCTCGGAAATCTCGTCGGACGTCTGCTTATCGAGGATATTTGCCTTGGAGGGGTTATTCAGCGTGATGTATGCGACGCCGTCGCGTTTCTCATATTCGATGGTCAAGCGTTCATCCTCCACAAAGGAAAAGTGGCAGAGCGCGCACTGCCATTCTGCAATGTGCGAATGGTGAACTCGCGCCCGTTAGCAGGTCAATCGCAATGTGCACGAGATGCCTTGAACCGCGAGACCGCGCGTTTACTGCCCACACCTCGGCGTCCGCTCACGTCGCCAAGAGCGGTCGAGGCGCATAGAGACGTTTCACTCGGTAGTCGGGAAGTATGACGACACACCTCTGAGAATTTGTATGTGGGTAGCCGACGACGTCGGCAGCGAAGATCGCGGCTAGACGACGCTGCTCACGGGCCAACGGAATTCTCCCAGCTTTCCACAAACGGATCGTAGAAGGCTCGGATCGGCTAGGCAATGAGAGGCGCGGCGTTTATGGAATCGGCGGGATAGAAGGACCCGTATCAAGATGACAGACAGCAGCCCGCGCAAATTTGGACTGAGGGACGTTCCTCCCGGCATCTGGGCACTTGGCTTCGTTTCGATGCTGATGGATGTGTCTTCAGAGATGATCCATGCGCTGCTGCCGGTCTATCTGGTCACGGTGCTGGGTGCATCGGCGCTCACAGTCGGGGTCATCGAGGGTGTCGCCGAGGCTACGGCTTCGATCACCAAGGTGTTCTCGGGTGCGTTATCGGACTGGCTCCGCAAGCGTAAGTTTCTCGTGGCGCTCGGGTACGGTCTCGGGGCGATGTCTAAGCTGATTTTCCCCTCGCATCATCAATCGGATGGATCGTGACTGCCCGATTTATCGACCGCGTCGGGAAGGGTATCCGTGATGCGCCAAGAGATGCGCTGGTGGCGGATATCGCTCCGGAGCATTTGCGCGGTGCGAGCATCGGCCTGCGCCAGTCAATGGATACCATCGGTGCGTTCGTCGGACCCAGCGTCGCCATCGCCCTCTTGTGGTGGACCTTGAACGACTACAAGATTGTGTTCTGGGTCGCAGTGATTCCAGCTTTCATGGCAGTCGTTGTTGTCGTACTGGCGGTGCGGGAGCCCGAACGTCCGCCCGATCTCCGGACCGTCAAGTTTCCACTCAGCTTGACCGAACTCAAAAGACTCGGTTCATCGTACTGGTGGGTCGTCATCGTGGCGATGGTCTTCACGCTGGCACGTTTCAGTGAGGCGTTCCTTATCCTGCGGGCCAACGCGGTTGGCCTCCCGATCTCTCTCGTGCCTCTCGTCTTGGTGGTGATGAACGTCGTCTACGCGCTATCTGCGTACCCGGCTGGCGTTCTGTCTGATCGGGTAAACCGTACGACCTTATTGATCATTGGCTTCGGCATTTTGGTAACTGCTGACCTTGTGCTTGAGTTCTCTAGCGGCCTCGTAGGAGTCACCATTGGAGTGATCCTTTGGGGATTGCAGTTGGGTCTGACGCAAGGGCTGCTCTCGACGCTGGTCGCCGATGCCGCGCCTGCGGAACTTCGTGGCACGGCCTATGGTGTCTTCAATCTCGTCAGCGGGTTGGCTCTACTCGCAGCGAGCATTACTGCTGGCACTCTTTGGGACTTGTCCGGGCCGCAGGCTACGTTCCTCGCCGGAGCGGCATTCACGCTTCTGGCCCTGATCGGGTTAGTGGGGGTCCGCCACCGGATCGGGATTGCTGGAAGTGTTTGATTGTCTGGACCATGTTTGGCTATCGATGGGGAAAGACGACGGCGAATCGCCATGAACGACAACCAGATGAACCTTACTGAGAGAATTAAAGCGCTGGAAAGCGCTCTAGTAAAATTGAGGGAACGACTCGACGACGTGACGGCTGACCTCGGCCTGACGCCGGGCAACACACGGCTGGTGATCCAGCGGGTCTCTGTGATGAAGCTGATCCTGCAGGCGCAGGCCGAGATTGATCGGCTGCGCTTGGACGTAACTGGGGAGTGAGCGAGCACGGGAACTTAACGATGGGGGTTAGTTCATGGGAAGGGTAAGACGCCGTCAGAATCGGCTCGGCGCGTTCGGCCGATCCAGCTAGCCTTGGAGAAGCTGCGCGGCTACAACTCCCTCTGACGGCCCTTGATCCAGCTCAAGGTACCGGCGTCTCCACCGTGATCAGCTTGAGTGATCCGAAGGAAATCGGGGGTGTCGACTTTACCATAGGTGGTCGCGATGTTGATCGAAAGCATGACCCGCGAGGCGAGCATCGACCTTCTGAAACGCGCGCGCGTGGCCCGGCTGGGCTACATCCACGACGGGCAGCCTTACATTGTGCCGATGCTGTTCGCCTACAACGTCGACTATCTCTACAGCATTTCCACCGCGGGGCAGAAGATCGACTGGATGCGCATCAATCCCCGGGTCTGCGTCGAAGTGGATGATCTGGTGACGGCGCAGCAATGGGAAACAGTCATCGTTCTCGGGCAATACGAAGACCTTCCGCATACGGAAGAACACGAGACGTCGCGTGCCCACGCTCACGCCCTGCTCCAAAGTAGTCGCCCCGCGTGGTGGGAGCCCGGCTATGTGAAGACCATCGTAGGCGGCAAGGAGCGCCCGCTCGAAGTCCTGTATTTTCGCATCCGCATCGACCAGATCAGCGGCCGCCGGGGACTTCCGGGCTAAGATCCCCTACTTCGCCGTGGCCGCTTTCGCCGACTTGAGAATCATGTCGAGCGCCGCCTGGGCGGGAACCCCTTGGCGGCGTTCTCCTTCACCCACTTATCCCACACCGGCTTGCCCGCCGGGTCGACGAACGGCGCCAACTGCTCGGGCGTGAAGGTGATCCGACGGCCGACGCCAGTTGCAGCGAGCAATATCTTGACCAGGCCACTGGCTGGGGACGGCAGGCTTCCGCGCGCATTCAGGCTGTCCCGTCTGGGACAGCCTTTAGCTTAGGTGTGTGAAGGTCACAATCGCCCTTAGTTCACAGGTACGAGAACAGTCGTTGTTGACGCAGGGACAACGTAAGTGGTGGTGGGTGCAGGCGCCGGCGCGCGGTTTTCGTGAATCGAGCAGCCGGCAACAGCAAGCGCGAGAACGGCTAGGCAGGCAAAGGCTCTCATGATGATGCTCCTTGGAGTGGGACCACCAAGCAAACGTGGCTTCGCGCCGTTAGTTCCGGGTCGAAGCTGACGGCAGTGTCCTTCGCATCCGTGCGTTCGGCTCTACACGCGCCCAGGTAAGCCCGGCAGCCTGTCAGGCGCGTCCAGCATCTCAGGCCGCCTTCTTCTCGGGTGGGCACCGAAAGCAGGCGTCGTTTTCGATGTGCGCCCGCAAGTTGCGAGGAACATTCGCCAGTTGGTGACGTTCAACATTGCACGCCAACTGACCCACCGATCGACCCGCCTCCGAGGACCCCGCTTGGTGGAACATCAAACGTAGCAGGAGCGCACCGTGCTGTGGAATGCATCAGCGATCAATGGCTACGCCATCGAAGCAAGTGACGGTCGGCTTGGCACCGTCAGCGACTTCCTGTTCGACGACGCCAGTTGGACGGTCCGCTGGCTGGTGGTCGATACCGGCAAGTGGCTTTCCGGTCGTAAAGTTCTTCTGCCCATCTCCGCCCTGGGCCACCTCGACCAGAAGAAAGAAGAATTCTCGGTGAGACTGACCATGCAGCAGATCAAGGACAGTCCGGATATCGACGCCGACCGGCCGGTGTCGCGCCAGATGGAAACCCACGTCTATGATTATTACGGCTGGAGGCCGTATTGGAGTACGGGCCTCTACATGGCCGGCTACGGTTATTTAGATGGCTTCGGCTATCCCGGCGGTCTCATGTCGGTGTCACCTTCCGCCGAATCTAGGCGCCGCGAGGAGCGAATTGCCATTGCTCATCGAGACGACGGTGATCCGCATCTCCGCAGCATCGCAGCCGTCACTGGATACCATATCCATGCCGTCGACGGAGAGATCGGTCATGTCGAGGACTTCTTCGTGGAAGACGCCGATTGGAGCATCCATTATCTCCTCGTTGATACGAAAAATTGGTGGCCGGGAAAGCAGGTGCTGATCTCGCCAGGATCGGCCCAAACGATCGATTGGGCGCATAAGTTGGTGAACCTGAACGTCGATCGTCAGAAGGTTAAAGACAGCCCGGCCTACGATGCGTCCACAATCGTCGATCGGGCGTATGGCAGGCATTTCCATACCTACTATGGCGGGGTCCAGCCGAGCCATCCGCTCTAGCCGAGCTTCGCCATTGTCGCGATAACCAACATCTGCCGCACGTGGCGCTTGTTGCACCGAGTTTATATCATTGGGTCCGTTTATCGTTGGAAGCGGTGCGGAAGCCTTACACAGGAGCAGAATGATGGGCTTAGTTGTATTTATAATTATTCTGATTCTTCACAAGGCGGCTGTGGCGCTGTACGTTGCCCACTACAATTTCTGCCGCGTGCATGAGACGTTGCGGGTTACGTCCGCTATGGCGCTCGGCGTGGCTGACCATGTTTGGTCGATTGATGAGTTAGTTAGTGCGGCGACAACAGAGGCCCCTATCACGAATCGCCCGCGCTTCGGGCGCTTCCAAGTAATCAACGGCGGTCGGGCATAAGCTCGCCCGTCTCGGGATCGATTAGATGAAACCCTCGGCAAGCAAGGCATTCAAACATCTTGTAGCGCTTACCCTCGACGGTCTCGGGCTCATCTTCGTCGTCATAGCCCTGCACGGTTAGGCCGGTTCTCGGGCAGTTAAAAATGAACGGCTTTCCCATTCACTATGAAAGCGAGATCGACGGCTACCCCGCATTGACCTACATCAAAGGCTCACTTGTCCTAATTCGGACAGCACCAGGAAGTCTGGCGCTTTGCCCCTTACGCGAATGTCTAATAGGCGCGAGTACTGACCCAGCAGGCGGTCTTGTAGGGTTCCGACTAGAGCGGCGTCCCAATCCTCGAACTTGGCCTGTGCATCGAAATGAGATTTCTCCAGCTCCGAAAGCTTGGCGATTGCCAGCGCCTTGGCCAGCGCCTCGGCAAATGGGCACCCAACGGTGCCAAAGTCAGTGTGCTCCCGCAGATAGCGAAGGACCTTTTTGACCACTTCCTTGAGGTCGTCGACGACGTCGCGCGAGATGCCGGAGCCCAGCCAGAAGGCATACTGACCCTCGGCTACACGAACAGCTAGCTCGACGAATGGACCATCCAGAAGCGCCAAGGTCTGGGCAACTGTGATGGCTCCGGCAGTGGGAGGCGCAGCAGGGGATGGGTTCACATTGGGCTCGCGTGGCCCCAACAATAGCGAGCGTAGCGTCGCTTGGAAAACGAGCGGATGAACAACTGCTCGTAGGTGGCACACATATCGTCGCCGTATTACGGCAAGACTTTCCCTTCGTGGACTCCTCGAAAGGGAGGGAAATCGATTCAAGTCGCTCGTTCGGCATCGTCGGATGTCTCGTCTTCGGCCACCATCCACGTTCCCGTCATACGGCGGACTGATAGCTCCTCCATTCTCCCACGGGCGCGCGGACGTCCGGGGGCCGGCCGGAAGCTGCGGCCCCGCGGCGCCTGCAGTGCCGCCATGCCAGGCGAATCTCGGATAAGGGCTCTCCCTTTGGATGCGATTTATGTTCACTATTTGTTCTATATAGACTAAGATTGCGCTAACAGCAACACCAACTGCACCCATAGAATCGAGATGATTTTCCATTATTTTAAACGTTACCGGCCGGTAACCGCCACTATATGTTGCGGTTTATCGTGCCTTGGGCGCGTTGCTGAAAGAGTCCGGTGGCGCCATGCGCGTGAGGCTTATGAAACCCCTCTGCCGAATGCGCGCGCGTCGAGCCGGCGATGCCTTCGATTTTCTAAGGCACGCCGCGCACCGCGCCGTTTTTCCACCGTTTATTTAACGGGAGCGCCCCGAACTTGGCCGAGAAAATCTCGCCCCCGCGCTCTAAGCCTTCGGCGCGAAGTCGAAGGCCTGGGCCAACAGCGTGTAGCTGTCGCGCCGTACTTGCTCGTCGTAGGTCCAGGTGACGACGGCCATTTCGTCGACGCCGACCTGCTCCTTCAATTCGCGGATGCGCGCCGCGACCTCGGGGCCGGTGCCGACGAAGGAGTCTTTGCGGAACTGGTCCATGCGGGCCTGTTCGTAAGGCGCCAGCGTCGCCGCGGCCGCGACATCGGGCGACACCAGCGGGCCCATCACACCCTTATCGCGGTTGATGCGCGACAGCGCGCGCGAGGTGAAATGGTACTGAGCCTTGTCCATGGTCTCGGCGGCGAGCGCCCAGACGCAGAGCGCGGAATGCGGCTCGGGATGGCGCGCGCTTGGCCGATAGCTCTGCTTGTAGAGGTCGATGGCGCGCTCGCCGCCGGCGCCGTCGCTGAAGAACCAGGCGTAGCAGTAGGGCAGGCCGAACAGGGCGGCGACCTGGGCGCCGTAGTCGGAGCTGCCGAGGATCCAGACTTCCGGCGCGGTCGCTCCCTGCGGATAGGCCTTCACCGCCGCGAAGGGATGGCCGTTGGGCAGCGGCTCGTTGTGCGTCCAGGCGATCAGGTCGCGCACGTCCGAGGGAAAATGCTCGGCCCGCTCGTTGGCCGCCGGATTGAGGGCGAAGGCCGTGCGGCCGTCCGAGCCCGGCGCGCGGCCCAGTCCCATGTCGATGCGGCCGGGTGCCAGGGCGTCGAGCACGCGAAAGACCTCGGCCACTTTGAACGCGGAGTAATGCGGCAGCATGATGCCGGCGCTGCCGATCCGGATGCGCTCGGTGGTGGCCGCAATCGCGGCCATCACGATCTCGGGCGCGGTGCCGACGATGGTCGGATGGTTGTGGTGCTCGGACACCCAGAAGCGGTCGTAGCCCAGCGCCTCGCAGTGTTTGGCCAACGCGACGGTGTTGCGGATCGACTGTTCGTGCGGGCGGCCGGCGACGGCGATCGACTGATCGAGGACGGAAAGACGCATGAATGCAGGCACTCCTCGCGGGATGGAACATTTCCGCCGCGACGCCGTTATACGTGGCTGGGGGTATTCATGGAACATGGTGATCGGTTCGAGGCGTCGCTGACGGATGACGGCCGGTATCGGCTCCTGATCGACGCAGTAACCGACTATGCCATCTACATGCTCGACCCCACGGGCACGGTGGTGAGCTGGAACACCGGTGCCCAACGTTTCAAGGGATATACGGCGGCCGAGATCATCGGCAGTCATTTTTCACGCTTCTATGTCGAGGAGGATCGACAGGGCGGGCTGCCGCAACATGCCCTCGAGGTCGCGGCACGCGACGGCAAGTTCGAGAGCGAAGGCTGGCGTGTCCGCAAGGATGGAAGCCGATTCTGGGCCAGCGTCGTCATCGACCCAATCCGCGGTCCGTCGGGGAAACACGTCGGGTTCGCCAAGATCACGCGCGATCTCACCGAACGACGGGAGGCGCAGCGTGCTCTTGAAGAAGCGCGCCGGACGCTGTTTCAGTCGCAGAAGATGGAGGCGCTCGGGCAGCTCACCGGCGGGGTGGCCCACGATTTCAACAATCTGCTGACGGCGGTGCTGGGCAGCCTCGAACTCGTGCGCAAGCGGCTGCCCGACGATCCGCGGATCGTGCCGCTGGTCGACAATGCCATTCAGGCTGCTCAGCGCGGCGCCTCGCTGACGCGGCGCATGCTTGCCTTTGCCCGGCGGCAGGAACTCGATCGCGAGCCGATCGACTTCCGGGAACTGGTTCGCGGCATGACCGATCTTCTGCAGCGCTCGCTCGGTCCGTCGATCGCGATCGAGGCCCGTTTCCCGCTCACCCTGGCCCCCGTTCTGGCCGACGCAAACCAGCTGGAAATGGTTTTGCTCAACCTTGCGGTGAACGCCCGCGATGCCATGCCGGAAGGCGGTCCGATAACCATCGCGGCGCGCGAAGAGAATGTCGGAGCGGGCCATGCGAGCAATCTCGGTCCCGGACGATATGTCTGCCTGTCAGTGACGGACGCCGGCGAGGGAATGGACGAAAGCACGCTGGCGCGGGCCCCCGAGCCGTTTTTCACGACCAAGGGCGTGGGCCGCGGCACCGGCCTGGGGCTGTCCATGGTTCACGGCGTCATGGAGCAAACCGGCGGACGTCTCATGCTCCGGAGCCGACAAGGCGAAGGCACAGTTGCCGAGCTTTGGCTGCCGGCGATGGCGGACGCTGAGGACGCTATCATAGGCAAGGGGGCGCCCGCAGCGCTCGGGGCGACGAACGACAGCATGACGTCGCTTGTCGTGCTTGCGGTCGACGACGACGCGCTCATCCTCATGAATACCTGCGCGATGCTCGAAGATCTCGGTCATACCGCGCTCAGGGCAATGTCCGGCAAGCGGGCGCTTGAGATATTGAACCGGGAGAAGAACGTCGATCTGGTCATCACCGATCAGGCCATGCCGAACATGACAGGCGTCCAGCTGATCGGAGCCATGAGAGGCGATCGGCCCGACCTGCCGATCATCCTCGCCAGCGGCTATGCCGACTTGCCGCCCGGCGTCACCACCGGGATGACAAGGCTCGCCAAGCCGTTCCTCCAGCAGGACCTTGTCCGCGTTCTCGCCGAGGCGATGCGGCCCAAGCCGTCGGTGGTCCAGGTCCTCAAGTTTCGCCAGCACTAACCGAATGCACCGCTTATTCCGGCAAGGCCGAGACCGAGAACAGGGTCTGCAGGATCTGGCTCGGCCGGGCCTTGTCGCCGAACGTCTTGTTGAAGATCGGCACGATCGCGCCCGAGCGGTAGATCTGGCTCAGCGCCCGGTCGACGGCCAGGCGGAAATCCTCGTCGCCGCGCCGCATCGCCAGCGCATAGGGCTCCATGCTGAGGTAGGTGTTGGCCGCCATGAGCTGCGCGGGAGGCTTGTTCTCCTTGATCAGGAAAGTGAGGATCGCATGGCCGACTTCTCGAGGCTCGCCAGCCCTTCGGTATGGCTCTTGGCCAGAACGATGTCAGCGGTGACCCCGATGGCCGCGAGCGCCCGGCGCAACTCCTCCTCGGTCGTGGTGCCCGCCAGGACGCCGATCTTCTTGCCGGCGAACTGCTTGAAATCCTGCGGACCGTCGGCGCGGATCACGAAACTTGCGCCGTCGACGAAGGTCGCGATCGAGAAATCGACGATCGCCCGCCGCGACAGTGCCGCGCTCGTGGCCTCGCACAGGAGATCGGCCTTCTGATTGGTAATCGCATCGAAGCGGTCGAGCGACGTCACCGGAACGTAGGTGACAGCCAGCCCGGGCAGGTTGAGCTGGCGCGCCAGGCTCGTGACCACGGCCTGGCAGAGATCGACGATGAAGTCGGCGGGCTGGTTGTTCGCCGCCTTGAACGAAAACGGCGGCGCATCCTCGCGGAAGGCGATGCAAATCGCCTTGTCCTGCTTGATCTGGTCGAGCGTGCCGGCCGCTGCCTCGCCCGTTGCCTCACCGGCGAGGAGGGCGCCAGCGGCAAATGCGGCAGCGATGAGTTTGGTCGATAGTGCGTTCATGGTTTTCGTCCCGTGTGATTGCATCCACAATAGCCCCAAGGAGGCTGCCATGTCCCGCGTCGTCGGTATCGACCACATCTCCATCCGGGTCAGCGACTACAAGAAGTCGAAGGCCTTTTACGGCAAGCTGTTCGAGTTCCTGGGCTTCGAAATCTCGGACGAATATCCCGACACCATCGGCTGGACTAACGGCAAGACGCGCTACTGGATCGCGGCGGCCGAGGGTCGCAAGAAATACTGCATCGGCGACGTCGGCCTGCACCACTATGCCTTCCAGCTGCGCAGCCGCCGCGACGTCGATGCCCTGCAGGCGTTCCTGGAAAAGGAGCGCGTGCACATCGTCGATCCGGCCAGCGAATATTACGACGATTACTATGCCGTGTTTTTCCTCGACCCCGACGGCATCAAGCTCGAGGGCATGAAATACGGCGAGAAAAGCGCCAAGCGGAAACGCAAGGCTTCGAAAAAGAAGGGATAGCCGCCTCGAGCGAAGGAGCGTACGCAGCCCCATTGATCACACTCAGCATCCGCCACAAGACCAGCTATCGCTACCGCGAGTCGGTGAGGCTCGGGCCGCATCGCCTGATGCTTCGCCCGCGGGAGAGCCGCGATCTGCGCCTNNGTCTTCGGAAATGCCGTTGCGACGGCAACTTTTCAAAGCATGGCCGACCATCTGGTGATCGACAGTGTCGCCGTCCTGCAGCTCGACGCCGCGCCCTGGCCGGTCTTCGACATCGCCGCCTCGGCGGCGTCCTTCCCATTCGTCTATTCGCCGGAGGACTGGGTCGATCTCGGCGCCCTGGCCGTCCCGCAATATCCCGATCCCACCGGGAGGCTGCGCGGCTGGGCACGGGGCTTCGTCCGCAGCGCGCCGACCGATACGCTGGCTCTGCTCAAGGACCTGAGCGTCGGCGTCGCGGAACGGATCCTCTATCAAAGCCGCGAAGACGAAGGCACGCAATCGCCGATCGAAACGCTCGACCGCGGCTGGGGTTCGTGCCGGGACTTCGCCGTGCTCTTTGTCGAGGCAGCACGCACTCTCGGCTTCGGCACTCGCATCGTCTCGGGCTACCTCTACAATCCGGAACGCGAGAAGGATGCCGGAACGACGCACGCCTGGGCCGAAGTCTTCGTGCCCGGCGCGGGCTGGATTACCTTCGATCCGACCAACCGCGGCGTCGGCGGCTTCAACCTGATTCCCGTCGCCGTCGCGCGCGACATTCACCAGGCCATGCCGGTGGCCGGCAGTTTCATCGGAATGACCGACGCCTACCAGAGCATGTCGGTGGAAGTGGTCGTCGGACTGCACAAGGGAGGCCCACCATGACCGACAAGACCGTGGATCTAGACAAGCGCCGGGGAATGGCGGCCCAGAAGGCCACCGATCTGCGCCGGCTGCTGAGCGAAGTCGAAGCCAACGAAAAAACCCTGCGTCTCCGCCAGGACGATCTGGAAGCCCATCTGGTGGCCGCACCTGCGGCGACCTGGCCGGAGGTAGCCGAAAAGGCGCGCTATGTCCTCAGCCTCTATGCGGCGACTCTAACGGCCGCCGATACGCGGCGGCAGAAACTGGTCGCGGCCGTGCTCGAGGATTTCGAACGGCTCGCCCGCTGACTCTCACGCTTGTCAGACCGGCACCTTCTTGTGATGGTCGGTGGCGCCCTGATAGGCATGGCCGATCCGGTAGAGCAGCGCCTCGTCGAACGGCCGGCCGATCAGCTGCAGGCCGATCGGTGCGCCATTCGTGTCAAAGCCGCAGGGCACCGACAGCGCCGGCAGGCCGAGTGTGTTGAACGGCCGGGTGAGGCCGGTGAAGCTGCCCACCATGGCGAGCGTCGCCGGTCCGCCCTTCTTTTCGACGTCGGTCTCCTCGATGGTCGGAATGGGGAACGGGATAGCCGGCAGCAGTACGCCATCGACGCCGTCCATCGCGGTCTGCAGGAACTCGGTCACGAAATGCGCGCGCAGGCGAAGCGCGTCGATGTACTGCGTCGCCGGAATGAAGAAGCCCGCCTCCTGGCGTGTGCGCACTTGGTTGGCATAGGCTTCCGGCTGCCGCTCCATCCAGGGCCGGTGCATGGCGGCGGCCTCGCATTTCACGATGACTTCGGCCGCGCGATAGAGCGCTGTGAAGTCAGGCAGCTTGGCAACGGCGATCTTGGCGCCGATCCTGCCCAGCACATTGGCCGCTGCCTGCACCGCTGCGCTAACTTGACCGTCGAGCGGCGCCGGCCCGTCGTTGGGCAGCGCGATGCCGATCCTGAGGCCTGCGACGCCACCCTCGATCGTTGCCTCGTAGTCCGGCACCGGCTTCTCGCTGGTGGTCGAATCGTTGGGATCGGAACCGGCGAGTACGGTCAGCATGCGGGCGTTGTCGCGCACCGTGCGGGTGAGCGGCCCGACATGGTCGAGACTCCACGAGCGCGCCGCGGCGCCGAAGCGGCTCACGCGGCCATAGGTCGCCTTCATGCCGACCACGCCACAGGCCGAAGCGGGCAGCCGGATCGAGCCGCCGGTGTCCGAGCCAAGGGAGCCGAANNATTGTGGCCGGTGGGACCCGCGGCAAACTCCGCCATGTTGAGGAAGCCCAGCTCGACAACGCCGGCGGCATCGAGCTTGTCCAGCACCGTGGCGGTCACCGGCGCGCGCCAGTCGCGGCGGATGGCGCTGCCGGCCGTCGAGAGCTCGCCCTTGCGGTAATAAAGGTCCTTGTGGGCCATCGGCACGCCGTGCAGCGGGCCACGCCGCTTGCCCGCGGCGATCTCGGCATCCATCGCGCGGGCGTGGCTCAGCGCCTTGTCGGCGTGCAGGCGCAGGAAGGCGTTGGTGCGCGGTTGCCAGGCCTCGATGCGGGCGAGACAGGCTTCGGTCGCCTGCACCGAGGTGACGCGGCGTGCCGCGATCGCGTCGGCGATAGCGCTCAGCGTTTCGAGCGCGATGTCGTCGTTTCTCATTTCCGGGCCTCCCGAGCGAGCACGCTGGCGAAAGCGGCGGGCTCGTCGTCGAAGGTGAGGCGCTGGGCGGCGGCGCTGCGCACGGCGTCGTTCAGCACCGCCAGCTCGGCCGCGATCTCGGCCAGGCGCGCGTCGTCATATTTCAATCCCTGAAGGTCGGTCGCGATGCCGGCGGCTGTCTTGGTCTTGTCGTCCATGGCAGGTCTCCTCAGGCGAACAGGGCGAGCTTGTGTTCGGCGAGGCGGGCGCGGTCCTCGGTCGAGAAGGTCATGATCTTGCGGACCTTCTGGTCGAATTTCATGCCCACGGCTTCGGCGCAAGCAGCAAGCATGCCGGTCTCGGCCTCGAACAGGAAATGGGTGAACTTCAGCACCTTGTCGGAGAAGTCGGCCAGCCCGCTCATCACCACCGCAAGGTCGCCGGCGCGCAAGGTGCTGCGATAGTGCTGCAGCATCTCGACAACAACCGAACCTTCCTGGCGATCCTGCATGGCCACTCGATCGAAGCCGAGATGGTTCCACAGCATCGGTGCGCCGTCGGAATAGCGGCCGAACTGATGGCGTGGCAGGAACGCGCCCGTCTCATCGCATTCCTCGGGCTTGACGAGCGTGCGACCGATTTCGATCAGTCCGCTGCGCGCCGCATCGGCGAGCGCGAGGTCGGGCATGGCGAGTGTGCCGACGCTGCGCGGCCGGGCAGCGTTGGGCAGCGCCACGCAGGCCGCCTCGGCCTTGATGTGGAAGGTGGCAGGCCACGGCCGGTCGCAGACGATACGGCGACGGATGGTCGAGGCGATAAGCCCGTCGGCTGCATTGCGCACTTCATGGTAGGCCACGAGATGGCGCTCGCCGATTTCCACCGGTGCCGAGCGCACCTCGACCGAATCGATGACGCGGAACTCGCGCAGGTACCGGACATGATCTTCAACGGTNNGGTGGGCCGACGCCTCGTGCCCGAACTCGGTGTAAAACTGCACGTTCAGATAGTCGTTCTCATCGCACTGCCACGTGTTCACGGCGGTGGTGAAAGTCGGGATCAATTCGGACATTGGCACGAGGCGCGCCCTCTGCAGGCTGTGGATGGTTGCCTCAAATGGCCTAAAAAGCCCCAAGAATCGACATTTTTCGTGTATTCGGCCCTTGCAGGAAAATGATTCGTGGATAAACCTAGCCGGCGTCGACGGTTTCCTGGGGCGTCAGGGGCGTCGGCGAGCAACAAAAAACGCAAGGGACCCCTCACATGGCACTGCCAACTGCACCCACCACCGCTAAACCAGCCAAGCCCACCGTTCCGACGGTTCCGCTGTCCAAGGTCGCGGCCGAATTGGCCGAGAAGACGGGCATGACCAAGAAGGACGCCACTGGCTGCCTCGACGAATTCGTCGGCTTGATCGTGAAGCACCTCAAGAAGGGCAACAAGGTTCGCATCACGGGCCTCGGCATCCTTCAGGTCCGCAATCGTCCGGCGCGCATGGGCCGTAACCCGGCGACCGGCGAAGCGATCAAGATCAAGGCGTCGAAGAAGGTCGCCTTCCGCGTCGCCAAGGATCTCAAGGAAGCCGTCTAAGACGCACCCTCGAAGAGATCGGGCGGGTCTCGGCGACAGCCGGGCCCGCCCTTCTTTTTGTCTAGTCCTCTTTTTTAGTCTCTGCCGAAGCTCTTGCGCACTGCAGCCATCGCGCCGTCGGTCGCCTGCAGGGCGCGGTCGATGTCGGCCTCGGTATGGGCGGTCGACAAGAACATGTTGTGCTGCGGATGTAGCCATGCGCCGCCGCGCAACGCTTCGACGGTGAATAGCCGGCCCTTCTCGACCTGCGGATCGTCGGCGAATAGGATCGTGGGCATCTGCGCCGGGCCTGTCTGCTTCAGCACTTGTCCGTGCGCCTCGGCTTGCGCGGCAAGGCCGTCGCGCAGACGCTGGCCAAGTGCCGCCATACGGGAAATTGAGTCGTCGCGCTCGAAGATCTCGAGCGTCTTCAGCGCCGCGGCCATCGACGCCGCGCCGCACCAGAACGAGCCGGTCATGAAGACCGAGGCGGCGGCGTCGCGGAATTTGTCGCTGCCGGTGACGGCGGCCAGCGTATAGCCATTGGCGATCGCCTTCGAATAGGCCGCGAGATCGGGCCGCACACCCACCGTTTCCCAACTGCCGCCGAGATGCAGGCGGAAACCGGCGCGCACATCGTCGAGGATCAGCGCCGCACCTGACTCGTCGCACAGCCTGCGCACCGCCGCGGCGAAGGCCGGGGTGGGCAGTTCCTGGTCCTTGCCGTAGTCGTGCTTGAACGCCGAGGCGACCACGCCCGCGATGTCTCCCTCGACCGACTGGGCGGCTGCGACCAGGCTCGCCACGTCGTTGTAGTCGTAATGCACCAGATGGATGCGATCCTCGGCCGTGGTGCCGGTCGGATGCGGCGTGCACCATGGCGCAGAGCCATGATAGGCGCCGCGCGCCACGAGGATCTTGCGCTTACCGGTCGAGGCGCGCGCGATGACGACACAGAGCGTTGTGGCGTCGGTGCCGTTTCTCTGGAACAGCGCCCAGTCGGCATGGCTGACCAGCCCGACCAGTTTTTCCGCCAGTTCGACCAGCCGTTCCGACGGGCCGGTGAGCACGTCGCCCAGCGCGCGCTGCGCGGCGGCCGCTTCCTCGACCTCGCGGTTGCCGTACCCCAACACCATCGGTCCGTAGGCGCACATGAAGTCGACATAGGCATTGCCGTCGACATCCCACAGCGTGGCGCCCTCGGCCCGGGCGAAGAACTGAGGATAGCCGGGTGGCAACCGCGCTACGTTCAGATGGCCGTACATGCCGCCGGGAATGACGCGCTGGGCGCGTGTCCGCAGAGCGGCATCGAGAGGAAGCGAATTGGAGATCATGTTGGAACTCTTTGCCGGGAATGTTGCGGGCTAGTATAGCCGGCACCACCGCGGATCGCATGGATACCTTCATTTTCCTGAAATTCCTGTCCCAGTTGGCGCTGCCGCCGGCATCGCTTGCCGTGGGTGCGCTGGCTGCCCTTGTGTTGATGGCCTTGCGCCGGCGTCGCTTGGGACGGTTGGCGATCGCGCTCGCCATCGCCGAGACGATTGTCCTGTCGTTTCCGCCCATCTCGCACGCGCTCATGACCGTCCTGGAGAACCAGGCGCGCGCTGCCGCAGCCAACGCACCGCCCTGCTGTTACGACGCGATCGTCGTGCTGGGAGGCGGTATCTTGCCGGCCATGCCGCCGGCTCGCGCTGAGCCCGATCTCACCGACTCGGCCGATCGCATGTGGGAGGCCGCGCGGCTCTATCACCGCGGCGTCGCACCGCGCATCGTCGTCAGCGGTGGCGGGTTCATGGCGCTGGCGGGCCGTCCCGAGACGACCGAGGCCGAGGCGATGCGCCGCTTCCTGATCGCGCTCGGCGTGCCGGATGGGGCGATCGTCTCCGAGAGCACCTCGCTCAACACCATCGACAACATGCGCAACATCCACGCAATGGTGAAAGACCAAAGAGTGGCGCTGGTAACGTCGGCCTACCACATGCCGCGGGCGCTGCGCGTTGCGGCGAATGAGAAGCTCAATGTCGCGGCGTTTCCGACCGACTTCCGCGCGGTCCCCTCGACTCGTCCGCCCTGGGACAATTGGGTCCCCTCGGCCGACGGTTTGGCGACGTCCTGCGTGGCGCTGCGCGAAATCCTGGCGATTGCCTTCGATCGCCGTACCGGGGCGTCGATGCGATGAGTATTTGTCGGAGAGTATTTGTCGGAATTCTTTGCCCGAAACGTTGCGGGCTAGTATAGCCGGCGTCTGACGCGCTCGACATGAACACTTTCATCTTCCTGAAACTCGTCGGCCAGCTTGCCCTCCCGCCGGCGTCACTGTTGTTCGGCCTTGTCGTGGCCGGTCTGTTGGCACTCTTCAGGTTTCGCCGCCTTGCCAAGTTGGTGTTGGCACTTGCCTTCGCCGAAGCACTGATACTCTCCCTGCCGCCGGTGTCCGACGCCCTGATGAAGCCGCTGGAGAGCGAGGCGCGTGCCGAGGCCGCCAAGGCGAAGCCCTGCTGCTACGACGCCATCGTCGTGCTGGGCGGTGCCATTGCACCCGCGGCGCCGCCGTATTTTCCCGATCCCGATCTTGCCGACGCCGGCGATCGCATCTGGCATGCGGCGCGGCTCTACCATCGTGGCGTGGCGCCGCGCATAATCGTGAGCGGCGGCAGCTTCCTGGCCCAACAGGGCGGACCGGCAACGACCGAGGCCGAGGCGATGCGCCAGTTCCTGTTGGACCTTGGCGTGCCTTCCGGCGCGATCATCGAGGAAGGCAAGTCGCTCAACACCATCGAGAACATGGGCAACTTGCGTGCCCTGGTGCAGGACAAGCCGATAGCGCTCGTCACTTCGGGCTTCCACATGCCGCGCGCTCTGCGGCTGGCGCGGCGCAACGGACTGAACGCCGCCGCATTCCCCACCGATTGGCGTGTTCCGTTCGAGGCCCGCCCACCCTGGGAAAACTGGATCCCGGGGATCGGCGCCGAAGCGCATTCGGGGTTGGCGCTGTGGGAATACGCGGCCTACTTCTTCGATTTCCGCAAAGAGGGAGTGCAGCGGTGAGCGGCGCCTGGCGCGTCCAGCGACGCGCGGCACTCCGTGCGACGGCCTTGGGCTTCGCGCTCGCCGCGCCGCTGCTGGTGCCGCTCGCCCGCCGGCCGCGCGCCCAGACGCTCGACAGACTCTCCTTCCACACCGACTGGCGCGCTCAGGCCGAGCATGGCGGCTACTACCAGGCGATCGCCGCCGGCATCTACAGGAAGTACGGCATCGAGTGCGACCTGCGTCAGGGCGGGCCCAGTCTCAACATTAGCCAGCTCCTGCTGGCAGGCCGGGTCGACATGATCATGTCGAACAGCTTCGAGGCCTTCACCTTCGTGCGCGAGGGTGCGCCGTTCTTCACCATCGCGGCGATCTTCCAGAAGGACCCGCAGGTGCTGATCGCCCATCCCGCCTCGGGCTTCGACAGCTTCGACAAGCTGAAGGGACGGCCATTGCTGATCTCCAACGGCAGTCGCTCGACCTTCTGGCCTTACATCCGCAAGAAGTACGGTCTCTCCGACAGCCAGCTCCGGCCCTACAACTTCAACATGGCGCCGTTCCTCGCCGATCCGCATTCGATCCAGCAGGGCTTCCTGTCGTCCGAGCCTTATTCGATCGCTCAGGCCATCGGCAAATCACCGGAAGTGATGCTGATCGCCGACGCGGGCTTCAGCGCCTACCAGACCACCATCACCATTTCGCGCAAGCTGGCGAACGAGAAGAAGGAGCTTATCCAGCGCTTCGTCGACGCCACGCTCGAAGGCTGGGCGCAGTATCTCAGGGGCGGACCGGCAATCGCTGCGGCCAATGCGCTGATCAAGCAGCACAATCCTGAGCAGACCGACGACCGCATCGCCTACGCCATCAAGGTCCTGGCTGAGCGCGGCATCGTGCTGTCGGGTGACGCGCTCAAGGGCGGTATCGGTGCCATGAGCGACCGGCGCTGGAAGGAGTTCTACGAATCGATGGTCGATGTCGAGGTGGTCCCGAAGGGACTCGACGTCGCCCGGGCCTATGCGCTCGACTTCGTGAACAAGGGAATCGGCAGGCCGTAATCAATCCGTCGTCCCGACCGCAGCGCGAAGCGCGGAGCGGAGGGACCTCTTTTTGCATCGGACAAAAAAGAGGCCCCTCGGCTACGCTCGGGGCGACGAGGAATGGCAGGAGGGGACATGCATAAGGTCAGCGAAGAGCACCAGATGCTGCGCGACTTGGTGAAGAAGTTCGTGCGCAACGAGCTGATGCCGCTCGAGAAGAACATCCTCGACCGCTTTGCCCGGGGCCAGCCGGCGGCACTCTCCGACGACGAGAACCAGAAGCTCTTCAAGCAGTGCAAGGAGCTCGGTCTGTGGGCGCTCGACGTGCCGGAAGAGGCGGGCGGCGCCAACCTGCCGGCGGTGGCGCTGGTCGGGGTCAACGAGGAGCTGGGCTACACCGCCGTGCCCTTCACCTTTCCACCCGACTCGCCCAACCTGCACATGATGCTGGCGACGGTCACGCCCGAGCAGCGCAAGAAGTATCTGGAACCCTATGCGGCGGGCGAGACCGTCTCGGCTATCGCCATCTCCGAGCCCGGCGCCGGCGGCGACCCGGCCGGCATGAAGACCCGCGCCATCAAGGACGGCGATCACTGGGTGATCAACGGCCGCAAGATCTGGATCAGCCGCATCGCCCGGGCCGACTTCACCATCGTCATGGCGGTGACCGACCCCGAGCGCGGTTCGCGCGGCGGTATCACCGCGTTCCTGGTCGACAAGGGTACCGAGGGGCTCGTCGTGGCGCGCGCCATCCCCATGCTCGCCGGCCAGCGCACCTACGAGGTCGTGTTCGAGGATTGCCGCGTGCACGAAAGCCAGGTGCTGGGCCGCATCGGCCAGGGCTTTGCGCCCATGCAGCTCCGCCTCACCGTGCGCCGCCTGCAGATGGGCTCGTGGTGCGTCGGCATGGCGCAGCGCGCGCTCGACATGCTGGTCGAGCATGCCAACCAGCGCGTCACCTTCGGCGAGAAGCTCGCCGACCGTCAGGCGATCCAGTGGTGGGTGGCCGATGCGGCGACCAAGCTGCATGCCTGCCGGCTGATGGTGATGGACGCCGCGGTCAAGCAGGACGAGGGCCGCGACGTGCGCATGGAAGCCTCGATGATCAAGGTCTTCGCCACCGAGATGGCGACCGAGGTGATCGACCATGCCCAGCAGGCGTTTGGCGCCATGGGCGTGACGCAGGAGCTGCCGCTCAGCTGGCTTGCACAGAAAGTACGCACCATGCGGGTTTACGAAGGCCCGTCCGAGGTGCACCGTATGGTGATTGCGCGACGCATCCTGGGCGGTCGCTAGGAACGAAGGAGGGCTGTCTTGATTTACACACTAGATGCTTTCGTGAAAGACGCGCAGGCCGCCCTCAAGGCGCACGAGGGACCGGCCGGCCGTGAGCAGGTCCGCGTGTTGCTGGAGAAGCTCCTGACCAACAAGGCGTTCGTCGACACCGCGGTCGGTCCCGCCGCGCCGATGGGCGCGCGCAAGCTCTATGAGGACAAGGATCTCGGGTTCGTCGTGCTGGCTCACGTCAATGCCAAGGCGCACAAGAGCCCGCCGCACGACCACGGATCGTCCTGGGCGGTCTACGGCCAGGCGATCAAGTACACCGACATGAGCGAGTACCGGCGGCTCGATCCCAGCGAGAGCGCGGGCGATGCCAAGCTCGAGAAGATCAAGAGCTATCGCCTCGAACCCGGTCACGCCGGCGTCTACGACGTGCGGGCGATCCACGCCATCGACTACCCCGAGGGCAGCCGCTTCGTGCGCGTGACCGGTCGTGATCTCGACTACGTGCAGCGGCTGAAGTTCGACATGGCTGCCGGCAAGGCCATTACCATCGAGAGCGCTTCGGCCAGCTAGACGTCAGGCAAGCCGCGCCGCCGCTGCGGCGTTGGCCTTGCTCCGGCTTTCCAGCAAGCCCGACAGCCGCTCGCGGATGCGCTTGACGCGTTCTGGTCCGGCCTTTTCCGGCGAGCCTGAATCGAACGGCGGCTGCGGGTCGTACTCGAGCACGAGCTGGATCGATTTCGCGACCTCATCGCCCGCGAGTTCGGCCGCGACCGTGAGGCCGAAGTCGATGCCTGCGGTGACGCCGCCGCCGGAGATGCGGTTGCGGTCGCGCACCACGCGCTCGGCCACCGGGATGGCGCCGAAATCCTTCAGCATGTCGCGCCACGCCCAGTGGCAGGCCGACCTGTAGCCTTTCAGGAGGCCGGCGGCGCCCAGCACCAGCGAGCCGGTGCAGACCGAGGTGACGTAGCGCGCGGTTGCGGCCTGCGTGCGGAGAAAGTCGAGCGTCTCGGGGTCGGTCATCAGCGCCACCTGGCCGCCGCCGCCCGGCACGCAGATCACGTCGAGCTTCGGACAGTCGGCGAAGGTCATGTTCGGCACGATCGAGAAGCCGGCATCGGTCGGCACCGGATCGAGTGTCTTCCAGATCATGTGCAGCACCGCGCCGGGCACGCGCGCCAGCACCTGCGCCGGGCCGGTGGCGTCGAGCTGGGTGACGTTGGGATAGAGCAGGATGCCGATGTNNGTCTATTTTCTGCCAATGACTCGACCGCACCGCCTGTCGATCCTCGCCTATGAAGGTTGCCAGCTCCTCGATGTCACCGGGCCCGCCGCGGTGTTCGGCGCGGCCAACGACGCGGTGGGGCGCAAGGTCTGCGACCTGCAGATCGTCTCGCCCGACGGTGGCGCGGTCGCCACCAATTCAGGCGTGGCGCTGCACAGCCGTCGGATGGGAGGCCAGCCCGAGACGCTGCTGATCGCCGGCGGCTCGTTGGGGCTCAAGGCGCTGATCGCCCGTACCGATGCCCGGCGCTGGGTACGGCGGGTGGCGCCTCGCACCGCCCGCTACGGCTCGGTCTGCACCGGCGCCTTCGCACTCGCGGCCTGGGGCCTGCTCGACGGCAAGCGTGTGGCNNGATCCCGAGCAGCTCTATGTCGTCGACGGCAAGGTCTGGACCTCGGCCGGCGTCACCACCGGGGTCGACATGGCGCTGGCGCTGGTCGAAGCCGATCTCGGCGCCGCAGTCGCTAACCTGATCGCCCGGCACTTCGTGCTCTATGGCCGCCGTCCGGGTTACCAGTCGCAGTTCAGCCCGCTGCTGCAGGCGCAGACCGCGGCCGAAGCGCCGTTTGCCGCTGATCAACTGGATGCAGAACAATCTCGAGCAGCCGCTCGATGTGCCGGCACTGGCGCGCCGGGGCGGCGTGTCGGAGCGCAGCTTCTACCGCAAATTCACCGACGCCACGGGCAAGACGCCGGCGCATTTCGTCGAAAGCCTGCGCCTCGACGCGGCGCGCACGCTGCTCGCCATGGGCCTGCCGCTCAAGGCCATTGCCGGGAAGGTGGGTTTGAACTCCTCGGCGCGGCTGGGCCACGCCTTCGAGCGCCGCTTCGGCATGGCGCCGTCNNCCACCGCCGCCCATGATCAGCATCGTATCGGTGTGGCGGCGCTCCATGTCGTCGACCGCAGCCTTGCTGCGTTGATCGGCGCACCCGCCGAGCAGGGCGGTCAGGACGACAAGAGTCAGGAGCGATCGAAGCGGCATGGTTCAACTCTCCTAGCGCCATGATATCGTACCGGCCGGCCCGCAGGATCACGATCGCGATAGAGTTGCGTGAGCGCCCGCGCGTTCCGCCTTCGGCGGAATCGCTCTAGAGCATTCGCCACTTAAG
>PLYQ01000019.1 GCA_003153415.1 Rhodospirillales bacterium | reverse complement strand
GCATAGCAAAATTGTGGCTGCGTGATCTTATCGGTCAAATCCTGCAGAAAATCCTGGGTTTCTTCGGGTGACATGCCAGTGACCGTCTCGGTCTTGCCCTTATGAAACCACGCGGCCTTGGTGCCGGTCTCCGGGTGGGTGCGCACCAAGGGATGCATCGTCGGCGATTTCGTCGCCTCGAGCTGGGCCTTCACGATATCCGGATTGCCTGTCTTCATCCGCGCGCTGCTGATCAGCGTATTCTCGGTCTTCGCGTCGGCGATCTTCAGTTTCACGTCGTCTGGAAGCGCTTCGTAGGCCGCACGCGAGTTGCAAACCGATGTCGCGCCACCCTTATCCGGCACTGCTACCGCATACAGTATGGTGAACTTGGGCGGCAATTCTTGGTTGGTGTGGTCGGTGTGCCAAGTGGCATTGGCGTCGACTTTTGCGGGCTGACCCTTGCTGTCTTTGTGACGGTTGTCGAGCACACTGATCAACGGAAATCCGTCAACCAGATAGCGCCGGTTCTGGTCCTCCATCAGCTCGCCGAACATTTCTCCAGCGGCTTGCAACTGGCCTGGGGTGAGATGTTCTTGCCCACGAATCACAAGGACCACGTTCTCGACGACAGCGTCGTAGAGCTTCTTCTGCGTCGCACCGTCGATGGGATGCGCAAGGTCGATAGCTGTGACAATGGCGCCGACGTGCTCCTTAACCTTCTCAATCTTCATAGCCTGGGTGGGTATCCTCGACGCGGCAGCGCTCATGATCTGGCTCCTCATTTCTTGACCCGCAGATTGTGGCGGGCGCGTGTAGCATTCCGGAAAACCACTCTCGCCAATAGCATCGGCCGAACGTTTGCATCTATCCAGTATTGCCCGATAACCATATCGCCCTGGCAATCGCCGAATCATTCAGACTTTTGCGTATTCCAGGCGGAAGCCGTCGCCCCAGCGCTTGATATGGCCGACCGAGGGCGACGGGAAGTGCATGGTGCAGCACAACGTGTCGGTGTCGCAGTAGCGCTCGAAGAAATTCCGGCGCGTCCGGACAGCCTGGTCGCGGTCGGTGTCGACGCGCATGACCAATTCGGGATAGCGGGCCTGGATCGGCGAATGGATCAGATCGCCGGTGAACACCGCGGCGTCGCCGCCCTTGCCGGCGCAGACCGCGAAATGGTCGGGCGTGTGGCCCGGGGTCGGGCTCAATCGGATATGGTCGTTGAGCGCGTGATCGCTGGTGACCAATTCGGCCCGATTGGCCTCGATGATCGGCAGCACGCTGTCGGTGATCTGGTCGAGCGGCGTCTTCCGATGGATCTCGCTCCAATAGGTGTATTCTTTTTTCGAAAACAGGTAGCGCGCCTTCGGAAAGGTNNTGCAGATGCGTGCACATCACGAAATCGATGTCCTCGACCCCGAGGCCGGCAGCCTTCAGCGCCTTCATCCAGTTGCCGTCGTTCTTCTTGTTCCAGGTCGGCCGCAGCGGGAAGTTCTTGTCGTTGCCGATGCAGCTATCGACCAGGATGTTATGGTGCGGCGTCTTGACGACATACGACTGGAAGCACAACACGACATTCCCGCTCGCACTGTCATAGCCGCCGGGCGCCAGCCAGGCGAGGTTCTCGCCGAGGGTTTCTTTTGACAATGTCGGCAGGAAGTCGAGCATCGGTGTGAAGCCGCTCTCCTGCTCGACGATCCGGTGGATGGTCATGTCGTTGACGGAAAAGCTCGTGCGCATGGCTCGCGTCTCCTCACCCGTGGGCTATCCGAACTTGCCGCGCCATCGTAGCCCAGCCGGGAGCCGATGACGAACGGCGCGTTTAGACGATTAGACGGTCCGCGGTCTCTTTGACCGATGCCAGTAGCTTGTTCCACGTCAAAGCACGTCCGGCCCTCGAACGGGGGAGCGCGCGAGGGCGGCGCGTCCGGCGTTTTCTGACGGATGCACCTACCAGCGCGCCAAGGCGGCGACGATCATCCTGGCCAGAAGAGCGAACAGACCGGCGCTCTATTCAAAGGCCACATGGGTGCTCTAGCATGAGCGACGCAACGATTGCCCCGCGGCGCCTCTGGAGGTCATGGGCCATGGATATTTCCGGCAAGACAGCCATCGTCACCGGCGCCGCCTCCGGCATCGGCCTCGGCATCGCCACGGCACTGGCCGAAGCTGGCGCCAACGTGGTGATGGCCGACATCGAGAAGGACGCCGTGGAGCAGGCGGCACACCAGCTGTCCGGCACCAACAAGCAAGTGCTCCCGGTCAAGATCGACGTCACTCAGGAGCAGTCGGTGATCCACGCGCTGGCCGAGGCCGAGCGCCGCTTCGGCAAGCTCCACATCGCCTGTAACAATGCCGGCGTGCCGATGCACGGCACCCGGCTGGTGGACGTGCCGGTGGCCGACTGGGCCTTCGTCATCGGCGTCAATGTCTGGGGCGTCATCCACGGCATCCGGCACTTCGTGCCGGCGATCCTGAAGCACGGCGAGGCCGGGCATGTCGTCAACACCGCCTCGGTCGCCGCCACGCAGAACCGCCGCGGCACCAACCAGGGTCCGTATTCGATGAGCAAGTACGCCGTGCTGTCGCTGTCGGAGGCGCTGGAGCACGAACTTGAGGGTACCAATGTCGGCGTGACCGCGCTGTGCCCGGGTCCGATCGCCACCAACTTGGCGCAAGGCGCGCGCCATCGGCCAGATCACCTGGGCGGCCCGCAGCTGCATCCGACCGCCGAGGCGGTTATGGCGGAGCGCCTGGCGCGGACCGGCATCGATCCCAAGCTAGTCGGCGAGCGGGTGATCGATGCGATCCGAAACAAGACCTTCTACGCCTTCGTGAGCGCGGTTCCGGCCGATGTGATCAGGGCGCGCCACCGCCGCATCGAGGCGGAGTTCGAGACCCGCTGGGCGACGCCGTACTAGCGCGTGTACTCCCAAGTTGGAGCGCCTCGAGCGCGATCGTCGATCCGGTCAGCGGGACGGTATCGCCGCGCTCCTACCTCTGCGAGATCACACCGAGCCCTTGAGATCTAGGCAGGCTTGCGGACACTAGCCGTTTGAGGAATGTCCGGTCCTGGCAGATTTTGTTGCAGAAGTNNACTGTCTAGGCAAGGCATAGATCGATGCGTCGCGAAGAAAGCCCATTTCATGGGCGTTCTCGCGGGCAAAACCGCCACCGTGCGCCGCACAATTCGACTCTAAAATCGGTCGATCCGGCCGCTTTCGGTGCGTTTTCTCCGGGCTAAGATTGTCGAGTGGTGGTTTCCGATGCACCTCGACAAAACACTGGCCCACTTGCAACGGACTGTGCTGCTTCAGTCNNCGGTTTCCAGTGAGAACGCAGAGAAGCTAGTCGGCAAAGCTCGATTCTAACACGATGCTGTTGCCAATACCCTGCAAACACCAGAAAATATCCGCCTGTTAAATTTCAATTGGAGAAGCGTCCGCGTAGACCAAAAACAATTCAGGAGGACTCGCCGATGTCCGCACCTAGTGCACCCGTGTCCACGTTGCCGTGGTGGAAAGAACCCACCAAAGATCAGTGGTACGCCTATTGTGCCGCATGGATGGGCTGGACGCTGGACGCGTTCGACTTCACGGTCTTTCTCCTGATCATGGCGCCGATCGCGAAGGAATTCGGCGTTCCGCTGATCGAGGTGACCGCAGTCTTCTCGGTCACGCTGATCATGCGCCTGGGCGGCGCCACCGCGTCCGGCTGGTTGGCCGATCGATTAGGGCGTCGGACGCCGCTGATCATCTCCATCCTCTGGTACTCCTTCTGCAACCTCGCCGCGGGGCTCTCGCCCACCTTCACGTTTCTGTTCGTGGCCAGGGCCTTGCTGGGCATCGGCATGGGCGCGGAATGGCCGGCGGGCGCGGCACTGGCGATGGAATCCTGGCCGGTGCGCTCGCGGGGCTTCATGTCCGGCGTGTTGCAGGGCTCGTGGGGCCTGGGTTTCGCGCTGTCGGCGCTGGCCTACGGCTTCCTCTACGGCCCTCTCGAAAGCATGGGGGCCGGCTACGGTTGGCGCGGCATGCTGATCCTGGGCGTGCTGCCGGCCTTGGCCTGCGTCTGGATCCGCATCTACGTGAAAGAGCCGGCGGTCTGGACGGAAAACAAGAAGATCCAGAACTCGACCAACCAGCAGGTCACGCTTCCGCTGTTCGCGATCTTCAAGCGCAAATATCTGTGGAACACCGTCACGGGCTGTTTGTGGATGGCGGCGAACTTCTGCGTCTACTACGCGATCTGGGCCATGCTGGGCACCTACCTGCAAAAGGAGCTGGGCTGGACACCGGCCCAGGTGGCGGTCCCGGTATTCTGGGGCAACATTATCACCTTCCTCGCGAGCAGCTTCTGGGGCGGGATGTCGGAAAAGATCGGCCGGCGTTGGGCGCTCATGATCCCCTGCGTCATCTCCATCCTTTTCGTGCCGGTCTATCTGTCCACGACCGATCCGACGTGGTTCCTCGCGACCTTCATGCTGTTCATCTGCTTTGTCGGTGGCAAGGATGCCCTCAACCCGGGCTGGCTGTCGGAACGTTATCCGACCGAGGTCCGGGCAACCGCGGCGGGCTTCGTCTACCACCAGGGGGCGGTTTGGGGGGCAGCTGTTGCGCCGTTGCTGACCTACTTCGCCGTGAACCAGGGCATGGGCTTCGCCAAGCCGATGATGTACGGCACGATCGGTTCGCTGGTCGTGTATGTGATCGCGGTCTATCTCGGTCCGGAGACCAAGGGCAAGGTGATGACCGCCGATCTGGAGGTGATCGAGGTCGAAGTGCCGGCCTAGCATCTGGGTCAAGGTTTAGAGAGCAGGACGATCGGGCATCTGTCCCGGTCGTTTCGGTTGGAGCTTCGGGGTGCCTCTCTACCACTTCCGAAGGTCGAGGTGATCTTGATTGAGGTCTCGTTCTTTCAGCAGTTCGGCGACCCACCATACCGGA
>PLYQ01000153.1 GCA_003153415.1 Rhodospirillales bacterium | reverse complement strand
ACGCCAGCTTGGCGATATCCGTCCGCATAATCCGCACCGTAACTGACGAGGCCCCCATCCGGGGGGGCAACCTCACGGCCAACCAGATCGGCGGCCAGTCTGGGCAGTCGGTCGTACCGACCCTCTGCCCAACGATATTCGATAGTCACATTATTACCATCGACGAATCCGGTCTCGTTGAGACCACGGCGGAATGCGGCCACTTGTGCCACCCCAGAAGCGGCGAAACCGCTGCTGAGAAACCCGATCAGTGGCATCGGCTTCGGCTGCGCACCGAGTGGCGATGACCATACCACTCCCGCAGTGCCGAGTAGCGTGATGAACTCCCACCGCTTCATTCGATCACCTCGTCGGCTCGGGCGAGGATCGACGGCGGAATGGTTAGGCCGAGCGCCTTCGCGGTCTTCAGATTGATGATGAGTTTGAAATGGGTCGGTTGCTCGACCGGCAGGTCAGCCGGCTTGGCCCCCTTCAAAATCTTGCCCGCCAGAACGGCTGCGTGCCGGGAGCCTTCATCAAAGTCATCTGCGTAAGTGATCAGGCAGCCCGCGTTGGCGGTTAAGGGATCGTTACAGACGGAAGCAAGGCGGTACTGGAGCGCTAGCGGGAAGAGCGCGCCGCGCGCGGTCGTAAATAGCGTATTGCTCTGGACGAAGATCGCCTCGCCCCCGCCTTTCGCTAGCTCGGCAAACGCGGGGCCGAACTCGCCAAAACTAACGATAGGCAACGGAATCAGTTCGAAGCCGACCGCCTCGGCTGCCGCCTTCCGGCCCGCAATTAAAGTCGGGAGGTAGGCTGCGGGAAAGTTCGACGCATTGAATAGCAAGCCAATGCGCCGCATCCTCGGTGCGATTTCACGTAGCGCCTCGTAGCCCTTGTTCGAGCCGAGGTCGATGGCGCGCCCCGTCACATTGCCGCCCGGGTGCGCAAGACTCGCGACGAGCCGGCGACCAACCGGATCGCCAACCATGCTAAAGACGATAGGGATGCGATTGGTCGCCTGCATTGCAGCGACCGTCGGCCCGGTTTCTGCTGTTACAATGACATCGACGCCAGCGGCGGCGAGAGAGGCGGCCTCCGTTGCAAGCCGAGCCGCATTTCCGCGCCCGTCGCGCACGTCGATTACAAGGTTCTTCCCTTCCACGTAGCCGCGCTCACGCATGCCGTCCCGGAAGGCCGGTAGTCTCTCCGATGGCGTGCCCTCCGGTGTGCCAAACCAGAGATACCCGATCCTGTAGACGCGGCCGTCCTGCTGCGCGCAAACAGAGCCAGCACCGGCAATCAGTCCGACTAAAGCCAACACAGTGATCGAAAACCAGCGGCTCACTCGATCACCTCGTCAGCAGCGGCGAGTAGTCTTGGCGGGATGGTGAGCCCCAGCGCCTTCACGGTCTTCACGTTGATCACGAGTTCGAACTTGGTCGGCTGCATCACGGGCAGATCAGCGGGCTTTGCGCCTTTGAGAATCCTTCCGGCGTATATCCCGGCTTGGCGATTGTTAGCCTCATTACTCGATCCATAGCTGATCAAGCCGCCCGCCGTGGCGAATTCCCTCCATGGATAGATCGTCGGAATGGCATGACGTGCCGCCAGTTCCACGAGCTGGTCGCGCCGGCCGATGTTGGACACAGCGGGGGAGGCGAGAAGTGCGCCAGCTTGCAGTTGGACGAGGCGGGCGAAAGCGGCGTCGATTTCACTTTCGCTCGTTGCCGTTAGGACATGAAGGAGCACACTCTTCGAACGCGCCGCTTCCTGCACATCTCGCGTCTCGCGGGCGGCGTACGCATTGTTCGGATTCACGAGCAAGCCGATCACCATGGCCTGAGGCACAAGCTCGGAGAGCAGCTCAAACCGCTTCGACATCAGGTCGCCGCCGAGGAAGCTGATGCCCGTGAGGTTGCCGCCCGGCCGGGCGAGACTGGCCACTAGCCCATCCCCGACTGGGTCAGCGCCGCTGGTGAAGACGATCGGGATTGTCGATGTCGCATTTTTTGCCGCGAGTGCCGAAGGACTGCCGCTGATTGCAGCGATCACATCGACCTTGCGGCTGACAAGTTCGGCGGCCAATGCGGGCAGCCGATCATAGCGACCCTCTGCCCAGCGGTATTCGATCACGACGTTTTTTCCCTCGACATAGCCGGTTTCGCTCNNTTGCGTCGCTGCATGCGCCCCCCGGCGAACACCCCTTGCGCGTTGTCACAACCTAGCAGGTTGCGCCAGCGCGGTGGATGAGAAACGGATACTGGGCGAGTGAGCCATTGCGAGATCGAACCGCCTGTCCCTCCCGGCTTTCCCCATGTCCCGGGTCGGCCGATTTGGCGGGGTCCATCCGGGTACCGACTCGGACGGCCCCCCGGGATCGGGACCGATCCCCGGACGGGCGCTTCGGGGAGGTAAATCCGCCCTCGGGGCACCGCCCGACGGTGGTCCGCCCTTGGATGGCCCCGCAGATTCAATCTCAGACTCGCCAGAGGTTTTTGGAACGGTCCCCGCTACCCGCGTAGCCGGCGACTCCCAATTCGCTCCGGCGAGTCAGATTTGGGTTTTTAGCTCGATTGGGATTTCCCGGCCACGGAAACGCAGTTTCTCCCCATGGGTAGGAGGCACTGCATGACCAATCAGAATCAAACGCTCGCCCACGTGACGACGCAACTCGTTCGGCCCGGGCCCGACCATCGCCATGTTTTCGCGTTCGACGCGCTCATGGCCGAGGACGCGATCCGGGAACGGTGTCCCGATCCGCGCTTCGTGATGACCGCCCACTACACGAGCAAGAAATTTATCATCAACACCGATGGCGTAGCGACGCTCACACCGCGCCGTGACTTCACCGTGTACGGGGTGGTCTGGGAAATTTCGAATGTCGCCCAGATCGGCCTCGACGTCTTCATGGGTATGCCCGGGGTCTTCGACCGCTTCGGATCGTTCGCCCGTGGTCGGGCCGGGGAAATGATCTCGACCGAGTACTACGGTGCTCGGAATTTTAAGCCCGGTAAGGCCGATCCGAAATACCTCGCGCCGATCATCGCGGCTGCCCGGCACTGGAAGTTCCCCGATGTGTACATCGACGAGATCGCCAGTTGGACCCGCCCGGAGCCGCGCACCGCGAAGCCCAAGCGGAGCCCGCGATGAACCGATTCTGTCCGGTCACCTACTACCTCCGAGATCGGCTCCACCGCACCTCCTACGAGGACATCGATGAGTTCCGGCAGCTTCTCCTGCTGGAGCGGCTGATCCTGCAGCCGCTGCGGGGCTGGTTCGAGGAGGCGCTGTTCGTGGGGCTCCGCGATCAGTTCCCCGAGGAGACGCGGACAATGATGTTCGAGATCAGGTTTGGGTTCGTAATGCCGGATCAGCAGACCGCAACGGGCCTCCGCAGGACGAGGTCCGAACTGCTCCGGCTGAGGGAGTCGCGGCGGATCGAACACCGTGAACACATGTGGCGAGAACGTGCCGCGTGGTTCGCGGCGGGTGGGCTGCCGTAGCCCAAGCGCCGCAATAACATGTTGGTCTCTCCAGCCATTCTCACCCTACATCTAGCGTCTGGATGTTCTCGGTTCGTTCCCCTATGCTCGGGCCCCATGTTCGGGTCTTTCGGGAGCGTTCCATGCGAAGCGCGACGCACGGTGATACCGGTTCGACACTCGTTCGGAGCGCAGTTTCTCGATTGGCGTTGTCGTGCCTGAGATGCTCGCATCGAGTGATTCTCAGCGCCCAGCAACTCGAAGCCCACGAGCATGACCGACGAGAGCTATGTCGGTTACCGCTTCTCTGCCGATGCGGGAGCAAGGATGTCCAGAAATTCCTGCTCGATGCCCCGGAAGAGGAAGCCGCATTCCTCGCAGTCGCAGCCCCACAACGGTCAGGCTTCCATCTTGCGGTCATGCCCCGAGTGGCGGCGAACGATGGGGCGAGGCGATGAGGATTGATCCCACTTTCGACGAGGTCGCGTCGAGTAGTTGGCCTGTTGGCATCGAGTGCGGGCACTGCATCCGCCGTGTGTTGATTCACGCCAAGGCGATCAAAGCGCGACGCGGCGATAGACGCAAACTCAGCGAGGGCGCACTGCGCTGCGCGAAGTGTGGCTCGCGCGATTTTACCGCGAGCCTTTTTGGCTCTCGCTCTGAGGCATTCAACTATACGCGGAACCATTGATGGTCCGCCGCAGCACGAACACGCACGCACAGAAGCGAAAGCGCCTGCCGCATCTAGCGATGATCAAACGCACCGAGCCGTTCTTGCGTGCCGATGCGGAGGAATTGGAAGCGGCCTGCGTTCGAGTCGCCGGCAACGAAGAGTTCTATAGTTGGAACCAGCGTCACGAGGACGGAGATCGGCGCGTCATCGGCTTCACTACACCGGAGAAGGCCGCCGCTATGCAGGCTTGGATTGATGAGAGCGAGATCGCCAAACGGCCGCTGCCAAAGTTCGGGCGCACAAAGGAAGAGTTGGAAGCAATGCGCGAGACCGCGCTACGCTGGGGCTTCCAGACGGGTGCAGTTCGGCGCGTGGTGCAGGCATATCGGCGCAAGATGTTCGAGGAGGGTGAAGGGCCCCCGGCCGAATATCAGGCATCGCATACGGTCGCGATGTACCAGCCGCCCGGCGAGACGATGGACGTGGGTATGTTCCTCGTTGAGTGGGCGAAGACACACCATCGCGACTGGTTCTATGGCCGTCGTAGGCCGGTCAACGTCACGCCGAACGACAGCGCGCCAGTAAAGGGGGAGGCCGATGTGTAATCTCTACAGCGAGACCAAAGGGCCAGATGCGATTCGAAAGATCGTGAAAGGTTTCGAACGCGGCCGAGAGATTAACTTTCCGCCGCTGCCGGGCATCTTCCCCGACTATGAAGCTCCGGTCGTAACACGGCTGGCGAAGGGAAAGCGTGCGCTCTCCATGATGCGCTGGGCCATGCCGGGACCCGCAATCTACGGCGGCCGGCCAGTCACCAATGTTCGCAACGCTTCAAGCCGTCACTGGCAGAAATGGCTTGAACTGGACGAAGGCAAAGGCGGCGGTCGGTGTTTGGTGCCGGCGACAGCGTTCAGCGAGTACCAAGACGGTCCTTCACCGAAGGACGTTGTGTGGTTCGCCCGGCGAAAGGAGAAGGGCGATAGCCGCCCGCTGTTTTTCTTCGCCGGAATTTGGCGTGAATGGGAGGGCGTACGCGGCACAAAAAATGCTCCCGTGGAGGGAAAGCATCGCCTGTTCTCTTTTCTCACCACCGATCCCAACAAGGTCGTGAAGCCGGTGCACGACAAAGCCATGCCTGTGATCCTGACGACTGCGGAGGAGTGCGACGTATGGCTAGACGGAACCACGGCGGCGGCGCTCAAGCTGCAAAAGCCCGCGCCCGCCGATTTGCTGACAATTGTAGTGCGCGGTAAATCGAAGAAAGACGAAGGCACTTTGGAGGTGGCGTGACATGGCAACTTCAGTGAACGTATTCGACTTTGCAGAGAAGCATCCAAACGCGCATCTCGTCCTCGCGGAGTACGACTCCCGAGAGGTGATTCCCGAGGGTGAGCCCACCCGGCTCCAAGTCTTGATGCGACTGGTCAACGCGCTCGCTCTGCCCGGCGAGTATTCGGGCATGGACAAACGGGCTGATGGTGCTGTTCGCTTGTTCTTCGCGAAGAAACGCGCGGCGAAGAGATTCGCTGACGCGGTGTTCGCGAAAGCGACAGTGAAGGAGCCCGGATGGGCCTCGCAATCGGCGTTCGCGTATGACCAAGGCGTCCGGAAGAAGATCGCCGATGAGGTTAAAGCCTCTCGAATGATTGCTTTGGCAAAGTAAGGCTAGGCGGACCTATGACGCGACAGAGTCGTCTTCTCCCAAGAGACCAGTTTCCGCCCGGGCTCGGCAAGGGTGAGTACGTGACGCTCAGCTTTGAGGAATTCCGTCACGGCTATGACGTCTTTAGCGCTGCCCTAGAGGGCACGCTGCCGCTCGATCCGACGTTCCCCAAGGTCTACCAAGATGGTCGAACCGGCGAAGCCACGCCGATGGAGGATACTGCCTTCACTCGGGCATGGTACTCCGCCGGCAAGCTGTTCACCGACGAGGCGAAGCGCATCAGTTTCTATGCGCGGGTCAAGCGCGTTATGGATATCGCGCTCAGCCCGAAATACGCAAAGTACGTCAATCGCGCTGCTGGCTCCTTCCACGTCGCGCTACTGGGTGCCGTGGCCGCCGTTCGCTTTAGCTCGCGGACGAACCCCAAGGCGCTGCGCGCAGCTTTCGATGCGGAGTTCCACCGATACTTGGCAACGACCGTGGATACCGACGACACGGAACCGCGCCAGTGAGATAGACCGCCATAAGTGGGGAGCAACAATGGCCAAGCCGTCAAAAAGCCGCCCAACGGATCGCGTCCTTGGACGGCTTACCTTAGCCCTGATCAAAGGCACCGGCTATCGGCTCTCCGCAGAGGATACACGGATCGCTATAAAGAGGAGCCGTGACTACAGCGTTTAAATATTAATTAACCCCTCAAAGTCGGGACGCGCACGCTTGTCCGTGAAGCAGCGCCCGCCCAAGGATAGAAATTCTACCCGTTCCCGCCTTCCTTTGATCGCCCAAGCGCGTCGCGCGCTCGCCTCTCATCGACGAAGCGTCCCTTCTCGGAACTTGGAACACCAGCGGCAACCACTATATCACCTAACAGATTCGCTAGGTTGTTCCCAAGCTCCTCCCTAAAGCCCCTCATCGAAAAGACATTTGCGACTCTCTCAAATAGAACCGTCAATGGGTACATTTGCCCCTGACAATTCTCCGCGATCGACTTGAGAATTGGGAATGCCCTTGGGTCTTCGATGTCCAAGAGGCATAGCCCTGCAAACAGCCGAATTGAAAACGCCAAATGTTCGTCTCGGCTAATATCGACAAGCACCTCAGCCATCTTAGGGCTATTGAGAGCCTTCTTGCTAATCTCGGCTAGCATCAACGGGATAATCATTTGAATGATAGACTTGAGAATCCGCTCAATCTTTTCGCGCCGCTCTTCGTCCGGCACTTTGAGCACCTCCATCATGATCTTATCCGTAGATGCTAGCACATGCGTTGCTATTCTAAGGTTCCATTCAAAGAAGGAAATGACGTAACCCTTTTTGAAAGCCCCGTCGGAAAATTCCGAATTGCGCACCAACCGGCCTAACAATGCTACCGCACGGAAAAGGAGAATCGGCCTCGCCACCTCAGCTTCATTATCCGCTGCAACACTTGAATCAGACTCCACCGGCGCGGCGTCGATCTTCTCATTTTTCTTTGCAAGATGTTGGCTCGCCCTTTCGTCCAGCCGATCTAGCAACTCGTCTACCTCTTCGGCTCGAAGTTTTGAGTCCGTAAGCTGCTTCACTCGCTTGGTAGAGAGAGTGCCAAGTGAGTTGTCGAAAGGCATTGTCATAAAATCAAGCATAGGAATAGCGGCTAGATCAGCCGGAGCCATTTGCTCGATCAGTTTGGCCACGCTCACGACTAGCCGATCTTCACGTCGCGACAGACCGCTTAGCAAGTCCAACTCACGATCTAGTTCTATTATCTGAGGTGTGTCTTGTAGCTTGGTTAGGTAGTCTACGTTGTCGCGGAGCCAAACCGAGTGAAAGTAATGCTGGAAGATTGAGAAGCGAAAGGCCACTTGGTCATCGAATTTCTCAAGAATACCGCAAACGATTAGGTGCCTGAGTATTTCGTCTGCTTGAAACTTGAGAGCTTTCTGCCGGAGCAACTTAAGTATGAAATCCAGCACATCGTTGTACCCAATGGACGCGCCGTGAGGCAAGAAGTGCGCGAGTTCACTCAACAAAAGTTCCTGCAAGCGGGAATCGAAAGCCGCCCTACTCGACTCGCCGCGCTTGTTGAGCAACACATCCATAACGTTTTGAAGCAACACCGACTCATTGATCGACTGAAAGTCGATATCTAGTTTGAGGGCGTGAAGCAGCAACGTTACGATATATCCGGTCTTGGGTAGACCGCCTTGTTGAATCTGGCTCATTACTCTATCCGAGACATCGGAGCCGGACGAATCTGGATAATCCAATCGCTTGCTGAGGCGGCCCGCCAAGAGTCTTATCTGTCGTCTCGGAAGCGGATGAATGTATAGCACTAAGGTATCGTTAAGATGCGTTGTTCCCGCTGAGGCGGTAATCCGAGATAAGACAATACTAACCAGCATGATTGAGCGAAGATCAGGATATTTTTCTTTGAGTTTCCTAAGCTCTTTGTGTGCCGAGTCAGTCTCGGTTGGAAAGTTGTCAAGTAGCGCCAAAATCGGAAGGGTTAGCGGCATAGGTAGTGGTGTGAGAGTTCCCACTAGGTCGCTAAACTGGCTTCGCGTAACTCGCTCGAAGTTGCGAACGGTAAACTCCGTCTTGAGGCAGTCGAATACGACAGGTACTCGCGGTCGGTCGCTGTCCCCTCGCGAGCATTCGACTGCTAGGGCATACGCCAGTGAACTCTTACCGGACTCGCGGGCCCCGTGAATAACAACGTCCCGATGTTCTTGGAGAATCTTTGAGCTACTCCAATACTCATAATTCTCTTCTTCTCCGGTCGCCGTCTTTGTTCTCGTCGCAATCTCGCCGTCGCGATAACGAGCGATAGGAGGGCAAACAAACGTTTCTCGGAAATCCTCAAAGGTCGCGTCCTTGGTGGAAATGAGTGTAATTTGACGATCGGCCCGATGCTTAATGGATGCCATTGCATGGTTTAGAAAGCGATGTACTCCCCGCGTTTTGTCGGACAGTACTTCGGTATCGAGGCTTCCAGTAAACACGCCGTTAGTAAGATTTTGGAAACGGACTGCCGACACAAATGCTGGCAGCGGATTATCAACGTACTCCTTAACACTCACCGTGAATTCTAGTGACCGACTGTCGATGTCAACGATGTGGTAGGAGTTAGGGTATTCGCGACTCTCGTATAGACAACCGCAGCTAAGATACAACGAGTCCCCGATTAAGGTCTTTCGTATCTCCGGCATTTCTTGGTGTAGGTGACCAGTGCAAATAACGTTAAATCTTGATTGGAGGAGGGGGTCACAAACCTTCCGGTCAAACTCTGCAAGCCAGTCCAGCGGATGATGGAGGACAGCTATTCGGAGATCAGTTTGTTCTAAATCTTTAAACGCGGTCTCCACGACAGCTTCACCGAGTATCAATCCTCGGTCTGCCTCTCCTTCTCCCTTGGCGCGCCATGCCGTGTTGAAGCAGGCAATGCCGATTTTCTGCCCCCGAACGTCAAACTTGTATGTTTGCGTCCAAAGATGGTCTTTATGTTCGGGTATTTTTGGGAACTTACTAAGAAAGGAATCGAAAGCCTCCATTCTTAGTAGAGGTTCTTTGAGACGCGTGCGGTCATTCCAACCATCATTTACAAACTGGTTCACGGTCTCCGCAGACACCAAAGATAGCTTAAGGCCCAATTCCACGTAGGTGCGGTCTCTAACGGCCTTTCTAGAGATGTCGTGGTTTCCGGGGGTAATGAAAATTTTCTCTAGTGGGATGTTGGCGGCAGCCGCGAGGGGCTTAAGGAACTGATCACGCGCTAGTTCTAAGTCCGCCGGATCGTCTGCGGAAAAAATCAGATCACCGGAGAAGATGACGAAATCTAATCCCGCATCGGTAGTGGATTGCTTGATGCTCTCACAAAGCGCGCCAATAACGTGAGCCTGACTAGCGGCCTTTGCCGCCGAAAAATGCAAGTCAGAGACTTGCGCAAATCTGATTCGGTTCATCCTCTGCCACTTTCTTCTCCATTGGTCGGCATGGTTTGCCGAAGCACGGGTGAGAAGTGTAGCCGAAACTGTTGAGTAGAAAAGAAGAATGCAACCTGTAGGCTGCAATTTGTTGGCACTCTGCCGGGCGTGGGCTTGGACAGCTTTTAGGCGCGTGGAGGGAGAGACCCTCTCTGTCATGGTCAGGCCCGGTCGGGGTGGTCGTGGGGGTCGCGGGCCTATTCGATTAGCACGTTAATCATAGATGGTAGGCCGTGTTTACGCTCTTAAACGTGCGTCAGTCGTCTGCGGTCCCTTCAATCCGGGCAAGTAACCTAAGGGCTGTGTAGTGATGGCGCGTCGCTTGACGTGAAGCGGAAAGCGCTGGCGAAGCTCCGGTATCCTCTATAGGCAGCCGTCAGTCTGCGACATAGGCAAGCCGATTGGTCGGCCTTAGTTCAACAAGCGCCGCCGCATCAGTACGGCTGCCTATAGTTAATTGAGCCAGCGTGCCGTCACAATGGTCCTTCGGCAGAAGGCGCGTACTAAACATGCAGCAGTTAACGAAGACGTTCATTGATCCGGTGTTTATTAGGAAGCTCGCGTAGGACTGCAAGCTTGGGCCGAACCAAAGGAACATCGGCGCGTCGTCCCCGCTTGCAAGTTTTAGCACCGATGCGTGCATCATGCACAGTGCCTAGAGCGCTAACGTGGTTTGGGCATCTTTGTTGGTCACGAATGCGCCCGGACTAAAGATGCCCAGTGCCTCAAGCGTGAGTCTTAGTTCTTCAGCGAGGCTGTCTTTAGACATTTCCGAATCTAATCAGTGGTGTGGTCGCGGGGTTCTTCGGACTCCGCGTCACGTTCGCGATCAAATACCTCAAGCAGGCCAACTACGAGATCGTCGCGTATGCGTTGTCCACTATCGTTGTAACCTTCGCGGCAATTGCAGTTTTTGGTCTTAACAAAAATGCGGGATTTGATGTTCGCGTCGTTACGCTGGTCTCCAACACCGTTGAAATCGTGGGCGGTATGTTTGTCGCACAAGAATCAGTGAGGGGAGATCAGCGTCGTTCTTTGGCGACACGGTAATAGGCGCTCCGGTCTCGGCCTTCGCGTGGTGCTCCCTTCCGCGCGGAGCGCCAAATCGGCGCTAACCACGTGCTAACAATCCGACTAACAAACCGCCTTGCGCACCTCAAAAAAAGCTAGCAGAATCAATACTTCCCGAGTTCATCTCTCCTTTTCGTAGGGGATGCCGGCCGCCTTGGGCGCCACGGCGCGGCCGATGAAGCCGGCCAGCAGGAACATGGTGAGAAGATAGGGCAAGGCCAGGATCAATTGCACCGGGACTTCGCCGATCCCGGACACCTTCACACCCTGCAGGCGGATGGCGATGGCGTCGAGCAGGCCGAACATCAGGCAGGCGCCGAACGCCGGGAACGGCCGCCATTTGCCGAAGATGATGGCGGCCAGCGCAATGAAGCCCTGCCCTGCCGTCATGTCGCGGCCGAAGCCCGCGCCTTGCGCTACCGAGAGATAGGCGCCGGCGAGGCCGGCCAGCAGGCCGCACAACAGCACCGCGCGATAGCGCAGCCAGGTCACGGAAATTCCCGCAGCGTCGACGGCGAGCGGCATTTCGCCCACGGCACGAAGTCTCAGGCCGAAGCGCGTGCGCTCGATGATCCACCAGGTGGCCGGCACCGACAGAAGCGCCAGGTAGACGATGGCGTTGTCGCCGGCAGTGGGAAAGAACAGCGACATCAGGCGCTGGTCTCCGACCAGGGCCGGAGTCTGGCCACCGCGCGCGAACCAGGCGTTGCCCAGCACGACGGTGAGGCCCGCCGCGATGATGTTGATGGCCACGCCACTCACCACCTGGTTGCCGCGCCAGGTGATGCAGGCAAAGCCATGCAGCAGCGCCAGCGCCTCGGCGGCGACGATGGCGGCAGCCACGCCCACCCAGGCCGAGCCGCTGACCGATGCCGTTGCGGCACCGAAGAAGGCGGCCATCAGCATCTTGCCTTCGAGGCCGACGTCGATGATGCCGCTCTTCTCGGAGAACAGCCCGCCCATGGCGCACAGCACCAGCGGGGTCGCCACCCGCAACGTCGCCGCGACCATCAGGAAGACGAAGGAGAAGGCCTCGTCCATCACGAGCTCCGCAGCGCCAGCAGCGACTGCAGCCAGGGCCGCGGCAGATGAGCCAGCGCACCCGAGAACAGGATGACCAGGCCCTGGATCACCACCACCATCTCGCGGGTCATGGACGGGATCTCGAAGGCGAGCTCGGCGCCGCCCTGCTGCAGGGCACCGAACAGCAGAGCCGCCAGCACGATGCCGAAAGGATGGCTGCGCCCCATCAACGCCACAGCGATGCCGGCAAAGCCGTAGCCCGCCGGAAAGTCGAGCACAATGCGCTGATGCACACCCATCAACTCGTTGACGCCGACGAAGCCCGCCAGCCCGCCCGACAGGCACATGGCGAGCATGGTCATGCTCTTGAGGTTGGTCCCGGCGTAGACCGCGGCCTCGGGATTGTGGCCCATGGTGCGCAGCGCATAGCCCCACGGCGTGTGCCACAGAAACACCCAGACGCCCACGCAGCACAGGATGGCGAGCAGGATCGACAGGTTGAGCGCCGAGGGCGCCACGTTGATGCCAATGGTATGTAGCGCGTCGTGCATAGAGGGGATCTTGCCGGCCGGACCGAAGTTGCGGCTCTGCGGCGTCATCGAACCGGGCGCGATCAGCACGTTCACCATCAGGTAGACCATCAACGCCGAGGCGACGAAATTGAACATGATGGTGGTGATGACGACGTGGCTGCCGCGCCAGGCCTGCATCCAGGCGGGCACCGCGGCCCACGCTGCGCCAAACAGCGCCGCCGCGGCAATCGCAAGCGGGATCAGAATCCAGCCCGGCAGGTAGCGATCGAGGGCTAGCACCGCCAGCCCGCAGCCCAGGCCGCCGATATAAGCCTGACCTTCGCCACCGATGTTGAACAATCCGGCATGGAAGGCAACGGCAACGGCCAGGCCCGTGAAGATGAAATTGGTCGTGTAGTAGAGCGTGTAGCCGATCGATTCGGAGGAGCCGATCGCGCCGCCGATCAGCAGCTTGAGCGCATGGAGGGGATTGACGCCGATCAACGCCACGAGCACGCCGACCGTGAGGAAGGCCAGCGCCACGTTGATCACTGGCAGGAGCACGATGTCGGCCCATGGCGGCAGCGGACGGCGCAGCGCCCTCATGCCGCCTTCGCTCCCGTCATCATCAAGCCAAGCGTGCGCTCATCGGCGAGGCCCTGCTCGACTTCGCCGACGATGCGGCCGGCGAACATCACCAGGATGCGGTCGGCGAGCGACAGGATCTCGTCGAGCTCAACGGAGACCACCAGCACGGCGCAACCGGCATCGCGGCTCTTCACCAGCTCGCGATGGATGAACTCGATGGCGCCGATATCGACGCCGCGTGTCGGCTGACCGACCAGCAGGACCTTGGGTTTACGCGCCATCTCGCGGGCCAGCACCAGCTTCTGCTGGTTGCCGCCGGAGAAATTGCCCGAGAGCAGGCCGGGCAGGCGCGGCCGCACGTCGAACTGCTCCATCAGCTTGGCGCAGTGCGCTCCGACCACGGGATTGCTCAGGATGTAGTTGTGACTGAACGGCGGCTCGTCGTGGTAGCCCAGGATCGACGTCTCCGAGGCGCGGAACGCCGCCACCATGCCTTGCCGATGGCGGTCTTCCGGCACGTGGGCCAGCCCGAGGTCGCGCATCTCGCCGGGATCGATGGCATGCGCGGCATCAACAGTGCGGCCACACACAGTGAACCTGCCGCTGGTCGGCGCGCGAATGCCGGCCAGCACCTGCAACAACTCGGTCTGGCCATTGCCCGAGACGCCGGCGATGCCGACGATCTCGCCGGCCCGCAGCTGCAAGTCGATGTCGTCGAGCAGGCGCACGCCGCGGAAGTCGACCAGCGACAAATGCTCGACCTCGAGCCGCACTTCGCCGCGCTGAGGCGCCGCCTTGTCGAGCTCGAGGCGGACCTTGCGCCCGACCATCAGCTCGGCCAGCTCCTCGGGATTGGTGTCGGCGGTGCGTCGCTCGGCGACGACCTGGCCCTGGCGCATGACATAGACGCAGTCGGTGGCGGCCATGATCTCGCGCAGCTTGTGAGTGATCAGCACCACGCTGACGCCGCGTTCCTTCAGCGTCGCCAGGATGCGGAACAGCTGATCGGTTTCCTGCGGCGTCAGCACCGCGCTCGGCTCGTCCAAAATCAGGATGCGCGCGCCGCGGAACAGCACCTTCAGGATCTCGACCCGCTGCTGTTCGCCGACCGACAGATCGGCCACCCGTGCATCAGGATCGACGGTGAGTCCGTATTCGCGGCTGAGCCGCAGCAGTTCGGCGCGCGCCGCCGCCAGGCCTCCGGCCAGCAACGGCCCGCCCTCGGCGCCCAGCACCAAGTTCTCCAGCACGGTGAAGGTGTCGACCAGCATGAAATGCTGGTGGACCATGCCGATGCCGCGGGCGATGGCGTCGCGCGGGCTGTCCATGGGAGCGGATTCGCCCTCGACCAGGATCTCGCCGCCGTCGGTCCGGTAGAGGCCGTATAGGATGCTCATCAACGTCGACTTGCCGGCGCCGTTCTCGCCGACGATACCGGTAATCGCGCCCTTTTCGATGACGAGCGACACGCCACGCACGGCGTGCACGCTGCCGAACCTCTTGTCGATCCCTCGAAGCTCGATCGCCGGAGCGGCCGTCATCGCCGGCACGACGTCACTTGCAGGCGTTGTTGCTCATGTAGTCATGGACAACGATCTTGCCCGAGATGATGTCGGCCTTGGCCGCGTCGATCTTGGCCTTCATCTCAGGCGTGATCAGCTTTTCGTTGAACTGATCGAGCGCCCAGTCGACGCCGCCTTCCTTGAGCCCGAGCACCTGGGCGCCGGCCTTCCATGTGCCGTCGTTGGCCGCCTTGAAGCTCTGGTAGGCGGCGAGGTCGACGCGCTTCAGCATCGAGGTCAGCATGGTGCCGGGATGCAGGTAGTTCTGGTTGGAATCGACGCCGATCGCCAGCTTGCCGCGATCCTTGGCGGCCTGCAGCACGCCGACGCCGGTGTTGCCGGCCGCGGCGTAGACCACGTCAGCGCCGCGGTCGAACTGGCCCTTGGCGAGTTCGGCGCCGCGGCCGGGATCGTTCCAAGCCGCCGGGGTCGTGCCCGTCATGTTGGCGATCAGCTCGGCCTTGGGGTCGGCGTACTTGATGCCCTGCTCGTAGCCGCACTGGAAGCGGCGGATCAGGGGAATGTCCATGCCGCCCACGAAGCCGATCTTGCCGCTCTTCGAGGCAAGGGCTGCCGCGACGCCGACCAGGAACGAGCCTTCATGCTCCTTGAACAGGACGGACTGCACGTTGGGCTGCGGCACCACCATGTCGATGATGGTGAAGCGCGTGTTAGGGAATTCCTTGGCGACCTTCTCGAGCGCCACGGCCTGCGAGAAGCCGACGGCGATGATCGGGTCTTGTCCCCGCTGGGCAAATCTCCGCTGGGCCTGTTCGAACTGCGTTTCGTTGGCCGGCTCGAAATCGACGACCGGGATCTTGGTCTCGGCCTTGAATTTCTCAACGCCGTTGCTGACGCCCTCGTTGAAGGATTTGTCGAACTTGCCGCCGTTGGCATACACGACGGCCGGCTTGACGGCGGTCTGAGCCTGGCCGAGTGCGCCCAGGGCACCGACGGCGAGCAAAACAACCAGCGATCCATACAAGCGATTCATTTAGGCACCCTTTGTTGAGACAAGTGTGGACCGGCCCGCGGCGGCGGTCTAGGCGGGGAATGGGCCCGCCCTGAATGGCATCGGAGGGGCGGCACGGGATTTGCTGCCACCGGGAGGGACCATGGCCGACTATGACCTTGTGATACGCAATACCACCATCGCCACCGCCGCAGACGTGGTGAAGGGCGATATCGGCATCGTTGGCGGTCGGGTAGTGGCCCTGGGCGAGCGGCTCGACAAGGCAAAGCGCGAGATTGACGCCACGGGGCTCATCGCGGTGCCGGGCGGCATCGACGCCCATGTCCATTTCGACCAGGACACGGCCGACGGCTCGGTGTTCTGCGACGATTTCGAGAGCGGCAGCCGGGCGGCGGCGGCCGGCGGCACGACCACGATCATCCCCTTCGCCTATCAGAGCAAAGGCCAGTCGCTGCGCGACGCCGTCCAGAAGTATCACAAGCGGGCCGAGGGCAAATCGCTGGTCGATTATGCCTTCCACGTCATCCTGTCCGACCCGGCCGAGAAGACGATGGGCCAGGATTTTCCGGCGCTGGTGGCCGACGGCTACTCCTCCTTCAAAATCTATATGACCTACGACGACGTGAAGTTGACCGATCGGCAAATCCTCGATTCGCTCGCCGCCGCGCGGCGCGAGCAGGCGATGCTGATGATCCACGCCGAGAACTCCGACTGCATCGGCTGGCTGACCGAGCGACTGGAGCTCAAGGGCATGACGACCGCCAAGTTCCACGCCACGTCCCGACCGTTCGTCGTCGAACGAGAAGCCACGCACCGCGCCATCTCGCTTGCCGAGTTGTTGGACGTGCCGATGCTGCTGGTCCATGTCTCGGCCAAGGAGGCCATGGAAGAAATCCAGCGCGCCCAGGCGCGCGGCCTGCGTGTCTACGGCGAGACCTGCCCGCAATATCTGTTTCTGAGCGAAGAGGATTTCGAGAAGCCAGGCGACGAAGGCAGCAAATGCGTGTGCTCACCGCCGCCGCGCGACACTGAAAACCAGGAACATATCTGGATGGGACTCGCCGCCGGCACGTTCCAGGTGCTGTCGTCGGACCACGCGGCGTTCAAGTACGACGACGTGCGCGGCAAGAAGCTGCCGGGCGCCGACAAGAGCTTCCGCAAGATTCCCAACGGTGTGCCGGGCGTCGAGACGCGCCTGCCGCTCTTGTTCTCCGAGGGCGTCAACAAGGGCCGCCTCACCCTGCAGCAGTTCGTGGCGCTTTCCTCGACCAACGCCGCCCGCATCTACGGCCTGCATCCGCGCAAGGGCACCATCGCGGTGGGCTCCGACGCCGACATTGTGCTGTGGGATCCCAAACGCAAGGTGAGCCTCACCAACTCGATCCTGCATCACAATTGCGACTACACACCCTACGAGGGCCGCGAGCTCACCGGCTATCCCGTGCTCACCCTGTCGCGCGGCGAGGTCGTGATGGACGAGGGCAAGATGAGCGGCTCAGCGGGACGCGGCCGCTTCCAGCGCTGCGACCGGCCTGAGGCAGCGCGCCCGCGCGGGCGGCCGATCATCGATCCGGCGCTGTTGAGTTGAAAACATGGTCCGCGTCAGCGGCACCGAAGGCTACGGCAAGACTGCCGACGCGCTGGTCGAGCAGTATGAAGGCCTGACCTTCGAGCACGTCCATCGTAGCACATTGTCCCTATTGCCCACACCGACCGCCCGCGCCCTGGATATTGGCGCCGGTACGGGCCGCGATGCTGCAGCGCTCGCCGCTCGCGGCTACACGGTCGTGGCGTCCGAGCCGACGGCCGAGATGCGCGCCAACGGCCAGCGCCTGCACGCCACCGCCGCCATCGAATGGAACGACGATGGCCTGCCTGACCTCGCAATGGTACGGGCACGCCACGCACCTTTCGACCTGGTGATGATGACCGCGGTGTGGATGCACCTCGATGCCGAGCAGCGAATGCGCGCCATGCCTGTGGTCGCGAGTTTGCTTCGAACCGACGGCGTCATGACCATGAGCCTGCGCCACGGACCCGTACCCGAAGGCCGCCGCATGTTCGACGTGTCGGCCGACGAGACCAGCGCGCTCGCGCTGGGCTACGGCCTGACGACGCTGCACAGAAGCCAGCGCACTTCCGTCACGCTCGCCGTCGGCGTGACCTGGGACATCCTCGCCTTCCGCAAGGTCTAACCGAAGCGACGGAGCGAGTAGGGCTCGACCGGCAGGCTGGTCGATCGTCCGGCGATCATCTCCGCGGTCAGCCGCGCCAGCACCGGCGCCAGCGTGTAGCCGTTCGAGCTGACGCAGCTATAGAAGCCCGGCAGGCCGGGCACCTCGCCCAGGATCGGCGCGCGGTCGATGTTGACGTTCATGCCGGCCCAGATACGGACGGCATGGAGATCGGCCAGCGCCGGCACCACCCGGCTTGCCACCCAGAGATTGCCTTCGACGCTGGAGCGCAGTGCGCGCGATAGCTTGTGCTGCTCGTCGAGGCCGGCCGTCCAGCCGCCACCGATCATGAAGGCGCCGGAGGCCATCTGCTTCAGCGTGAGATGCCGGGCGGCATGGGCCACCAGGCGGCCGAGCGTGGGCGCCGTGGGCTCGGTCACGACCATCTGCAGCGGCGCACCGCGCACCGGAATCGCCACTCCCAGCATGGCGGCAATCTCAGCCGCCCAAGGGCCGGCTGAGTTGACGATTCGCTTGGCTCGGATCTCGCCGCGGCTGGTCGTGACGCGATAGCCTGCACCGTCGCGCGCGATGGCCTGCACGCCGCTGCCGCGGCGGAAGCGGGCGCCCAATACCTTGGCGCGGGCGACCACGGCATAGGTCGCCTTGAGCGGATTGATCTTGCCCTCGCCTGGGCACCATTCGGCGGCGATGGCGACGTCGCCAATGCAGGGCTCGAGCTGGCGCAGCTCGTTGGCGCCCAAGAGCTCGGCCTCGATGCCGCGGCTCCTCTCCAGCTCGATCTTGGCCTTGAGGAAAGCCACGTCGTCGGCGGTCTCGGCCAGCATCAGGCCACCAGCGACTTTGACCTCGAGGTCCTGGCCGGTGTCGCGCTCGATCTCCTGCCACAGCGCGATCGAGGCCGGTCCCAGCGGCAAGGTATCGGCCGAGCGGTTGCCGCCAGCCGGCGCGTTGCGGCCGAAATCGAAAGACAGGAGCTGGACGTGCAGGCTGCCGGCATTGGCGCCCGAGGCCTGCAGGTTCACGTCGTCGCGCTCGACCACCAGCGTCTCGATGCCCTCGCGCGCCAGCCAGTAGGCGAGGCACGAACCCGCGACGCCGCCGCCGATCACCAGAGTGTCGACGGACTCCGCCGGCAAGGGCGCCACGTCCCGCGCGCGGGCCATGTCGGGCGGCACGAAATCGGTGTGGCCCGACCATTCCGGCCGCTCGAGCGAGAGCGCGCGAATCGGCACGGGCTTGGCCGGCGGCCGGGGTGCAAACAGGCCAAACTCGCCCACCTCACCAGGGCAGAGGCGCGCCACGACCGAAGCGCAATAGCGACCCTGGCAGCGGCCCATGCCGACGCGGCTGGCGCGCTTCAGCGCCGCCGGCGAATCGTGGCCGGCCGCGATCAGCTTGCGCAACTCGCCCGCCGTCACCTCCTCGCAGCGGCAAACGATCGCCTCGTCGTCGATGCCGGCGGGATCGAACGGTGGGGCTTCGAACAGCCGCCACAAAACCTGCTGGAAGCGGACCGAGCGGCCAATCGCCCGGTGTGCCGCAGCCGGCTCGGCCGTCTTCAAGCCGAGATCGCGCGCGATCGCCGCCGCCGCGACGATGCCTTGTGCTTGCGCGGCAAGTGCGCCGCCGAAGCGCGCGCCGTCGCCGATGGCGAAGACCTCGGAGAGGCTGGTGCGGCCATCGGCGTCGGTCAGCGTTTCCATCGAACCACTGCCGCGCACCACGAAACGATGGGCGCAACCGAGCGAGCGCGACAGCTCCGACGACGAGGCGAAACCGTAACCCAGTGCCACGATGTCGGCCTCGATCGACAGCGTACCCGCGTCGGCGCGGCGTACACAGTCGCCGCCGTCGAGGCGCGTCAGCGTTCGACCCCAGTGCAGCAGACTACCCAGGCGCGCCGCGAGCCTGGCGCCTTCGACCATCAGGCCGGGCTCGAGAGTGGCGGCGGCCAAAAGATCACGCCACTGGCCGAGGCCCGGTCGCTTGGCTGCTTCGAGCACTGCCACGACATTGGCGCCGCCCTCCAGCAGTTCGACGGCGGTCTGCAGGCAGAGCGGCCCGTTGCCGGCGATCACGATGCGCTGGCCCGGCGCCACGCGATAGGAGCGCGCCAGGGTCTGCAGGCCTCCGACCGTCATCACCCCCGGCAAGGTCCAGCCCGGCACCGGCAGCGATTGCTCATAGGCGCCGGTCGCCAGCACCAGGCGCTGGGGCCGAAAGACGATCGAGCGGCCGACGACGACCGCCGCCACCTCATGCGCCGAAAACGCCGCCCATACTGTGGCCTCGCTCAGGATCGTCACGCCGGCGAGCAGCGCGGACTGACGCAGGATGGCGCCATCGCGGAACTGGCGGTCGAGGGTCGAGATCTCGGCGGTGTATGAGGCCGCGAGCGGCTTGAAATACTGGCCGCCGGGATGCAGGCGCTCGTCGGCCACGATCACATGGGCGCCGGCCAGCGCCAGGCTGCGCGCTGTCGACAGGCCGGCCGGGCCTGCACCCACGACCAGCACGTCGCAAGCGATCTCCTCGGCAGGCGCGGTGGCGTCGCCTGCTGCGGGCGCCGCGCCCGGTGCCGAGCGGACATCCATGCCGGCCGCGACCTTGGTGAGGCAGGCGCGCTGGCTCGGCCGGCCGTCGACCGCCACCAGGCAATCGAAGCACACGCCCATGCCGCAGAACGGCCCGCGCGGCGCACCCGAGCGGGTCTGGCGCACGGCGATGATGCCCGACGCCGCCAGCGCCGCGGCAACGGTCTCGCCCGGCAGCGCTTCGATCTCGCGGCCGTCGAAGCTCAGGCGGACCGGTGGTCCGGTCGGCCGCATGTCGGGGTGCTTCAGGCGCATGGCAAAAGGTTTACAATGAGTGACAGAGGTACGACATGAAGAAATTTCGAGGGACCTATACCGTCCTGATCACGCCCTTCACCGCCGACGGAAAGAAAGTCGACGAGGCGGCCCTGAAGCGCCTGGTCGACTTCCAGATCGCCGAGGGCATTCACGGGTTGATCCCGCTCGGCAGCACCGGCGAGTTCCTGAGCATCACGCCCGACGAGCGGCGTCAGATCGTCGAGACCGTGATCAAGCAGGCGGCCGGCCGCGTGCCGGTGCTGATCGGCACCGGCGCGGAATGGACCGACGAGGTCGTGCGCACCAGCCGCGAAGCCGAGGCGATGGGTGCCGACGGCGTGCTGATCATCCCGCCGTTCTACAGCGTGCCGACCGACGACGAGCTCTTCGCCCACTACAAGAAAGTCTCGGATGCGATCTCGATCCCCATCATGGTCTATAACAACCCGGCGACATCCAATGTCGACATGATGCCGGAGCTGATCGCGCGCCTCGCCCAGATCCCCAACTGCAAGTACGTCAAGGAATCGACACTCGACCCGACGCGCGTCCGCGACATCATCCGCTTGGCCGGCGACAAGATGACGGTGTTTGCGGGCGTCCTGGGCTACGAATCGTTTTGGCTCGGCGCCGAGGGCTGGGTCGCCGTGTGCTCCAACGTGATCCCGCGCTGGTCGGCGCAACTCTTCGAGCTGGTCGCCGACAAGCGCGACATGGATGCCGCGTTGGCGCTCTACAACAAGATGACGCCGCTGCTGTGGTGGGTCGGCGGCCCGCGCTACGTCTCGGGCACCAAGGCAGCCTTCGAGCTGATGGGCATGCCGATGGGCCCGCCGCGCGCACCGCGCCTGCCGCTGCCCGAGTCCCAGCGCCCGGCCTTGCGCGAAGTGCTGCGCCAGATGGGCGTGCTGGCTGGCGAAAAAACACGCGCCCGAGCCTGACCGGCCAGGCGCGGATTCTCACCCGTTTCTCGCCGGTTTCTCACCCTGGTGAGAAACATATAATGCTGATGGCACAGGCTTTTTCGAGGTTCTTTCTCACTTTCCGCCCCCACCCCCTTGGAGTGAACCCCGCTAGCGGTCGTCAGTGGTCGTCGCGCGCGAACTGCTTGTCGGCGGCGGCACCGTAGGCCTTGCCGTAATAGGCCTCGATGCGGCGTTGCACGAAATCCCAGCAGGTGGTCATCGCCAGATAGAGGACGGCTACCACCATGAAGACTTCCAGTACCTGGAATTTCTGCTGCATCAGGATCTGACCGCGCCGCAGCACCTCTTCCATCGAAATCACCGAGGCGATCGAGGTGGTCTTGAGAAGGCCGTTCACCGAATTGCCGAGCGGCGGGATGATGACGCGCAAGGCCTGCGGCAGCACGATCTGGCGGAAGATCTGGAACGGTTTTAGCCCCAGCGCGCGCGCCGCCTCGGTCTGACCCTTGGCGACGCTTAGAATGCCGCCGCGCAAGATTTCCGACAGGTAGGCCGCTTCGTTTAGCGCCAATCCGAGCAGCGCCGATTCGAGCACGGTAAACCGGACCAGGCCGAGCTGCGGCAGGCCGGTGTAGATGATGATGAGCTGCACCAGCAAAGGCGTGCCGCGGAAGATCCAGATGTAGCCCTGTGCCGTCCGCGACAGCCAGCGATGCTTGGAAAGCCGCATCACCGCCAGCACCAGGCCGATCAGGCCGCCGAAGATGAGCGTGTTGACGGTCAGCCCGATCGTCCACAGCGCTCCTTCCAGCAGGTAGAGATTTGTGAAGTAGCTCCAGAAGCCTTCCCAGTTCCAAACCTTCATGCCGGCCCCTTAAGCGGGACCGGGCCCGCTGATGGCAAACGGGGGATCGGTCTTGAGCACGCCATACTTGTCGAGCAGACGATCGTAGAAGCCGTCCTTCTTGGTGTCGTTCAACGCGCCGACCAGCGCCAGCGCCAAGGTCTTGTTGGCGAAGGCGAAGCAGGCGGTCTGCGGAAAGACGCCGCTAATCGCCCGGGTGAAGTCGCCACGCGTCTGCATGAACATCGCCGTGGCGTCGATGCTGGTGGCCGCGTCCGACTGGCCGGCCTTCAGCGCCTGGAAAGCCTCGGCGAAGTTGTTGAAGGTCAGCACGTTGAGCGGCTTCAGCCCCTTCTTGGCCACGATGTCGGAGACCTCACGGGTGCGCCGCTCCTCGATGCCGCCCAACTCGACCGAAACGCGCTTGCCGGCAAGATCGTCGATCGTCTTCAGCCCCAACGGATTGCCCTTGGCCGCGAGGAAGCTGATGGCCGCCTGCTCGTAGGGCACCATGTACATCAGCTTGGAGCGCTCCTCGGTGAAGAAGATGCCGGTGTTGATCATGTCCCAGCGCTTGGCGGCCAGGCCCGGGATCATGGTGGCGAATTCGGTGCGGATGTATTCGGGCACCAACCCCAGACGTTTGCAGCATTCGTTGGCGAGTTCGACCCGCATGCCCTGGAGCTGGCCCTTGTCGTCGACATATTGCAGCGGCGGCAGGGTAGGATTGATCGACATGATGAGCGTGCCGGCCTTGATAATGTCAGGCGGCGCGATCTTCGGTTGGGCGCGCACGATAGCGGGTGCAACGACGAGCGCTGAGGCTGCGACGCCTGCTTTCAAAAGGCCACGACGGGTCGCGAGGCCGCGACTAGTCGTGCCGGTAATTGACTTCAGCATTGGTCCCCCTTCTTCGGTCCCCACGACCGAATGCAATTTTGACGCCGAAGCGCCGCCTGGTCAGCCGGGTGCGACGAAACCGTAACGCAGATTCGACGGATCGCGGCCGCGCCGCTCGTAGTCGGACTTGAGCGCGGCGAAGCGATCGGAACGCCACTCAGCCTTCTTGACCTCGTATCGGTACATCTTCGCCGAATTGCCGCCGAAGATCGCCTGCTTGACCGGACCGTCGGCGGCGCCGAGTGCGGCGAAGCCGTACTTCTTGCGCATGTCCTCGGGGATCTCGAGACGCCGCAGCCCCTCGATCTGCCATTGCGGTGCGCCGGTCCACAAGGCGTCGGTGCCCCACACGACGTGATCGGCGCCCATGCCCTTGATCAGCATGCCCATCAGCGCCGCGCTGAGACGCGGCTCGACCACAGTGGTCTGGGCGAAGATCTGGCCCAGGTCGGCGTAGACGTTGCTGACGCCGTACTTGGCCGGAATGTCGGCGAGGTCGCTGGTCCATTCGACGCGGCCGGTCTTCTCGAACTGAACGTAGCCGTCAGCCGAGGCGCCCGGAGCGCCGGTCCAGCGAAAAGCCGAGTGGTAGATCACGAAGCGGATCTGCGGCCAGTCCTTGGCCGCCTTGCCGACGTCGTCGACGGTCGCGTAGCTCGTCAGGTTCGGCCAGCGCTTCTCGGTCGACGGCGGATAGAGGCCCTTGTGCACGCAGACGATGTCGTGGCCCGCCTTCAGGATCTTCTCATAGAAGGGATAGACCAGCTTCTCGTCGTCCATGCGCCAGGGGTGCGTCGAGAGATCCTTGTTGGTGTTGTCGCCCACCGTATAGCCCTTCCACGAGTCGGGCTTGAGCGTCGCAATGGCGCGATCGACCTCGTCCATCCAGCCGGGATAGCCCGGTGTGAAGATGGCGTGCGACAGGCAACGCCTGGAACCCGCCGCCTGGTTCACCTTGGTGCGGGCATCGAGCTTCATGTCGTTGGTCAAAAACCAGTCGCGCGGATCCTCCGACGGCGAGCCCGAGATCAGCGCCACCTTGGTGTCGCTGTCGAGATAGATTTCCTTGAACCAGTTGGGGTATTTGAGATCCTCGAGAGTCTGCGGCTTGCCGACGAGCTCAGGATTCCATCCGGCTTTGCCCACCGCTTCGCGGCCACGCGCAAAACCTTCCAGTCGCGTGTCGTCGCGCAGAAAGTGGGTGTGCACGTCCATGATGAACTGGTCTTTCAGCCCATCGGCGCGCGCTTGCGCCAGGTCGACGCTCTTGGCCTCGGCAGGCGACGCCCCGTAGAGCGGGCCGTAGATCTCGTTCATGGCGACGAAGGCCGTCGTCATGCCTGCCGCGGTCTGGAAGAAGCGCCGGCGCGACAGGCCGTTTTTCTGGCCGTACTCATCGGCCAGCGCGTTCATGCGCGCCTCGACCTTCTTCTGGCGTGGCGTCTGCGGGATCGGCAGAAATTCGTCGCTGGAGACGACCTGCGTCGGCACCGGCGTCGGACTGGCGGCCAGTTCGGCCGGGATGAGTCTTGCGCGTTCGTCGTCGCTCAGCATGCCCATGACCGACCTCCAATGCTTAGTGGAATCGCGGCATTACCTGAGTCCAGAACTTATCGATCGACTTCATCAGGACCGGGTGCGGAACCAGGCTGTTGTAAGTGTAGCAGAAGGTCCAATCGACCGGCTGGCGTTTTTGCGCCGCTTCCATGGAACGCAACACCGTGTCGACCGTGCCGACATAGGCGTAGCCCGTGGCAATGATCTCCTCAGCCGTAGGGAAGCCCTTGGTGACGGGGTCCTGCAGGCCCTTCCGGAAACCAAACGGCTCGAACCAGGCGCGGCCGGAGAACTGCCCTGAGTCGCGCCACAGCGCCATCGCCTCCTCGTCGGTATCGGCGATGATGACGTCGCGCAGCACGCCCATGCCCTGGCCCTTGGGCTTGCCCGAGACTTCTGCATAGACACTGTAGAGCTTGTCCTCATAGGTCGGATGCATGGGTGGCAGGATGGGAGTGATGCCTTCCTTGGCGCAGAAGCGCACCGTGCTCTCGGAGCTGGCGAAGGGCTGGAACAGCGGCGGGTGTGGCTTCTGCAGTGGCTTGGGCACCACGCCGACCGATTTCAGGATGCCGTCCTCGACGCCCTTGCCCCACTTCGCGGTGGTGTCGAGGTCCCATGGCGTGGGACCAGCCGGTACTTTCCAGAATTTACCGTCGTAGGTCAGCATCTCCTCGGTCCAGCATTTCTTGACGATGCGGAAGTTCTCCTCGAAGGCCAGGCGATTGGCATTGTCGATCTCGTCGTGCTGGTTAGGCAGCGCGCCATGGATGCCGTGCGTCTGCTGCGCCATCACGTCGACCCAGCGACGCTGGTAGCCTCGCGCAAAGCCCGCATTGGCGCGCCCGCCGGTCATGTGATCGAGCATGGCGATGTCTTCGGCGACGCGGATCGGGTTGGAGGCCGGCAGGACGATGCCGAGCTGGCCGACCCGGATGCGCTTGGTCTGCATGGCGAAGTAGAGATCGAGCAGCACCGGATTGTTCGACAGCTCGAAGCCCTCGATATGAAAGTGATGTTCAGTGAACGAAACAGAATCGTAGCCGAGCTCGTCGCCTAACTTGATCTGCTCCGTGAGCTCTTTCAGCATGCGCTGATAGAAATGCGGGTTCATGCCGGCCATGCCCGATTCGATCTCGGCACGACTGCCGATGCTCGGCAGGTAGAAGAGGGAGGCTTTCATTTGGCTTTTCCTCGAGGGGTCGCCGCGACTCCTGGCACATGGTTGAGGATCGAACGCGTGAGCCCGCCGTCGACGATCAGCGACTGGCCGGTGATGTAGCTCGACTGTGGGCTCAGCAGAAACGCTATCGCGTCAGCAATGTCGCCCGGCTTGGCGACCCTCCCCAGCGGCACAAGCTTAGCCCGGCCGCGCGCTAGCTTGGGCTGGCTGTAGATCGCCTCGGTCATCGAAGTATGGACGAAGCCGGGACAGACGGAATTGGCGCGGATACCATCGACCGCCCACTCCATCGCCATCATTTCGGTGAGCATGATCAGCGCCCCCTTGGACGGGCTATAAGCGCCGGTCGGAAGCTGCGGCATGATGCCCGACATGGAGGACACCATCACGACGCAACCCTTGGATTTCCTGAGATGCGGATAGGCCGCCTTCGCGAGCAGCCAGTTGGACCGGAGGTTGATGTCGAAGATGCGGTCCCAGGTCTCGACGTCGAGATCGATCAGCTTCGCGGGTGCGGCGATGCCGGCATTGCCGACGACCGCGTCGATGCCGCCCATCGACTTGGCCGCCACGTCGACCACCCGGGCCGGCGCATTGGGCCGCGCCATGTCGGCTTTCAGCGTCTTCACCTTGGCCCCTGACGTGCGCAGGTTGGCGGCCAGTGCCTCGAGCTCGTCGAGGTAGGCAACGTCGCAGAGTGTCAGCGCCTCGGCGCCGTCGGCCGCGAGCTTCAACGCGGTGGCACGGCCGATTCCGCGGCTCGCACCCGTGATCACGACTCGCATCACATCCCCCCGGATTTGACGGCTTGCCTTAGGTCGATGTTGGCACGGTTCCCGGCTTGGGGTCGATGGGCAGGAGCTTGTTAAGGCCCAGCAGGTTTTCGTACAGCGACGCGGCCTGCAGCAAGGCTGCCTCCCCGCGCGGCTTGCCGACCAGCTGCAGGCCGACCGGCCGGCCGTACCGGTCGAAGCCGCAAGGCACGGCGATGGCGGGACTGCCGCTGACAGTGATGGCCGAGTTCACCGTCGAGCCGCCCATGTAGTTGTCGAGCTTCCGGCCGCCGATGGTTTCAGGCGCACGCAGGTTCACGTCGAACGCAGCCGTCGGTGCGCCCGGCGTCACGAATAGATCGTACTTTTGGAAGAACGCGACCATGCGCCGGAACAACGCCGCGCGCTCGCGCTCGGCCCAGGCCAGCCGGCTGGTAGTCTGCTTCAGCCCGAGCTCGGTGTTCCAGATGATGTCGGGCTTGATCTTGTCGCGCTGCTCGAGGAGCTGCAGCTCGCGGTCGACGACGAAATGCTGGTTGCGCAGCGCCATGAAGACCTCGTCGACCGGACCGAAATCGGGCGACGCCTCCTCGACGATGCAGCCCAGCTCCTCGAAGCGACGCATCGCCTTGCCGCAGACCTCGCGGACGTCGCTGTCGAGCCGCATCGTGCCGTTGAAATCGACGCTGACGGCGACGCGCCTGGGCATTACCGGATTGGCCACTGCGGCGCTGAACGACACCGCAGGTGCATCGAAGGTTTGCGGATCGTGCGGGCAGAAGCCCGTCATGGTGTCGAGGAACAGCGCGAGGTCAGCGACGTTGCGCGCCATCGGGCCCTGTACCGACTGCACGGAATAAAGATTGCTCACCGTGCCGCGTGTCACCCGGCCGGCCGACGGCCGGATGCCCACGGTCGAGCAATAGGTGCCCGGCCGACGCAACGAACCGCCATGGTCGGTGCCGTGCGCCAGCCAGACTTCGCCGGTCGCCACCGACACCGATCCGCCGCCGGTCGACCCGCCGCAGGTGAGCGAGGTGTTCCAGGGATTGCGCGTGCGGCCGAAGACCTCGTTGAAGGTCGAGCCGCCGGCGCCGAACTCCGGCGTGTTGGACTTGCCCATCACGATGCCGCCCTTGCGCTCGATGCGCTCGACCACCGGATGCGACTTCGCCGGCACGTGATCGGCGAAGATCGGCGAACCATAGGTGGTGCGCACGCCCGCCACGTCGGTCAGATCCTTGATCGAGACGGGGAGGCCGGCAAGCCAGCCGGCTTCGCCCTGGGCTTCGCAGGCGGCACCTCCGGCCATGATGCGCTTGGCGTGATCGCGGGCGCGATCGAGGCAGAGGGTCGGGAGCGCGTTCACCGCAGGCTCGACCTCGGCGATGCGCTTGGCCGAGGCCTCGATCAGGTCGAGCGGCGTCAGTTCGCGTTTCTTCAGCCGTGCCACCGCTTCGACGGCCGTCATCTTCCAAAGTTCGTCGCTCATGCCCGCCCCCAGGAGAAGCGGCGTGGCCGCCCGAAATAGAGTGCGCCCAGCAACATCACGTTCAGGAGGTTGAAGGCGAGCGCTGCCTGAAAGGCCGTGCGGTAGGACAGCGTAGCGTCGAAGATCGCACCACCCAGCCAGCCGCCGACCGCCATGCCGCCCATGGCGAACAGCATGACCACGCCCAGCCGCCAGCCGGCGATGGCGGGACCGTAGAGATAGCGCAGGATCAACGCATAGCCCTGCACGATGGCGATGTAGGGAATGCCATGCACCACCGAGAGCATGTAGACGCCCGACAGGCTTTCCACGAACACGAAACCGACCAGCGAGGCAATCTGGATCAGGGCGCAGAGCAGGCTGACCCGGATCGGGCCGATATAGTCGGCGAGACGGCCCATGGCGAAGGTCGAGGCGACGGCAGTCAGCAGGATCAGCGACACCGCCTCCGAGCCGCGCGCCGCGGCGAAACCCAAGTCACCGCAGAAGGCCACCATGTGGACGAAGGGAACGGCCATGGCGACGCAGCAGCAGAACCCAGCTGCCGAGAGCAGCGTCATGATCAGGGGTGACGACATCGGCAGGATCGAGAGGTCTTCGGCGGCGCGCTGGGCCTTGCTGCGCGCGACCGGCGAGGGCCGCACATAGAACGCGCAGACGAACAGCAGAGTGCCGGCGACCACACCGTAGATCACCAGCGTCTCGCGCCAGCCAACTTCGGGCAGCAGCACGCGGTAGATCTGCGGCCAGATGAAGCCGGAAACCGCCGGGCCGACCGAGATGATGGAAACGGCGGTGCTGCGCCGTCGTTCGAACCAGCCCTGGATGTTGTTGATGGCCGGCGTGAAGGTGGCGGAATTGCCGAGCAGACCCAGCGGGATGGCGTAACCGAGGTAGAGCATCAGCTCACCGCCGCTCGAAGCCAGCCAGCCGCCGACAAGAATCGACACGCCGGCGATCAGGAGCGGCACGCGCGGGCTGGTGCGGTCGGCCAGCCAACCCATCAGCACGCCGCCGAAGCCCATCGCAATGAAACCGAGCATGTAGGCGAGCGACGGCACGGCACGCCGGTCGCCGAACTCGGCGGCGATTTCCTTGAGCGCAATGACCGGCAGATAAATCGCGCCGCCGCCCAACCCGATGCAGAACATCAAGACAAAGGCCAGCCGCCAGGCATAGGGGCTGTCGACCCCGGCGGGACGCAGGACGGTGGTCATTCGCGTGCCAGGACAGCCTCGGCCGCGCTCTTGGTGTCGAGCGCCTGGTCGTCGTCCATGGTGACGGTGACCTTGCGCAGCTTGCCGGTGAAGGCGAACGGCGCATCGTAGTGCGACACCGGGCTGCCGCGATCGCGGCCGATGTCGAGGCCCGACCAGGAGATGAAACTGACGAAGCCCACTTGACTCGTGACGCCGCCCGCCGCCTCACCGTCGATCAGCAGGGTGGCCACGTTCTGCCCCTTGTCGCGCCGCATCTGAATGGCGAGCCGCCGGTTGCCCGCCGGCACCGGCCGATCCGATACCGCGATATGGTGCACGCCGCCGACATTCATGTCGTAGGTCAGCCGGTTGTCCTTGAGGTAGAGCGAGTAGCCGCAGGTCATGTCGCCATGCGAGATCAACACGCCCTCGGTGGTGGCGCCGTCGATCCTCGCATCGGCCTCGATCGTGTAGGTGCGGCTGCGGACATCGGGTGCCACGTCGGTCGGTACATGGCCCATGCCGGCATGGAAGACGAAATGCTTGCGCGGCCCGTGGAAGCGCTTGGCATTGTCGCCGAAGCGCTGCTGGAAGCGGTCGTCGAGCGGCAGCACGTTGCAGCGCGCGGCCTGCCGCCACCATTCCTCGATCATCACCCTCAGCCGCTCGGGCTCGGCCTGGGCGAGATCGTTGGTCTCGCTGAAGTCGCGATCGAGATGGAACAGCTCCCACTTGTCCTCAGCGAAGTCGCTGCCCGGCGGGTGGAAGGCGACGGCCTTCCAGCCACCTTCCCACAGGCCGCGATGGCCGAACATCTCGAAGTATTGCGACGCCGTCTTGGCCGGCGCCGCGGCATCCTTGAGGCTCCTGGCAAAGCTCGTGCCCTCGAGGTCCATCTGCGCCACGCCGCTGATCGTGGTGGGCGCCACCACGCCAACGACATCGAGCAAGGTCGGCGCGAGATCGCTGGCGTGGCAGAACTGGTGGCGCAGCTCGCCGCGCGCCGGCAGGCCCTTGGGCCAGGAGATCACCAGCGGATCGCGGATGCCGCCGCCATGGGTGTTCTGCTTGTAGCGCCGGAGCGGCGTGTTGGCCGCCATCGCCCAGCCCAGCGGAAAGTTGGAATGGGTGTCCGGTCCGCCGATATCCTCGATGCGCGCGATCTTCTCCTCGATCGGCTCGCGGCGGAGATTGTAGGGGCCCATGGCGTTGATCATGCCCAACGGCCCGCCCTCCTGGCTGGCCCCATTGTCGGACATGACGATGATCATCGTGTCGTCGAGCTGGCCCGCCGCCTCCAGGAACTTCACCAGGCGCGCCAGGTGCTGATCGGCGTGATCGAGCATGGCGGCGTAGGCGGCCTGCAGCCGCGTGAACAGCCGGCGCTCGCCGTCCGGCAGCTCGGCCCACGGCTTCACCAGATCGTTAGGCGGCGGCAGGCGCGTGTCCTTCGGCACGATGCCGGTCTCTTTCTGGCGTGCCAGACGGCGGTCGCGCTCGGCGTCCCAGCCCTCGGCGAACAGTCTGTCGTACTTGGCGATAAGGTCGAACGGCGCCTGATGCGGCGCGTGGCAGGCGCCCAGCGCCACCCAGGTGAGCCACGGCACCTGCGGATCGTCGGCAACATGATCGGCGAGATAGCGGATCGCCTGGTCCACGAGATCGGCCGTCAGATGATAGCCAGTGGCGAAATTCCCCGGCGCATCGATGGGCGTGTTGTCGCGCACCAGCTCGGGCGCGTACTGATCGGTCTCGGCATCGAGGAAGCCGTAGAAGCGATCGAAGCCGCGGCCGAGCGGCCANNAACGGGCCCGTCGCGCCCGATTCGGTGAGCGGCGTTACGTGCCACTTGCCCAGCATGTAATTGCGATAGCCGTGTGGGCGCAGCATCTCGGCCAAGGTGCCGGCCTCGCGCGCGATCTTGCCGCGATAGCCGGGATAACCTGAGTCGAAGTTGGCCAGGCAGCCGACGCCCACCGAATGGTGGTTGCGGCCGGTCAGCAGGGCCGCCCGCGTGGTCGAGCACATGGCCGTCGTATGGAAGCCGGTGTAACGCAGGCCGCGGCCGGCAATGGCATCGATGGTCGGTGTCGCGATAGGCGAGCCGTAGCAGCCGAAGTCGGAGAAGCCGACATCGTCGAACAGCACGACCAGGATATTGGGCGCTCCTTTCGGCCTTTTAGCCGTTACAGGCCAATACGGCTGGGACTCGCCCACCGTCTTGCCGATTCTGGCCGCCATTCGTTTCCTCCGCTTTTGCCGTCTCTTCTAACATGAGCCAGTTGTGCTAGGGAAAGGCATGGCTCAGTTCACTTCCGACGGGCTGGCGCTCGCCTACGACGAATTCTGTCCCAAGGATGCGAAGAAGGCGATCGTGCTGGTGCACGGCTTCTCGTCGAACAAATACGAGAACTGGAAGCGCATGGGCTGGTACGACGCCGTCGCCGGCAAGGGCCTGCGCGGTTTCGCGCTCGACTGCCGCGGCCATGGCGAGAGCGCCAAACCGCATGAGGCCGACAAGTACGGCCGCATAACGATGGCGCGCGATGTCTTTACCTTGATGGACCACGCCGGCGTCGAGCGCGCCCATCTGCTGGGCTTCTCCATGGGCGCACACATCGCACTGACGGCGGCGATGGAAGATGGCAGCCGCATCGACCATCTCGTCGTGGCGGGCGTCGGCGGCAGGATCTTCGATCCGCCCCGGGATCCCGACGGCATGGCCAAGGCGATGGAAGCGGCCTCGCCCGCAGACATCGCCGATCCGATGCTGAAAAGCTTCCGCCACTTCGCCGACGAGCAGAAGGAAGACCGCAAGGCACTCGCCGCCTGCTCACGCGGCCCGAAGGTCGCGATCACCAAGGACGCGCTGTTCGCGATCCGTCGGCCCACGCTGGTGATCGCCGGCGCGCGCGATGAACTGGCCGGGCCGCCGCAGGGCTTGGCCGCGGCGATCGTCGGCGCCAAGGCGGTGACCTTGCCGGGCTGCGATCACTTCTCGATGATCGCGCACGGCCTGTTCAAGGCCAGCGTCTTCGACTTCTTCGACGGTTGGCTGGAATAGATGGCCAAGGTTCCCTTCAAACGCGTCCGCGAGCGCGCCGCCAAGCGCAAGGGCGGCGAGAAGGTGCTGCAAAGCTTGCTGCCCAAGAAGCCCAACAACAAGGCGCTGGCCAAGCTTGGCGACGACCGCGTGCTGTCGGAGATGGCGGCCCGCGTCTTCTCCGCCGGTTTCGTGTGGAGCGTGATCGACAAGAAGTGGCCGGGCTTCGAGGAGGCCTTCCTCGAATTCAACCCCAAGCGCCTGCTGTTCCAGCCCGCCGAGTTCTGGGAGAAGCTGGCGACCGACACGCGCATCGTGCGCAATCCTCAGAAGATCAGGTCGGTGCGCGACAACGCGAAGTTCGTGTCGGACATCGCCAAGGAGCACGGCAGCTTCGGCAAGTTCCTCGCCAACTGGCCGGCCGACGATCAGGTCGGCTTGCTGGAAATCTTCGCCAAGCGTGGCTCTCGGCTGGGCGGCTACTCAGGGCAGTACCTGCTGCGCTTCATCGGTTGGGATGCCTTCGTGCTGTCAGGCGACGTGCTGCTCTGCCTGCGCGACTCAGGCGTGCCGCTCAGCACCACCGGCACATCGAAGAAGGATTTGCGCGCCGCGCAAACCCAGTTGAACGCCTGGGCGAAGGAAAGCGGCCTGCCGCTCACCCACGTCTCGCGCATCTGCGCTTTGTCGATCGGCGAGAATCATGATGTCGCGCGACTGAAGGAAGTCATGCAGCTATGACCGAGATCCTCCTGATCAATCCCAACACGACGACGTCGATCACCCACCTGGTGCTGAAGACGGCGAAGCGCTTCGCCTCGAAGGGCACCAAGCTGCGGGCCCTCACCGGCGCCTTTGGACCACGCTACATCGCCTCGCGCGCGGGCTATGCCGTGGCGGGACACGCCGCGCTCGATGCGCTGGCCAACGACCGCGGCCGCAAGGACGCCGTGGTGCTGGCCTGCTTCGGCGATCCCGGGCTCGCTGCTCTCAAGGAAGTGAGCAAGGTGCCGGTGGTCGGCATGGCCGACGCCTCGATCCTGCAGGCCTGTGCGCTCGGCAACCGTTTTTCCATCGTCACCGGCGGCGAGCGCTGGAAGTCGATGCTCGAGGAGTTCGTGGCGGGCCACGGCCTGAGCTCGCGCCTCGCCTCGGTGCGCACCGTGGCACCGACCGGCGCCGACATCGCGCGCAACCCGAAGGCGGCGATGGCGCTGCTCGCCAGGGGCTGCGCCGCCTGCGTGCGCGAGGATGGCGCCGACGTGGTGATCCTGGGCGGCGCCGGCCTTGCAGGGCTGGCGGCCAAGCTCAAATCGGCAGTCGATGTCCCCCTGCTCGACGGGGTCGCCTGCGCAATTTCGATGGCCGAGGGCCTGGCGAAACAGAAGCCGGCCAAGGCCGCGTCGGGGCCGTTGGCCATGCCGGCGCCGGTCGACAGCATCGGCCTGTCCAGAGGTTTGGCGAAGCTTCTCGGCTAAACATCCATTGTCATCCCGAGGCCGCAGGACGACGGATCTTTAAGGCCATAAGTAAAGGTCCCTCGCGGCGTCGGGATGACAATTGTGCCTTCATTTGACATGGTCGCTGCCATGCGATTGGTCAGTTTTCGCCAGGCGGGCGTTGAGAAATTCGGCGCGGTCGTGGAGGGCGGCATTGTCGACCTCTCGACGCGTACCGGTGGCCGCTGGCCGACCCTGCGCGACGCCATTGCCGGCAAGGGTCTGGCCGAGCTCGCGGCAATCGCCAAGGGACACCGCCCTGATTTCAAATTGACCGAGATCGAACTGCAACCGGTGATCCCCAACCCCGACAAAATCCTCTGCATCGGGCTCAACTATGCCAGCCACGTCGGCGAGGTCGGCCGCGAACTGCCGAAGGTGCCCAGCGTCTTCTCCCGCCTGCACAACACGCTGGTGCCGGCCGGCGGCAACATCGTGCGGCCCAACGCCTCGACCAACTTCGATTTCGAGGGCGAGCTCGCCATCGTGATCGGCGAACGCTGCCGGCATGTCTCGCGCGGTCATGCGCTGTCAGTCGTCGCGGGCTACAGCTGCTTCCTCGACATCAGCGTGCGCGACTTCCAGAAGCACTCGGTGACGGCCGGCAAGAATTTCCCCGCCACCGGCCCGCTCGGGCCGTGGATGGTGACGTCCGACGTCATCCCCGATCCGCAGGCGCTCGAGCTGACGACGCGGTTGAACGGCCATGTGGTGCAACACGACACCACCGATCACATGATCTTCGACGTCGCCACCATCATCGAATATCTCTCGACCGTGACCTGGCTGGAGCCGGGCGACATCATTGCCACCGGCACGCCGGACGGTGTCGGCATGGGCCGCAAGCCGCCGCTCTGGATGAAAGGCGGCGATAGGGTCGAGGTCGAGATCTCCGGCATCGGGACTTTGGGCGCCAATGTCGTCGACGAGTAACACCCTCGAAGCACCGGCGGCTTCGACTACGGGTTGGCGACACGACGCCAAGGTGATCGGCCTGATTGCTTCGGCGCATTTCGTCAGCCATTTCCACGTGATGCTGCTGCCGCCGATCTTCGGGCCGGTACGCGAGGCCTTCGGCGTCTCCTATATTGAAATCGGCGTGGCGCTCACCGCCTTCAATGTCGTGTCGGCGGCGTTGCAGACTCCGGCCGGCTTCCTGGTCGACCGCGTTGGCCCGCGCGCCGTGCTGACCGGCGGGCTGCTGCTGGCCGCCGCGGCCCTCCTGGCGGCAGCGCTGCTGCCCGGCTACGCGCTGTTCATCGTGGCCTACGCCTTCCTGGGCCTCGCCAACACCGTCTATCACCCGGCCGACTACGCCATCCTGGCGGCGGCCATCGACGCCAAGCGGATCGGCAAGGCCTTTTCCATTCACAATTTCTCGGGCTATCTCGGATTTGGCGTGGCGCCGGCCACGGTGCTGGCCTCGGCGGCGCTGTGGGGCTGGCAGGGCGCCTTCCTGCTGGCGGCAGTGCTGGCGATCGCCGCGGCGCTGTTGCTGATCGTGGCCGGCGGCATCCTGCCACGCGCCGCGCGACAGGCACCGTCCGGCGCGGCCAAGCCGTCGTCGGTTGGCCTCGACCTGCTGCTGAGCGGGCCGATCCTGCGCAACCTCCTGTTCTTCTGCTGTATCGGCATGGCCAATGGCGGCGTCCAGACCTTCTCGGTGGTGGCGCTCGGCATGCTGTGGGGTACGCCGGCGGCAGCGGCCAATATTGGGCTGTCGGGCTTCCTGCTGATGAGCGCCGCAGGCGTACTTCTGGGCGGCATTATCGCCGACCGCACGCCTCACCACGAGCGGGTCGCCGCCGTGGGTTTTGCCTTCACCGCCGGCATGGCGATCCTGCTGGGCTGGGTGAACATGCCGGCCGCGGTGCTGATCTTCGTGATGTCGCTCGGCGGTCTCTTGAACGGTATCATCCAGCCGTCGCGCGACATGATGGTGCGCGCCGTAACGCCCGTCGGTTCGTTCGGCAAGGTGTTCGGCTTCGTCACGACCGGCTTTAATGTCGGCGGCATGATCTCGCCATTGCTCTTTGGCTGGCTGATGGACCGCGGCCAGCCGCGCATGATTTTCGCCATCGTCGTGGCCTTCATTCTTCTCGCGTTGGTGACCGCCGTCACCCGCCGCAAACCGCAGGTAAATCTCGCATGGATGCGCTAGCTCCCGTCGGCTCCAAGGACAAGAGCGAAGCCCTCGTCCGCCGCTATGGCGCGACGATTCCGCCGGCCGGCCCGTGGAACGAAACCATCGCCTCGATGCTCGATCACCGCTCGGTGCGCGGCTACAAGCCCGACCCGGTGCCACCGGGCACGCTCGAGACCCTGATCGCGGCGGCAGCGTCGGCGGCGACCAGCTCCAACATGCAGTGGTGGTCGGCGATTGCCGTCAGCGATCCTGCCAAGAAGAAGGTGCTGGCCAAGATCGCCGGTAATCAGAAGCATATCGAGCAGTGCCCGCTCTATATCTGCTGGGTAGCCGACATGTCGCGCAACGGCCGGATCAGCGACAGCGAGAAGACCGACTTCGAGTGCTTGCCCTGGCTCGAGACCTTCATGGTGGCCTGCATCGATGCAGCACTTGCCGCCCAGAACGCCGTGGTCGCCGCCGAATCGCTCGGCCTGCAGACGCTTTATATCGGCGCCATGCGCAACGACCCGGTGCGCGTCCACAAACTGCTGGAGTTGCCGCCCAAAGCCTTCGTCGTGTTCGGCCTCTGCGTCGGCTATGCCACCGAGCAAGCCGCGGGCGAGGTCAAGCCCCGCCTGCCGCAATCGACGGTGCTGCATCACGAGCGCTACGACGCCAGCAAGGAAGCCAGCCAACGCGCCGTCTACGACGCCGAGATGAGCAAATTCTCAAGCCGCCACGAGCTGCAGGCGGCGACCTGGACGCAGCGGGTGCTGAACCGGCTCGGTCCCATCAAGTCGATGAACGGTCGCGAGCGGATGCGGACGGCGCTGGCGGCGCTGGGGTTTGAAATCCGCTAGCCCCGCCGGCGGTCGCCTGCCGAAGGGTGGCCTGCACGCGCCGCCGTCGCGCTGGTCGCCCCACTAGCTTCCCTTGTCGAGCGTGCAGCTGCCGTTCTCGACCCAGATCCTCTTGGTCGTGCGGGTCAGCACCAGGCCGCTGCGGCGATCGACTTTGACCTCGTAATAGCCATAGGGCGTGACGTAGCTGATCTCGCCCGCGCTGATCTCGGCGGTCGTGCTCTGCGGCGGGTTGCCCTTGGGGAAGAAGACCTTCTTGGCCACGAGATCGACTTCGAAGAACGGCTCAGCCTGCTGGCCGCCGACCTGGGGTGAGGTGCAGCGGTACTTGATGATCTCCGCCTGCGCCGTCCCGGAAACGAGCAAGACCGTCGAGGCCAGCAAGACGGCCGCGGCTTGCCACGATTTCGAACGCCAATTCTTCATGGGTCCCCCGCCTTCGCCGATCTCAGCCGCAAGGCTTTGCCATCACGCGAGCGTTGTCAATTCATGCCGGTGGCGTAGGCGGCAGCATGCGATCGATGACTTGCGTCCAAACCGTGCGCGCCTGCTCGACCGACAGGCCTTGATCCTCGCGCATGCGGCCCCAGCTTTGGAAATCGACGATCGCCTCCAGGGCAATCAGGAGTTGGCGGCGCTCAAGGTCGGGCAGGACGCCAAGCTCCGGTGCATACATCAACTCCAGGCGCTTGATGGTCACCTCGTGCACGAACCGGATGAACGACCTCAGCTCCTTCGACTTCCTCTGGATAGCCAGCGCTACGCGCCACAACGGCAGCCACGCCTCGCAGCTTGCGGCGCGGATTTCGACTTGGGTCGCGATCCGCGTTGCGCGGTCGGCATCGACGTTGCGCGCCGCGGCGGCGGCTCGCGCCACGGTAAGGCTCTGGTACGCCACCGGCAGCACTAGCCCCATCAGGTCACCGAAGTGGAGGAAAACCAGGCGCGTCGAACACCCGGCCCGCTTGGCGATGTCAGTCGCCGTCGGCACCTGCGGCACTTCCTGCAGGAGCGAAACACAGGCGTCGATCATCGCCTGCCGCGTCCGCTCGCGGCGCATATGGCGGCCATCTGCCTTCGCGGGCGCGGTCTCGGACGCTATGGTCAAACCTTGCTCTCCCCGCGGCAATCTAGCCCGCTGCCAACGCGCGCTGAAGGGGAGGTTTTTGCATAGAGCCGTCCGCGATCCGGAAGACTATGCGTGCGGCACCAAGATCTGCCGCACCGTGGCGACGTCCTGCAGGCGGTCGAAGCCTTCATTGAGCTGATCGAAGCCGATGCGCTGGCTCATCATGCGGTCGACCGGCAGCTTGCCCTGCTGGTAGAGCGCGATGAAGCGCGGGATGTCCCGCACCGGCACGCAGCTTCCCATGTAGGAGCCCTTGATGGTCTTTTCCTCGCTCACCAGTACGCTCTGCTTGAAGGAGAAGTCGGCGGCGATCGGCGACAGGCCGGCCGTCACCGTCGTGCCACCCCAGCGCGTGACCAGATAGGCCGTCTCCATGGCCTTGATGGTGCCGGCGAGATCGAAGGCATAGTCGACGCCGCCGTTGGTGAGATCGCGCACCTGCTTCACATGGTCGGCGTCCTTGGCGTTCACCGTGTCGGTGGCGCCGAGTTGCCTCGCGAGGCCAAGCTTGTCGTCAGACAGGTCGATGGCGATGATCCGGCCCGCTCCCGCAAGCACTGCGCCCAGAAGTCCGCTCAAGCCGACGCCGCCGAGACCGACGACCGCCACCGAGCTGCCGGGCTGAATCCTGGCGGTGTTGACCACCGCACCGACGCCGGTCACGACCGCGCAGCCGAACAGGGCGGCAATGTCGAGCGGCAGCGTCTTGTCGATCACCACCACCGAGCCGCGATCGACCACGGCATATTCGGCGTAGCACGACACGCCGGACTGATGGTTCACCGGCTTGCCATCCATGTGCAGGCGATGGTGGCCGCTCAGCAGCTGGCCGGCGGAGCGCGGCGTCAGCGAACGCTCGCAGATGTAGGGCCGGCCTTCGAGGCAGCGCCGGCAGCGGCCGCAGCTCACGTTGAAGGTGAAGCAGACATGGTCGCCCACCTTCACGTCGTGCACGCCCGCCCCGACCTCGACAATCTCGCCGGCGCCCTCGTGACCTAGCACGATCGGCACCGGGCGCGGCCGGTCACCGTTGATCAGCGACAGGTCGGAGTGGCAGAGCCCGCCGCCGCCCACCTTTACCAGCACCTCGCCCTCGCCGGGCGGATCGAGATCGAGCTCAACGACATGGATGGGTTTGCTCTTCGCGAAAGGCCGCGGCGCGCCGCAGACCGTGAGAACACCGGCTTTCATTTTCATTAGGCGATTCCTCCGTCGACCCGAACAAGCGAGCCCGTGGTGAAGCTGGATTTCGACGACGCAAGATAAAGTGCGGCCGTCACGATCTCCTCCGGCCGGCCGCTGCGTTTCAGCGCCGCCGTGTCGTTGCGCTTGGCCTCCTCACTCCACGCCTTGCTCACGTCGGTGAGGAAGCGGCCGGGCGAGATGGTGTTGACGCGCACCTTGGGACCGTACTCGAAGGCGAAAGCTTGCGTNNGGGAGCCGACCAGCGACATCAGGCGGAACGGTCCCTTGAAGTTCAGCGACACGATGCGGTCGAAAAGCTGCTCCGTGGTTTCCAGCGACGAAGGGGCGAGCGGCGAGGAGCCGGCGTTGTTGACCAGGATGTCGATCTTGCCGAAGGCCGAGTAGGCGGCCTCGACAAGTCTGTCGAGCTCCGGCCAGTTCGAGACGTTGCAGGCATGGGTGGCAGCCTTACGTCCCAGCGCCCGAACCTCGGTCGCCACCTTCTCGCAGTTCTCCAACTTGCGGCTGGTGATGAAGATATCGGCGCCGTGGGCGGCAAAGGCCTTCACCATCTGCGCGCCCAGTCCCCGACTGCCGCCGGTCACCAGGGCTACCTTTCCAGAGAGATCGAATAGGTCGGTCATGCGGTGATCCCACCATATCGACGGGCGCCCAACAACCAACCTCACCCTGAGGAGGCCGCAGAGCGGCCGTCTCGATTAGCGCGGAGTAACCTCCGCGCCTTGGTGGGCAACCGGCAAGGTGTGTATCGGAAGGCCGCCTAGAAACTGGTGGCTCGATAGTCAGCCAGCGCGTCGTTGGCTGCGATCCACTCCGCCTCGGCGGCATCAGCCTCCGTGAAGTCGCTCGCAGTCAGTCCTCCCGCGGTGTTAACGGTTTTCAATGTGTGGGCAACGCCAAGCGCGATATGCCGGCGCGCCGTCGTTTCGACGGCTTCGACCAAGCCAGCAAGGCGTTCACCGTCAATGGCCATTAGATGCAAACGGCAGTCCTAACCAAAGGTTGCCGACCGCCTCGGGCTTTCAAACTGATGCGGTGCCGGATTCTCGTGTTCTTGGACAGTGGCATGTCGCTTGCTTAAAGTCCTGTAGAGCCAAACAAGACGGTCGACATGAGCATCCACGTCGCGCTGCATCATCGAACGACCTACAGCTACGACCGGCCGGTGACGCTGGGGCCGCAGATCGTGCGCCTGCGTCCAGCGCCGCACAGCCGCACGCCGATCCTCAGCTACGCGCTAAAAGTCCTGCCGAAGGACCATTTCATCAACTGGCAGCAGGACCCGCAAGGCAACCATCTCGCCCGCCTGGTGTTCGCCGAGAAGACGACCAAGTTCGAGATCACGGTCGACCTCGTGGCTGACATGGCGGTCACCAACCCGTTCGACTTCTTCCTCGAACCTGAGGCCGAGACCTTTCCCTTCGCCTACGATCCGTCGCTCGCCGAGGAGATCGCGCCGTTTCGCAAATTGGAACCGCCTGGCCCGCTGCTCAAGGCGTGGCTGGCGAAAGTCGATCGCTCCGGCAAGCCGCGCACCGTCGACTTCCTCGTTGGGCTGAACGCACGGCTGCAGAAGGAGATCGGCTACATCGTGCGGATGGAGCCCGGCGTGCAGAGCTGCGAGCAGACGCTGGGGCTCGCCAAGGGATCGTGCCGCGACACCGGCTGGCTGCTGGTCACAATCCTGCGCCATCTCGGCTTCGCGGCGCGCTTTGCTTCGGGCTACCTGATCCAGCTCATGCCAGACGAGAAGCCGCTCGACGGTCCGGAAGGACCGACGCACGACTTCACCGATCTGCATGCCTGGGCGGAAGTCTATCTGCCGGGCGCCGGCTGGATCGGCCTCGATCCGACCTCGGGCCTGTTCACCGGCGAAGGTCACATTCCGCTGGCCTGCACGCCCGAGCCGTCGAGCGCAGCGCCGATCGAGGGCGCAGTCGAAGAGGCCAAGGTCGAATTCTCCTACGACATGAAGGTGACACGCGTCAGCGAGACGCCGCGCACCACCAAGCCCTACACCGATGCGCAATGGCAGGCGCTGCTCGACGTTGGCACCACCATCGAGCGCGACATCACCAAAGCCGACCTGCGCCTCACCATGGGCGGCGAGCCGACGTTCGTGTCGATCGACGACATGGATGGGGCCGAATGGAACACGCTCGCTTTGGGTCCGGAGAAGCGGCGGCTGGCGGGCGTGTTGTTTCGCAAACTCGCCGATCGCTTTGCCAAAAGCCCGCTGCTGCATTTCGGCCAGGGCAAATGGTATCCCGGCGAACAACTGCCGCGCTGGGCGCTGGGCTGCTACTGGCGCAAGGACGGCCAGCCGATCTGGCGCGACCCGCATCTGGTTGCATTGGAGTCCAAGCCGGCCGGCGCGACGCCGGAGATCGCCCAGCGCTTTGCCGTGGCCTTCGCCGAGCGGCTGCAGCTCGACCCCAGTTACTTGTTCTCGGCGTTCGAGGACACCTGGTACTACCTATGGCGCGAGCGGCGCCTGCCGAGCAACGTCGCCGTCGATGTCGCCAAGGTGAAGGACGAGTTGGAGCGCGAGCGGCTGGCCAAGGTCTTCGAGCAAGGACTCGAAAGTGCAGTTGGCACCGTGCTGCCGATCGCGCGCGCGCACAACGGCCACGGCCGCTGGAAGAGCGGGCCGTGGTTCCTGCGTTCGGAGAAGTGCTACCTGATCCCCGGCGATTCGGCGCTGGGCTATCGCCTGCCGCTCGATTCATTGCCGTGGGCGACGCCGGCGGACACTGACGCGATCATCGAGCCCGACCCGATGATCCTGCACCCCGCCTTGCCGCCGCTCGACGCCTTCCGCCGTGCGCCGATGCTGCGCCATCAGGAGCGCGGGGCTCCTGTCGAGACCACCAACGGTAACGGCGAGGTCTCCCGTCGCGAAGCCTGGAAGCGCGCGCTGGCCCCCGATCTCGGCCCGCGGCCCGGCATGGGCACCTCCGCCGCCAGCATGGTGCGCACGGCCATCTCCTTCGAGCCGCGCGACGGCCATCTCTTCGTCTTCATGCCGCCGGTCGAGCGCACCGAGGATTATCTCGACCTCGTGGCCGCTGTCGAGGACACCGCCCAGGAGCTCGGCCAACCGGTCTTCATCGAGGGCTACACCCCGCCCGGCGGCGATGCGCGGCTGATGCACTTCAGCGTGACGCCCGATCCTGGCGTGATCGAGGTCAACATCCATCCCTCGGCGACCTGGCAGGAGGTCACCGAGCGCACCGAGATCGTCTACGAGGAGGCGCGCAACACGCGGCTGGGCGCGCAAAAATTCATGATCGACGGCCGCCACACCGGCACCGGTGGCGGCAACCATGTCGTGCTGGGCGGGTCCTCGGCATCGGACTCGCCGATCCTGCGCCGGCCCGACCTGCTCAAAAGCCTTTTAGGCTACTGGCTCAATCACCCGTCGCTGTCCTACCTGTTCTCCGGCCTGTTCATCGGCCCGACCAGCCAGCATCCGCGCATCGACGAGGCGCGCAACGATCAGCTGCACGAACTTGAGATCGCCTTCCGTCAGATCGCGCCGGGACGGCAGACGCCGCCCTGGCTGGTCGACCGTATTTTCCGCAACCTGCTGGTCGACACCACCGGCAACACCCACCGTACCGAGTTCTGCATCGACAAGCTCTTCACGCCGGACAGTGCCGCGGGCCGTCGTGGACTTTTGGAGCTGCGCGCCTTCGAGATGCCACCGCATCCGCGCATGAGCGTTGCCCAGCAGGGCCTGCTGCGCGGCCTGGTCGCCGCCTTCTGGGACCGACCCTACGAAAAAAGACTGAGCCGCTGGGGCACGCGGCTGCACGACGATTTCATGCTGCCGCATTTCGTCTGGCAGGATTTCTGCGACGTGCTCGACGATCTTGCTTCGGCCGGCTATCGCTTCGAGCCGGAATGGTTCGCGCCGCATTTCGAATTCCGCTTTCCCAAGATCGGTACGATCGCCCAGCGCGGCCTTGAACTGGAACTGCGCCAAGCCCTGGAGCCGTGGCATGTGCTGGGCGAGGAAGCCGGTGCCGGCGGCACCGTCCGCTATGTCGATTCCTCGGTCGAGCGTCTGCAGGTCAAGGTCGAAGGCTTGAACGATGCGCGCCATGTGATCGCCTGCAACGGCTGGCGCCTGCCGCTGCACGCCACGGGCACGTCAGGCGAATATGTGGCCGGCGTGCGCTACCGCGCCTGGGCGCCGCCCTCAGGCCTGCATCCGACCATCGGCATCCACGCGCCGCTCATCTTCGACATTCACGACAGCTGGAACGGCCGNNTACCGGTCAACGCCAACGAGGCCGAAGCCCGTCGCCGCTCGCGCTTCTCCCCGATCGGCCACACCGGCGGGGCCGCGCCCGAGCCGCGATCGATCGACGATCCCGAGCATCCGCTGACCCTGGATCTGCGTCGCGCTCTTGGGCCATAGACCCCGCCCCTTGGCCATGCGATTCTAACGACTTCGTTGGTTTTCCTTATCCAGCAGGCCCATGGAGTCGTTGCGCGGCCTCTCTTCTTCGCCGGCAAGCGCCTACGACGAGCTGGTCACCGGCCAGAAGTCGATCCGCTATCACTGGCAAGGCATCCTGAGCGTCATCCGCGCGCTGCCGGGCGGCGGATTGCGCGAGCGCGTCGAAAGCGCGCGCCGCCAGCTCGAGGAGTCCGGCGCCACCGTCAACCTGCTCGACGACCGCGGCGCCCCGGGCTGGACCTTCGACCCGCTGCCGCTGGTCATCGCGCCCGACGAATGGGCCCAGCTCGAAGCGGGCCTGATCCAGCGCGCCGGCCTGCTCGACGGGCTGCTGGCCGATCTCTACGGCCCGCAAAAGCTGTTGGCCGAGCATCTCGTGCCGCCGATGCTGGTCCACGCCAATCGCCACTTCCTGCGCGCCTGCCGCGTGACCGCCGGTGCGGCGCTCGCTCGTCATCTCGGCCAGTACGCCGTCGACCTGGTGCGACTGGGCGACGGGCGCTGGCATGTGCTGGCCGATCACACCGAAGTGCCGTCGGGCATCGGCTATGCGCTGGAGATGCGCCGCGTGCTGGCGCGCAGCCTGCCCGAGGCGTTCCGCTCCATCCCGGTGCGGCATCTGCGGCCCTTCGTCGACCGCTGGCATTATTCGCTGGCCGCCATGGCGCCGCAGGACGTGGCCAACCCCAACATGGCGGTGCTGACGCCGGGCTCGCTGTCGGCGACGTACTTCGAGCATGTCTATCTGTCGCGCACCCTGGGCGTGCCGCTGGTCGAAGGCGGCGATCTGGTGGCGCGCGACGGCGAGGTGGCGCTGAAGACGTTGGCTGGACTGCGGCCGGTCCACATGCTGCTGCGCCGGCTCGACAGCGCCTTCGTCGATCCGCTGGAGCTGCGCGCCGATTCGGCTCTCGGCGTCACCGGCCTCGTCGAGACCACGCGTAGCGGCAAAATTGCGCTGGCCAACGCTTTGGGCTCGGGCGTCGTGGAAACGCCGGCGCTGATGCCCTTTCTCGAACGCCTGTGCCAGCGCCTGCTCGGCCAGCCTCTGGCCCTGCCCTCGCTCGACGTGTGGTGGCTGGGCGAGCCCACCGCCTATGCCTTCGTGATGGCCAACCTCGATTCGATGATCGTGCGGCCCTGTCTCGGCCAGGACCGCGAGCCGATCGTGGTCGGCATGCTGGAGGCCTCCGAACGCGCCCAGCTCGAGGACCGGCTGCGCATGCACCCCGGCCAATTCGTGGCGCAGTATCCCATCACGCCCTCGCTCAGCCCCAAGTGGGACGGCGAGGCTCTGGCGCCGTCCGCCGTCGTCCTGCGCTGTTTCCTGATTGCCGAGGGCGACTCCTATTGCGTGCTGCCCGGCGGGCTGGCGCGCGAGCCGGCGGGCGACACCGCCTTGCGTTCGCTGGGCCGCCTGAACGGCACCCTGAAGGACGTCTGGGTGCTGGCCGAGGACGCCGCCGACGTCGAGCTGCCGCCCTCGCGCCGCTTCCACCAACTTGCCGTGGAGCGCGGCGGCGCCGACCTGCAAAGCCGCGTCGCCGACAATCTCTACTGGCTCGGCCGCTACATCGAGCGACTCGACAATGACGCGCGGCTGCTGCGCACCACCGCCACGCGGGTCGCCCAGGGAGCACTTGGTTCGCGCGATTCGGTCGAGCTGCGCGCGCTCGGCCGCCTGCTCGACCATGCCGGCCTGATGGATCCGGCCGACGCGCTGGCCTCGCCGGAGAGCGCCGCCTTCCAGCAGGGACTGGCGGCAACGGCCGCCGACAAGCATGGCATCGTGGCCGTGCTCGACGCCATCCAGCGCCTGACCGGCACGCTGCGCGACCGCTTCTCCGCCGATATGGTGGTGGTGGCCGGCCCCGTCATGGCCGAGGTCCGCCAACGCCTGGTCGCGGCGCGCGGCAATCTCGACGCGCTGCTGGCGGCGCTCGACGACATCGTGCGCTTCGTCTCGACCCTCTCCGGTCTCGCCCAGGAGAACATGACGCGCGGCTCGGGCTGGCTGTTCCTCGATCTCGGCCGGCGCATGGAACGCGCCAAGTTCATCCTCGATTCGGCGCTGGGCGCCTTCCAGCAGTCGCCGATCGACTGGGACGCCGCCATGCGCATCGCGCTCGAACTGTGCGACAGCACCATCACCTACCGCACGCGCTACCTCGGCCAGCTTCAGCCCGCGCCGGTGCTCGACCTGATGGTGCTCGACGACAGCAACCCGCGCGCCTTCGCCTTTCAGCTGCGCACCGTCGCCAGCCACCTCGAGCGGCTGGGCCAGGCCTCGGGCACTTACGTGGCCGGCCTGCCCGACTCGCTCGAGACAGACCTGCGCGAGGTCGTGCGTCAGTTCGGTGGCGAGGAGCAGGCGTGGCGCCACGAGGGGCTGGCGCTCGCCATGCTGCGCGACGTGGCGGCCGAGGCGAGCGAGCGGCTGGAGACACTGTCGGAGGCGATCACCAGAGCCTATTTCTCCCATGTGCCGGCGGCGCAGGCCGTCGGCTCCTCAGCCGGGTAAGGGCCATGCGTTACCTGCTGTCGCACCGCACGTCATACAGTTACGCCAGCAGCGTCGACTCCGCCCAGCACATCGCCCATCTGCGCGCCCGCGACATACCGGGCCAGAAGGTCACTTCGATCAGCATCACGACCGATCCCGAACCGGTGCTGGCGGTGCAGCATCTCGACCATTTCGGCAACCACATCGACATCTACCGCATCGACAAGCCACACACGCGCTTCGACATCGAGGTGCGCGCCGCCGTCGACGTGCACTTCCCCGACCCGCCGCCTGCCAACACGACGCCCAAGTGGGAGGATATCCGCGCGGCACTGGTCGGCGGCGGCTTCCCCAAGCCGATCGAGGCGAGCGAATTCGTCCATGAATCGCCCTTGGTGCCGTTCGACGGAGCATTGCGCGACTACGGCGCCAAATCCTTCACGCCGGGCCGGCCGATTCTCGAAGCGGCGCGCGAACTCACCTCGCGTATCAAGGCCGACTTCGACTACAAGCCCGGCGCTACCGACATCAGCACGCCATTGCACGAGGTCTTCGAGGGCAAGGCGGGCGTCTGCCAGGACTTCGCCCATGTCATGATCGCGGCCCTGCGCGCCCACGGTCTCGCCGCCGGTTACGTCTCAGGCTACATCCGCACGGTTCATTCCAAGGAAGAGATCGCGCTGCGCGGCAGCGACGCCAGCCACGCCTGGGCCGCGGTGTGGTGCGGCGAGGCGGCGGGCTGGGTCCATCTCGACCCGACCAACGACCTCGTCGCCAGCCAGGACCACGTCGCCGTCGCCTGGGGCCGCGACTTCAGCGACGTCAGCCCCCTGCGCGGCGTCATTCTGGGCGGCGACCAGCACACCTACGGCGTCGACGTCACCCTCGTGCCGGCGGATTAGGGGACCAAAACGTCCAGACCGTTTTGGACGGTTCGGATATCGATGACATAAGGGTTTTAGGCGATTCGTCCAGAATCCAGCCCCACCCCCTGCACGGTATTAGGATATCGCGTGCAGTGCAAAACGTCTCACCTGAGTGAGACGCCTTCGATGCCCATGGCATAAGGGTTTCACGCGATTCGTCTCACTTTTCGCCCCACCCCCGTGCGCAATAAAATATCGCGCAGTCATGCTGAGAGACGCATGACCCCGCCCCTACGGGACACCTCCCCTGATGACAGGGGAGGAAAGCTTCCCTCCCCATTCATATGGGGAGGTATCGCGGTCATACCGCGACGGAG
>PLYQ01000086.1 GCA_003153415.1 Rhodospirillales bacterium | reverse complement strand
AGGGGTCATGAGTCACGGACTGGAGCCTCCGACCCCTCCGACGTCGTATGACGGCGCCACCTCCCCATAAGAATGGGGAGGAGAAAAGCGATTCGATCCTCGTCGGAAAGACTCTAAGGCGTCAGCCGCGCCGGGTGACAGCGCCTGACAATCGGCGCCGGCCTTCAGGTGAAAATCCGCTCCGGATAGCGATCGTCGGCTAAGCGGTCGGCCGGATGCTTGTCGCGATGCTCGACATACTCGACGCGCATGCCGTCGGGATGGCGGACCAGCATGTTCCAGCCGGTCGGAACCGGCTTGGGCGGCCTCAGCACCTCGGCGCCGACGGTCGGCAGATGGGCGGCGAAAGCTTTGAGGTCGTCGACCATGAAGGTCGCTTGTGTCTCGACGAAAGGAACGAGGCTTTTTTCCGTGCCGGCAACGAACAGTATCGAGGCCACTTGGGCGAGCTTCAGCCCGTGTTCACGATAGTCGAACCGCAGCCGCGCTTTCTGGCCAATCAGTTTCTCGTAGAAGGTCACAGCCTCGTCGAAGCGCTCGAGCGCGAGATAGCGCCGCACGAGAACGTTCAACACCTTCATCGGCTCACGCCCGGGCGGCAGCTCCGCGGCTTGTCGCTTGGGCGAAGCGGCGCTCGCGCATGGCGGTTCGCGGATCGTCCATCGCCGGCTCCATCGGGGGCGGAACCCAGGCATCGGCGCCCGGCACGTAGTTGCGGTTGGTCTGCTGGGCGTTGCGGTTGACCAGCGGCCGCGCGTAAAGCGGATGCGTGAGGCTGCGCACCTCGTGCTCGATCTTGACCAGCGGCTTGCCGCTCTTGGGATCGGTGATGGTGTCGAAGCGGTATTGATACTGGTTGCTTTCCTCGGTCAGCAGCTTGTGCTCGACCAGCTGGCGGTGCGGCCCGGAGAAATTCGCGACATAGACCTGAATGTGGTGCCCGTCGTAGGGCGCGAGCTTCGCCTTGGTCTCGCGAAACACCAGCTCCTGTCCGTCACCGACGGAGATCCGCGCCGCCGGCGCCGCGCCGCTCTCATCGACCCTCGCCGTGGCGCCAAACAGGCGGCGATAGAATTCCGCCACACCCTTGGCCGCACCGACCGGGACGTCGAACTCGACGTAGGGCATGCCGAGCGTGACCCTGCCAAAGCGCTTACTCGGTTCGTGGAGCAGAAAGGTGTTGCCCCACGGACAGGTCGCCTCGACGTGGTCCTTGTGTTCGGTGAAATCGAACTTCGTGCCCTTGAGCAGCTTGCGCATGTTCTCCAGCCGGCGCAGTAGCGCGGCGCGATCGGGCATGATGAGGCCGACCCGGCCGCGCAGGCGCTGCGGCTTGCCGGTGGGCAGGTGGAACTGGCTGCGACCGGCATTGACCCACATGTTGTCGATGCTGGTCATCAGATAGGGATCGCGCGTCAGCCCCATGCCGCTGATGTAGAACAGCGTCGCCAGCCCCTGGTCCCCGACCTGCAGGTTGACGTGCTCGAGCGCCACGATGTTGCCGAGGTCCTCGCTGCCGCGGTCGTAATGCTTGTTCATCGCTTGCCCCCTTCGATCACGCCGAGACTTTTTCCGCCGCTTTGATGTTCGAACGCTTGACGCGATCGAGGTTCTTGCCCTCGATGCGCACCAGCTTGGTGAGGCCGTCGCGCTTGGGCGAGTGGACCGCGCCGACATCGTAGAGGTGGCTGTCGCCCGGCTTCATGACGTAGCTCTTGACCGGTTCGACCAAGTTGGGCGAATCGCCCTCGCCTTTCTTGACGATGCGCCAGTCGGTCATCTCGGTGTCGCCGACGGCAAGTCCGTAGACCGCCCAGCTCGAGCCGTGATCGTGCGGCTGGCCGTGCGCCGGCTTCTCGTAGACATGGCCGCAAATGCAGAAGCCCAACTCGGGGTCCTCGTACAGCACCTTGCGCGGCTTGCACTGGTCGGCCGTCAGGTGCTTGGCGATGAAATCCTGGTCGAGCAGCACCTGGGATACCAGCGTGCACACCGTTTCCTTGCCGACGATCCCGGAATCCGCCTTCAGGGCGTTACGGATGTCGGCGCTCAGTTGCTCAAGGGTATAGGTCATTCGTTGCCTCTTGGTGGCGTTTTCTCTGACGGCCATTTTGCACGCGATTGGCCGGATGGGCTAGACGTCCAATCGAACTTCATGGCATCCTCGAACCGCAGTGCGCAGGGCGGGCCCTGGGAGGCAGACATGGCAGGCGATGTCTACACCGTCGTGCTCTACGAAAAGCAGTGGAAGGTCAGGTTCTGCGGCAAGCATTCCGGGCCTTACGCCACCCAGAAGGAAGCCATTGCCGCGGCGGTGGAGGCCGCGCACAAGGCCGGCAAATGCAACCCCGATGGTGCGCAGGTGCGCGCTCAGGACAACAACCACCAGTTCCGGACCGAGTGGACCTACGGCCACGACCCCTATCCACCTGAAGGCTGAGTACGGGCCGCTGCCGGGGCCAGCTACGCCCAGCTGACCAGCCTCGGGTCGACGGACCAGCTCGGCGGCGAGATGCACGTCTGCATTGAAAGATGTGGGCCGTTGCACTACCTACGCACGGCCGCGGGCGCTATAGTGGCCGCCCCATGCGTGCGATCATCATCGCGGCCCTTTCGCTTCTGGCTTCCGGTGCATTGGCGCAGACCGGAGCGTGGAGCGACATCGAATGCGCTCAGTCCGACATCGTCTTGAGCAAGTATACGAAATGCCAGCGTCAGGGCCCTTATGCAGGCGACGAAGCGCGTGGAGAATTCCATTCCTAGACGGCGACCTACCGATCGTCGAGCCAGTTCGTCTTGGTATTCCTGCTAAAGCCAAGGATCACTCTTCAATCCGCGAGCGTAAAAATCGATCCAGAGGTCCGGGAACGCTTCTTGTCGCGCCCAATCCCTAACAATTCCGGAAAGACGAGCGACTTTTCCGAGACAGTCCACCTATCCAACGGTCATGCCAGAACGTTCCTATATTCACCCGATTGGAAGTGCTTCTCGTTCTCGAAGGATGCGCCACTGCGAGGCTCGGGCGCCGCTTACTTCCTCGTCGGGTATGCCTGTGGAAAGACGCCAGCTTGGCACACATCAGAAGCGATGACCGCCTTCGTTCAGAAAGTCGACGTCAAATAGCCTCCTACTTCAGGCTGACCAGCGTCAGGTCGACGAACCACGACTGCGGCGAGACGAAACCCTGGACGTTCTTCGAGAAGGCGCGCGGGTTGAGATCGTGCACGATGTAGAGCCACGGCGGATTGTCGACCAGACGCTCGTGCGCCACCTTGAAGTACTTCTCGATGGTGGCCTCGTCGGTCGCTTCCGCCAGGGTCTTCATCGCCTCCTCGAACTTGTCGTCGTTCCACTGCTCCCAGTTCGATCCGCTGGGCGAGAAGTTCGACGCCGCGAAGTAACGGAACATCATGCCGACGTCGCTCGAGGGTGAGCTGACATTGAGCGCCATGGCGCCGTTCAGCGTCGGGCTGTCGGGCACGGCGCGCGCGACGGTAAGCAGCACCTGCCACTCGACGGGCTCGACCGCCACATCGACGCCGCAGGCTTGCTTGAGGTTCTCCTGCAATGCCTCGTTCATCGGCAGCGGCAACATCTGGCCCGAGCCCGAGGTCGAGATCATGACCTTGAAGGAAAGCCGCTTGGCGGCGGTGTAGCCTGCCTCGGCCAGCAGCTTCTTGCCCTTGGCCGGATCGAAGCTGTAGCGGTTCTGCGGGTTGCCGAAGGCGGGATCGCCGGGCTTCAGCCAGCCGACCGAGGGCTCGGCCGTGCCGTTCAGCAGCGACACGATGGCGTTGCGGTCGATGCAGTAGTTCAGCGCCTGGCGCACGCGCACGTCGGCGAGCGGGCTGTTCTTGGCGGCCATGTTGTAGAACCACGGCCAGACATGCGGATAGGACCCCGTCGAAATGACGAAGCCGGCCTGCTTCAGCGAGGGGATGCCGTCGGGCGGCGGCACCTCGATCCAGTCGACGCGGCCGGAGCGAAGTGCTGCCAGCCGGGTGTTCGCCTCGGGGATCGGCAGCAGCAGCACCTTGTCGACCTTGGCCTTGCGGGTCGGGTCCCAGTAATCGTCGTTGCGCGCCAAGGTCACCGACTGGCGCGGCACCACGGAAACGATCTTGAAGGGGCCGGTGCCGGCGGCCGGCAGCATGGCGACCTTGGCCCAGTCCTTCCCCGCCTTCTCCCACGACGCCGGCGAGGCGCTGAGGATATAGGGCACCATCCAGGGGAAGTATGAGGCCACGATCGTGGTCGTCATCGACACCGTGTAGTCGTCGATCTTCTTGTAGCTGGCGAGGATCGGCACGCGCGAGCGCATGATGCCGGTGGCATTGATCTCGAATTGCGCACTGTCCTTGTTGAAGATGCGTTCGAGGTTCCAGATTAGCGCGTCAGCGTTGAAGTCGGTGCCGTCGTGGAACTTCACGCCTTTGCGCAAGGTGAAGATCCAGGTCTTCTTGTCGTCGGGCGCCTGCGCCCATTTCTCGGCGAGGCCGGGCTTCAGCGTGGCAAGCCGGTCGGCCTTGGTGAGGTCGAACTGGATCAGCCCCTCGAAAATCGGAAATCCCAGGAAGCGCATGCCCTCGAAGCCGTTATTGGGCATGCCGGTCGTGGTCGGAATGTCGGACGCCGTCATGGCGATGCGCAGGACCTTCTCCTGCGCCAATGCCGGCGATAGCGAGGCTGCGAACGCGACCAACAAGGCAGCAAGAGGCAAACGACGGCTCTTCATGACATATCCTCCTGAACGAACGGAGGTCATGCAAAAGACGGGCCGCCGACTAGCGCGGGGTAACCCCCGCGCCTTGGTCGCAACAGCGCTTTCGCGCTTTAGGGCCGCAGCCGCTCGAATCGTGCGAGATACTCGCGGGCGTACGCCTGGTAGTCGACGCCGGGCGTCTTGAGGTGGACGTCCGACACCATCGCCCACAGCGCCTCACGCAGGATGCTGGCGGCCTTCATGGCGACGAAGCCGCGGCGCAATTCGTCCGTCACCTTGCCCTCGAAATAGGCATCGAGCAGCGCACGGTCCTGCGCCTCGTCGAAGGTGGCGTTGGACGACAGGTTGGCGAGATCGAACATCGCCGTGCCGAAGCCGCCATACTCCCAGTCGATCAACCAAATCCGGCGGCCGTCGTCGATGAAGTTGCCGGGCAGCAGATCGTGGTGGCCGAACACGATGGGCATCGCCGGCTGCGCCAGCTCCAACCGGTCGGCGACCGCGAGGTACTTCGCATCGGCGTCGAGCAGCCGGACATAGTCGCGGATGACGTGGAACACCCAGAACATGTTGACCGGCCCGCGGACATGCCGGCCGACCTCGCGATGACAGGTCGAGAGCAACGCCACCAGGCGGGCGACGTTGGCCCGCACGCCGGCTTCGTCGAAGGTGCGACCCTCGATGAAGCGCAGCACCATGATGCCCGGCTCGACATGGACGATCTCGGGCGACAGTCCCGCCTCGAACGCCGCGATCGACGCCGCGCGCTCGCGGTCACGGAAGACGTGATGGACGGGGATGTCGTCGCCACAACGCACGACGAACTTCTCAGGTCCGTCGGTCGCCACATAGGAGATGTTGGTGAGTCCGCCCTTCAGCGGCTCGAGCGTGATCGGGCCGCGCCAGCAGGCGAGCCGCGCAATCCTCTCCTCAAGTGCTGGCACGCCAAGCCTTCAGCCAGCCGCCGCTCAGCACAAAGCGCGGGAAGGTGACGAACTGCTCGACCACGAAACGGCTGGCGAAGTCGATCGGCCCGTCGAACGGCACCGGCGGCTCGCGTTCGCGGGCATGGCCCCGCCCCTGCGTCAGCAAGGCGGCCAGCCACAAGGCTAGACCGGACACTGCCGCACCGGCCGATCCCCGGTAGATCGCCCAGGCGAGCATCGCCGTGCCGACCCAGAACAGCGGCGCCGTCGCGATGTGCAGCAGCAGGCTCAGGCGATCGCGGTGTCCCGCGGCGTAGAGGCCCCATTGCCAGGCCAGAAGGTGCTTTCGCATCGCGCATGCCTCCGCGAGACGATCATTCCACGCGGGCGGACGGCGCGCTAGCCTGCCGGCTTCCAGGGAGGAACCAATGCCCGACGCCCGCGTCACCAACACCATCACCGGCCGCGACGCCTTTCTGCGCGTGCTGAAGGACGAGGGCGTCGTAAAAATGTTCGGCAACCCGGGCACCACCGAGCTGCCGATCATGCACGCGCTCTCCTCGGCGCCGGAGATGGGTTATGTGCTGGGGCTGCAGGAGGCCGTGGTCATCGCCATGGCCGACGGCTACGCCCGCGCCTCGTACAAGCTCGTCTCGTGCAACGTCCACGTCGCACCCGGCTTGGGCAACGCCATCGGCTCGATCTACACCTCGATGATGTCGGGCACGCCGATGATCGTGACGGCCGGCCAGCAGGAGCAAGGCCATGGGCTGACCGAGCCGCTGCTCTACGCGCCGCTCATTCCGATCGCCACGCCGGTAGTGAAATGGGCGATTGAGGTCAGCCGCATCGAGGACCTGCCGCGCATCCTGCGCCGCGCCGCCAAGGTCGCGACCACCGCGCCGACCGGTCCTGTGTTCATCTCGCTGCCCGGCGACATCTTGAACGACGAAGCCGCCATCGACATGGGCACCACGACGCGCGTCGACACGGCGGTACGTCCCTCGGACGCCGCACTGGAGCAACTCGCCCACCGCCTGCTCTCGGCTAAAAAGCCGGTGATCCTGGCCGGCCACGAGATCGCGACGTCCGACGCCTTCGCGGAAGCCACCGCGCTGGCCGAAACCCTGGGCGCGCCGGTGCTGCAGCAGACCGTGGCCTGGGGGGCGCATTTTCCGTCGGAGCATCCGGCCTATCTCGGTGCGCTCAACCGCGACCAGAAGAACGTGCGCCGTATCCTCTCCGATTACGACCTGATGTTCTGCGTCGGCGCCGACGTGCTGAAAATGTCGGTGTGGAGCGAGACCGAGCCGCTGCCCGAGACCACCGCTGTCGCCATGGTGGGCCTGCGCGACTGGGAGATGGGCAAGAACTTCCCGGCCGAAATCGCGCTGCGCGCCGACGTGAAGGAAACCTTGAAGGCGCTGGTCCCGCTCCTGAAGAAGCTGGGCGGTCCCGCCCTCGCCGCCAAAGCAAAAGCGTCGTTGGCCGAGATCGCGCCGCGCAACTGGAGCGCCCAGCGCACCGCCCGCAAGGCCAAGCTCACTGCTCCCACCAGCGAGAAGCCGCTGCAAGCCGAGTGGGTGATGATGCGCATGACCGAGAAAATGCCCAAAGACGCCATCCTGGTCGAGGAAGGCCTCACCAGCACGACGACCCTGATGCACTACTTCGCCTTCCGCGACCGCAACTCTTTCTTCGGCAATGTGAGCGGCGGCATCGGCTGGGGGATCGCCGCGGCCGTGGGCGTGCAGATCGCCGAGCCCAAGCGCCGTGTCGTGGCGGTGATTGGCGACGGCAGTGCGATGTACTCGATCACCGCCCTGTGGACGGCGGCCAACCAGAAGCTGCCGGTGATCTTCGTCATCGCCAACAACGAGGGCTACCAGATTCTCAAGAACCGGCTGAAGCTTTTCCACGGCAACGACAAGCCGATCGGCATGGACTTCAACGACCCGTCGATGGACATCTCAGCCATCGCCCGCGGCTTCGGCGTGGCGGCCGAGCGGGTCGACACGGCGGCCGGCTTCGATGCCGCGTTCGACAATGCGCTGGCCCGGACGAACGGGCCGACGCTGCTTGAGGTGATGATCAGAAGCTAGCCGCGCGCCCGTGAAAACCGGTTTCCGCCGGTGAACGCCGTCACTTCGGCGGGTCGATCGTGCCGATCACCTGCACGCCGGCGTTGGGCAAGGGCTTCAGCACGATCATCTCCGCCGACTGAGGCGGGTGGCCGATGTCGAACACCGTCCGCATCGTCGAGCCGTGATTGATGATGACCAGGTTGCCGGGCCCTTTCCAATTCGACACTAGCTCGCGGATCTCGGCGCCGGCTTCCTCGACGTTGGCCGTACGCACGCCGATCCGCCGCCACATCGGCGTCTCTTCGGGCACGGGCCCGAGCTTCATCAAGAGCGCGGTTTCCCGGGTCCGGCACCAGGCCGAGGTCAGCACCTTGTCGACGACGATATTGTGGGCGCGGATCATGTCGCCCAGCGCCACCGACTGCTTGCGCCCGAGCGCATCGAGATTGCGCTGGGTGACGCAGCCCTCGATCCCGATCGGTATGGTATCGGAGGCCTTGGCGCCGTCGGGGGCGTTGCCGTGGCGCACGACGATGACATGGCCGCCCGACGCCAGCGCCGCCCAGGCCTTGTCCGCGTCGCCGGCACGGGCCGCGCCACTGTCGATCAAGCTCGCGAAGAGGAGAAGGAGGACGCCTGCAGCAGCTTTACGCATGGTCGGCACCTCCTTCCTGTCGGGACGGTCGTTTTCGTCCTACTCCGCAGCTTGCGCCGCCCGCGCGGGTTTGGCGAGTTCCTCGGCGATTTGCACGGCGTTCCAGGCCGCGCCCTTCAGCAGCTGGTCGCCCGACACGAACATCACCAGCCCGTTGGGGTTGGAGAGGTCGCGGCGGATGCGGCCGACATGAACGTCGAGATCGCCGGTGGCCTCGATCGGCATCGGGAAGTGGTTGTTGACGGGGTCGTCGACCAGCTTGACGCCGGGCGCCTTGGCCAGGATGGCGCGCGCCTCGGCGGGCGACAGCGGACGCTCGAGTTCGAGCGTGATCGACTCGGAGTGCGCGCGCAGCACCGGCACGCGGATGCAGGTCGGCACGATCGCGAGATGCGGCATGTGGAACATCTTGCGCGTCTCTTCGATCACCTTGTTCTCTTCGTCGTTGTAACCGTTTTCGGCCACCTTGGTGTTGTGCGAGAACAGATTGAAGGCGATCTGGTGCGGGAACACCGCGCGCGTGAGTTCCTTGCCCTCGGCGTACTGGTGCACCTGGTCCTCGAGCTCGCGCATCGCCGCCGCGCCGGCGCCCGACGCAGCTTGATAGGTCGACACCACGATCTTCTTGACGCCGGCGGCGAGATGGATCGGCCACACCGCGGGAACGAGAACGGCCGCGGAACAGTTCGGGTTGGCGATCAGGCCGTTGTGCCACGCGAGGTCGGCGGCATTCACCTCGGGCACCACCAGCGGCACCGTGGGGTCCATACGGAAGGCCGAGGAGTTGTCGATCACGATCGCGCCCGCCGCCCGCGCCGCCGGCGCGAACTCGCGGCTGCGCGCAGCACCCGCACTGAAGAAGGCGATATCGACACCCTTGAAGGCGTCCGCCTTCAGTTCCGCCACGGCATAGGATTTGCCCTTGAACTCGAGCGTCTTGCCGGCCGAGCGGGCCGAGGCGAGCAGCTTGAGGGAGGCGACCGGAAAGTTCCGTCGTTCGAGGACGCGGAGGAGTTCAACCCCCACCGCGCCGGTGGCGCCGACAATGGTAATGTTTTGGGCGTTCATGGTGGAGGCAAAATACAGGAAGGACGGCCGCGCGGGAAGACGGCCCAACTGTCGTCCTGAGCGAAGCGAAGGACCTCACAGAACGACCAGACAGGGACCTGCGTGGCTGGCGCAAGGTCCTTCGCTCCGCTCAGGACGACAATCAGGCCCTTGCCGGCTGCGTTGTCGGCTTGCTTGCCGCCTCGACCACCATGTTCTTCATCGCCTTCTGCAGCTTGTCGAAGGCGCGGACCTCGATCTGGCGGACCCGCTCGCGGCTGATGCCGTACTTCTCCGACAGATCCTCGAGCGTCTTGGGCTCGTCGGTCAGGCGGCGCTCGACGATGATGTGCTTCTCGCGCTCGGTGAGCTGCTTCAGCGCCGCCGCCAGCATTTGCTTGCGCTGGCCGAGCTCCTGGCTTTCGCCGAGCGTAGTCTCCTGGTTGGGCGTGTCGTCGACCAGCCAGTCCTGCCATTCCATGTCGCCCTCGGACTTCACCGAAGCGTTGAGCGAGGAATCGGGCGCGGCGAGGCGGCGGTTCATGTTGACCACCTCCTCCTCAGGCACGCCGAGGCGGGTGGCGATCTTGGTGACATTCTCGGGCGACAGGTCGCCCTCTTCGATCGCCTGCATCTGGCCCTTGAGCTTGCGCAGGTTGAAGAACAGCTTCTTTTGCGCCGCCGTCGTGCCCATCTTCACCAGCGACCAGCTATGCAGGATGTATTCCTGGATCGAGGCGCGGATCCACCACATGGCATAGGTGGCCAGGCGAAAGCCGCGGTCCGGGTCGAATCGCTTGACCGCCTGCATCATGCCAACGTTGCCCTCGGAAATGAGCTCGGCCACAGGCAGGCCGTAGCCGCGGTAGCCCATGGCGATCTTGGCCACCAGGCGAAGATGGCTGGTCACCAGCTGGTGGGCGGCCTTGGAGTCGCCGTGCTCGCGCCAGCGCTTGGCCAGCATGAATTCCTGCTGCGGCTCGAGCAGCGGAAACTTGCGGATCTCCGACAGGTAGCGGCTGAGATTGCCTTCCGGCGAAAGGGACGACGGAAGAGCGGGGACGTTGGTGGTGGCGATATCACTCATAGGGAACTCCCCCTTTGTCTTGTACGCGCGGTGAACGGGCGTTTAGCACTCTCGCCCATCGACTGCTAAGCCGACTCTAAAAGTCAGTCGGCTGCTGGGTCAAGTAAATCCTACTAGTCCCCTCAGGTATTGGGGATATTACTTAACGCTGTTCAGCGATGCCACCAACGTCCTGAAATCTTGAGGCAATTTTGTGGCGAACTTTAAAGTCTTGTGGGTACGCGGGTGGCGGAACTCCAGGACGGCGGCATGCAGCGCTTGTCTCCCGAAAGACTTCAACGCCTCGGGCGCCGCATCGTTCCGCGACTTGCGGCCATAGACCGGATCGCCGACCACCGGGCAGCCGATATGGGCGAGATGGACCCGGACCTGATGGGTCCGGCCGGTGCCGAGCTTGGCCCGGATTAGGCTGGCCAACGGCTTGAGCGGCGGCCCGAAGCGCTGCTCGAGCCAATATTCGGTGACGGCATTGCGGCCGCTGGTCTTGCGCACCGTCATGCGCTTGCGGTCGACCGGGTGGCGGCCGATCGGAGCGTCGATGGTCCCCGCCTTGTCCTTGGGCGCGCCCCAGACCAGCGCCTGGTAGATGCGCGTCAGATCGTGGGCTGCAAAAAGCTTGGAAAGCGCCTGGTGGGCTACGTCGTTCTTGGCCACCACCATCACCCCCGACGTGTCCTTGTCGAGACGGTGGACGATGCCGGGCCGGCGCACACCGCCGATGCCCGACAGGCTCTCGCCGCAATGGGCCAGCAGGGCGTTGACCAGTGTGTGGTCGGGATTGCCCGGCGCGGGATGGACGACCAGGCCGGCCGGCTTGTTCAGCACCAGCAGGTCTGAATCTTCATAGAGGATGTCGAGGTCGAGCGCCTGGGGCAGCGGCTCGGCCGGTTCGGGTTCGGGGATGTCGACGACGAAGCGTTCGCCCGTTTTGACCTTGCGGGACGGCTCTTCTATCGTCGGCCCCGTTTCATCCGAGGGGCCCGCCAGCGCCACGCGGCGGCCTTCGATCAGCGCCTTCACGCGGCTTCGCGTGAGGGCCGGCAAGGCAGCCGCCAGCGCGCGGTCGAGCCGCTCGCCGGAAGCGCTTTGATCGAAGGTCACGAAGTGGCGGCCGGCCTCGCTCATGTGGAGTTTTCTTGGCGTCCCCTGCACAGGCCTACACGCCGCGGTGGCTGAAGGTGTCGGTTGTCGTAATGGGCCTGCTGATCATCGCAGGCTCCTATGTCGTGGCGACCGAAATCAGTCGACGCATGTCTACGCCCAACGCCCTGCGGCCGCCAGCTTCCGGCGCCCCGGCCACGGCTGCCTTCGCCGAACGCATCGCCTTGCCCTCGGGTGCCCGCGTGGTGTCGATGAGTGCGGTTGGCGACAGGCTGGTCGTCCATGTCGAGGTGGCCGGCGGTCCGTCGATCGCCTACATCGTCGACCCCCGCAACGGCGCCGTCCTCGGCACCATCGACTTCGCGCCCGGAGCCGCTCGCTAGCCATGCCCGACACGTTCCGCAACGATATCGAGATGAACTTCCGCAGCGATAACGAGGCCGGCGCGCATCCCGCCATCATCGAGGCAGTGGCGCGCGCCTTCACGTCGGGATCGGCCTTCTCCTACGGCGCCGATCAATGGACCGAGAAGGTCGAGCACCGACTGCGCGAGATCTTCGAAAAGCCCGACCTCAGGGCCTTTCCGGTAATCACCGGCACCGCCTCCAACGCCTTGGCGCTCTCGTGCTGCACGCCGCCGTGGGGCGCGATCTATTGTCATCCCGTCGCGCACATCGCCGTCGACGAAGCCAACGCGCCGATGTTCTACAGCGGCGGCGCCAAGCTCTGCCCGATCGACGGCCCGGCCGGCAAGATCGATCCGCGCAAGCTCGCCGAGGCACTGGCTCACCCCGTCTATGGCAACGTTCATCATCCCCAGCCTTCCGCGATCAGCATCACCCAGGCGACGGAGTGCGGCACGGTCTACGCACCCGAGGAGATCGCGGCACTCACCAACTCGGCGCACCGCCACGGGCTCAAGGTCCATATGGACGGCGCGCGCTTCACCAACGCGCTCTCGTTCGTCGGCTGCGCGCCGGCCGAGCTGTCGTGGAAGGCCGGCGTCGATGTGCTGAGCTTCGGTGCCACCAAGAACGGCGCGATGGCTGCCGAAGCGGTGATCTTCTTCAATTCGGAGCTCGCCCGCGAATTCGAGTTCCGCCGCCATCGCGGCGGCCATCTCATGTCCAAGATGCGGCTGTTGTCGGCCCAGCTCGACGCCTACCTCACGGATGGGCTGTGGCTGGCCAACGCCCGCCACGCCAATGCGATGGCGCGCCGCCTGATCGCTGGGCTGACGCCGCTCAAGGGCACGTCGCTGCTCTATCCGGTCGACGCCAACGAGATCTTTGTCGTCCTGCCCGCGCACATGCACGATGCGCTGCAGGAGGCCGGTGCGCAGTATCATCCCTGGCCGTCCGACCGGCCGGGCGAGCGTGCCTTCCGGCTGGTGACCGCCTTCGACACCGATCCGGCCGCAATCGACCGCTTTCTCTCCATCGCCAAGGTAGCCTGAGATCATGACTCATCAGCGTACGCTTACTGCCGCCCACTGGGGCGTCTACGAAGTCGAGTATGACGAGGCCGGCAAGGCCATCCGTCTCCATCCCTTCGCGAAGGATCCCGATCCCTCGCCGATCGGCCTGCATATGCTGAGCGACGAGGTCTCGCGGCTGCGCGTGCGCCGGCCGGCGATCCGCAAGAGCTGGCTCGAGAAAGGCCCGGGTACGGCGAGCGAGCGGCGCGGCCAGGAGCCGTTCGTCGAAGTGCCGTGGGACGAGGCGCTCGATCTCGTCGCCGGCGAACTGAAGAGGGTCAAGGAGACCTACTCCAACAAGGCGATCTTCGGCGGCTCCTACGGCTGGTCGAGTGCCGGCCGCTTCCACCATGCGCAGAGCCAGGTGAAGCGCTTCCTGAATTGTTACGGCGGCTTTGTGCGCCACATGGATTCCTACAGCCTGGGTGCTGCACGTGTGCTGATGCCGCACATCGTGGCGCCGATGGATGAGCTGATGTCCATGCACACGCGCTGGGACGTGCTGGCGCGCGACTGCAAGCTGTTCGTCACTTTCGGCGGCGTGCCGCGCAAGAACGGTCAGATCAACGCCGGCGGCGCCACGCTTCATCACATGAAGGGCGGCCTCTATTCGATGCGCGAGGGCGGCGTGCGCTTCGTCAATGTGACGCCGACAGCGGAGGATCTCGACACCGGCGGCCCGGTCGAGTGGCTGGCGATCAAGCCCAACACCGATGCCGCCCTGATGCTGGCGCTCTGCCACGTGCTCTATACCGAGAAGCTCTACGACCGGGCCTTCCTCGATCGCTGCACGGTGGGCTTCGACAAGTTCGCGCCCTACCTCGCCGACAAGATGCCTGAATGGGCCGAGAAGATCACCGGCATTCCCGCGGTGCGCATTGCGAGCCTCGCTCGCGAGATGGCGGCCACGCGCACCACCGTCTCGATCGGCTGGTCGCTGCAGCGTTCGCACCATGGCGAGCAGCCGTTCTGGGCGTTGATCACGCTGGCGTCGATGCTGGGCCAGATCGGCCTGCCGGGCGGTGGCTTCGGCGTCGGCTACGGCCCAGTCAACCTGATGGGCAGCCCGCATCCGAAATATTCCGGCCCGACCCTGCCGCAGGGCAGCAATCCGGTCGCCGATTTCATTCCGGTGGCGCGCTTCACCGACATGCTGCTGCATCCCGGCGAAAGCTTCGACTACAACGGCAAGCGCCAGGCCTATCCCGACATCAAAATGGTCTACTGGGCGGGCGGCAATCCCTACCATCATCACCAGGATCTCAACCGCCTGCGCCAGGCCTGGCGCAAGCCCGACACCATCGTGTTCCACGAGCAGTTCTGGACGCCGGCCGCCAAGATGGCCGACATCGTGCTGCCGGCGACCACCAGCCTGGAGCGCGACGACATCGGCTACGGCAGCCGCGAGCCCTATGTCATTGCCATGAAAAAGGCGCGCGAGCCGATCGGCGAAGCGCGCGACGACTACGCGATCTTTCAGGCGCTGGCCCAACGGCTGGGCGTCGCCCAGGCACACAGCGAAGGCCGTAAGGGCACCGAAGAGTGGCTCGCGCACCTCTACGAAGAGGCGCGGGTGAAGTCGGCCAAAGCAGGCGTGACCTTGCCGGCGTTCGAGGAATTCTGGCAGGCCGGGCTTGCTGAGGCGAAGGGAGAGAACCGCGAGCCGGTGATGCTGGCCGCCTTCCGCGCCGATCCCGCGGCCCACAAGCTCAAGACGCCGTCGGGCAAGATCGAGATCTATTCCGAGAAGATCGCCTCGTTCGGCTACGACGACTGCCCGCCGCATGCCGTGTGGCTGGAGCCGATCGAGTGGCTGGGGTCGAAGACCGCCGAGCGCTATCCGCTGCACATGCTATCGGACCAGCCGGCCGACAAGCTGCACAGCCAGCTCGACCACAGCCCGCACTCCAAGGCGACCAAGATCAAGGGCCGCCAGCCGATCACCATCCATCCCGACGATGCCACTGCGCGCGGCATCGCCGACGGCGACCTCTTGCGCGTGTTCAACGATCGCGGCGCCTGCCTGGCGGCGGCGCGTCTCAGCGACCGCATCCGGCGCGGCGTGGTGCGGCTGTCGACCGGCGCGTGGTTCGATCCGGTCGATTCAGGTTCCAACCGGCCGCTCGAGAAGCATGGCAATCCCAATGCGCTCACTCTCGACATCGGAGCCTCGAAGCTCAGCCAGGGCTGCATCGCCCAGACCTGCCTGGTCGAGATCGAGCGTTTCGACGGACCCGCACCCGAAGTGACGGCGCACCGTACGCCCGAATTCGCCGCCCGCCGGTAGCAGTGGCAGCCTGATGAAATCGTTTCGCTTCATCGCCGGCCTGGTCGCAGGCCTTGCCCTAACGGTCCCGGCATACGGCCAGACCACGACGGACTGGATCACAGGGCTGCCGCGCGAAGCCATTCACGTCACATCGTGGCCTCAGGGCAAGAAGGTCGCGGTCTGCTTCGTGTTCTACGTCGAAGTCTGGGGCCGCGATCACGGCCCCAATTTCCGCCCGGACATGAACGGACGCACACCGGACGTGGTGGACGAGGCGTTCCGGGAGTACGCCATCAATTGGGGCGTGCCGCGCGTCGGCCGACTGTTCAAAGAGATGGGCGTACCACTCAGCTTGGCCCTCAACGCGCAATTTCCCGAACAACGGCCGGGAACCTGGACGGAGCTGCGCGCCTTGCAGCCCAGCGCGCCGATCGTCGCCCACGGGCTCAACAACTCGACCGATCTGCTGCCGCTCGACAAGGGGCTGGACGCCCAACGCGCCTACATCCGCCTGACGCTCGACATGATCGCCAAGAGCACGGGCGTGCGCAGCCTCGGTTGGTCGAGTCCCAGCGTCTATCCCAACGCCGAAACCTTCGCCGCAACCGCCGCCGAGGGTATTCGTTACTCGCTCGACGGCATGGACTCCGACACCTTGTCCCGGCTCGGCACCCAGCCGCGGCCTCTACTGCTGGTGCCCTATCCGCCTACCGTGGTCGACATGGGCCAGAACCTCGCGCGCTTCAAGGAGGCCGCCGACCTCGAGCGGCTATGGCTCGACTATATCGGCGAACTCGCCCGCGAGGCCGCGTCCGACCCCAAGCGCCAAGCGACCGTCGTGGCCATCGGCATCCATCCCTTTGTGATGGGTTCCCCTGCCGGAGCCGCTGCGATGCGCCGCGTTCTCGAATCGCTCGGAAAGATGGACCTTGTCTGGGTGACGGACGTCGAGGCCGTGCTGAAAGCGGCCGGCGAGAAACTTTAGGACCCGACGTTACCGACCGTCCGAAGGCTCCAGCGGCTGTCGACCGGCGCGTGGTTCGATCCGGCCGATTCCGGCTCCAACCGGCCGCTCGAGAAGCACGGCAATCCCAATGCTCTGACCCTCGACATCGGCGCCTCGAAGCTCAGCCAAGGCTGCATCGCCCAGACCTGCCTGGTCGAGATCGAGCGCTTCGACGGGCCGGTGCCTGAGGTTACGGCGCATCGCCTGCCCGACTTCGCCTCACGCGGCTAAGCTGATCCGTCCTTCGAGCTTAAGCAGGTGCAGGATCTGCTGAAAACGCGGCTCGCTGCGCAAGGCATGGAAGCTCGGGCTCTGCAGCACGAGTCCGAGGTACGACGTGCGCGCGGCCACGCAGCGTTCGAGGTTGTCGATCGCGCGCGCCGGCTCGCCCAGCGCCATCAATTGCATCGCAGCGCCCATCCAGCGATCGGTCCGCTCCAGCATGGCGATCCATTCGGGCATCGCTGCCCGCCAGCCGCCGCCGCGATCGAGTTCCGCCAATCGCTTGGCAAGCCCCTGGGTGCTCGCCTGCCGCTTCAACCAGGCCAGGCGCTCGCCCACCGCCTCGTCGTGGCGGCCAAGCTGGTCGAGGATGAATATGCGCCCGAGAAGCGCTCGCGCCGTGTAGGGAGCGAACGTCGAGGCTTCGTTCAGGATATCAAGTGCGCGGTCCGATGCCCCCGCGATCCAGCGGACCATGGCGAAGGTCACGAGCGTCTCCAGGCGCCGCGGATCGAGGCGCCTCGCCTGCTCCATTGTCTCGAGCGCCTCGTTGTGGCGGCCCATCGTGGCCAGGAATTGGCCATAGGCGTCGAGCGTGTCGACCGAGCTGGGATTGAGGGCGACGGCGTGCGCCAGATCGGCCTCGGCGCCGTCCCAGTCCCAGTCGTACTCCATCTTCACGCGGCCGTGCACGGCCCATGCCTCGCCCAGCCCCTCGTCGAGGGTGCGCGCCCGCTCGGCCGATTGGCGCGCCAGCGGCATCGCCTCGTCGACCGGCAGCGGCCGCAGGATCATGGTCGAAGCCAGAAGCAGATAGGTCGACGCAAGCCCGGCGTGCGCCGTGGCATAGTCGGGATCGATCGCCAGCGCCTGTTCGAACAGTCCCAAGGCCTTCAGCGCGGGCAGCCGCGCATTGAGCATGAGGCTGGCCCGCGCCTGGAGTTGGAGGAAATAAGCCTCGAACGATCGCGGACGATAGCTGCGCAGGCCGGTACGGTCGACGGCCGACACCTGGGCGAGCGAGCCCGCGACACGCTCGGCGATCGCGTCCTGCAGCACGGCACCGTCCGTATGACGCTGCTCGAAATGCTCTTGCCATTGCGTACGGCCGCTCGCCACGTCGATCAGCTGCGCCGAGACGTGCAGCCGCTCGCCCTGATACTGCACCGTGCCCTCCAGGACATGCCCGATCCCGAGCGTGCGGCAGACCTCGACGGTGTCGCCTGCGCCGGCCAGCTCCTCCATCGCACCGACCGGCCACACGATCAGGCCGGGCAGCCCTGCCAGTACCGTCGTTACAGCGTCTGCAATGCCGACCCCAAGATAGGTGTCCGTCTCGGCCAGACCGCGTGTTGAGAAGGTGCGCACGGCGAGCGGCTTGGCCTCGGCCATCGGCGGCTCGCTGGCCGCTTCGGGCAGGATGCGCACCGGCACGGCCAGGCGATAGCCGGCCCTGGCGACCGTCTCGATGAGATCGACGCCGACGCCCAGCGCCTTGCGCAGGGTCGACACATGGACCGTGAGCGTGCGGTCCTCGACCACGACGTTGGGCCATAGCCGGGCGCGGAACGTCTCGTGCGACACCAGCCGGCCGCCGGCCTCGACCAGCAGCACCAGGATCTGCCAGGCCTTGCCCGGAACGGCCACGCGCCGGCCGTCGCGCGTCAGCCGGCGTTCGGCGGGATCGAGCACAAAGGAACCAAACGCGAAAATCGACATCGACCTGTCACACACCCGGCTTTACCCAATCTTGACCTTTTCTTGACGCCCGAACGGACGCCCTATGCAAATAGATGAAGCATTCTAATGGCGAATTTGCTTAGCTGTCTGCGGGGCAAAGCATGGCATTTGGCAGGGGTTTTGGGGAGAGGACGCGGCCGAACCGCCATCGTTTTGGGCGCGGTAGCGGCCGGCGGCTCGCAACGGCCGGCGCCGCCTGCTGGATGGCGCTCTCGGTTCTCGCCGGCGGCGCGATGGCCCAGACGCCGGAGCCGCAAAAATACGCTGCGGTCAGCGGCAACCCGGCGGCGACGGATTATTCGGTCGCCGGCACCGGCTGGCTCGGCCGCACGCTCGGCCTGAAGGACGAATGGGGCATCAAGCTTGGCGGGGTGTGGCTGGCCGATACCAACCTCGTGGTGGCGGGCGGCGCGCAGCCCGGGGCGGTGACGAACAACTCGGCCCTGTTTATCGGCCTGGGCATCGATGCCGAAAAGCTGGTCGACTGGCGCGGCGCGTCGTTCGGTTTCCAGTTCCTGCAGTTCAACGGCGGAGAGACCAACGAACAGGCCGGCAGCATCGCCGGCTACAACGGCATCGTCGGCCTGCCGCCCCTCAACCGTACCGAACTCCTCGAAGCCTGGTACCTGCAGGAGATGAAGAAGGACGTGCTCAAGATGCGGATCGGCCGCAGCCTGCCGACCTACGATTTCGGCAACGTCCTGCGCCCCGTAGCACTTGCGGACGTCAACCAGAACATTCCGGCGGTGAGCGGCCTGTTGTGGTCGCCGATCTTCCTCAATGCCTCGATGATCGGCGCCTTCATGGGCTACTACAACCCGGCCAACGGCGTGACCGTCAATTTCACGCCGACCAAGGACTTCTACGTCAATCTGGGCGTCTATGACGGCAATCGCGCACGCGGCATCCAGACCGGCCTCAACCCGCCGATGTTCAACGGCTACTACTTCAATATCGGCGAGGTCGGGGTCAACTGGGTGCTGGGCGAGGACAATCACCCCGGGCAGTTCGGCATCGGCCTGTGGCGGCAGACCGGCCTGCTGTCGTTCCACGGCATAACGGAGGACGGCACCGGCGGCTTCTATGCGTTCGGCTCGCAACGGGTCGCGTACCGGGTGAATCCGAGCGTGAAGAACTCCTCGATTTCGGTCTTCTACCAGGCTGGCGCCAACGCCTCCCAGACGCTTCCGATAAGCCAGTATTACGGCGCCGGCGTCACGGCCTTCGGCCTGATCGGCAGCCGGGAGGATGACTCGATCGGCGTGGGCGTTGGCGTGAGCCGAATGAACCCGAACCTCTTCGAGCGGTCCACCGAGGTGATGTTCCAGGCCTACTACCAGGCGCATCTGTTCGCCGCGACCTTCCTTCAACCCACTGTGACGTACATTCCCTCGCCCGCCCTATCGCCTACGCTGCCCGGTGCGCTTACAACGACTATGCGCCTCACGATGCTTTTCTAGGGGGAGACTCTAATGACAACCGTGATCAACCAGCTGGCTCCTCTCGGGGGCAGGACCGGAGGAGCGATGAAAAGACGACTGTTGCATGTGGCCGCCGGCATGCTCGCGGCCGCGGCCTTCGGGATGGCGCCCGCCGTCCACGCCCAGTCCGCCTTGCCGGATTATCTCAGCTCGCTCAGCGGCACGACGCCGCCCACGGCCGTCGATCTCGCGACCAAGAACGTGCTGCAGCTCAACGTCAGCATGTTCGGCCTTTATGAGAACGCCGGCATGGCGTTCCGCAAGAACATCATGGCCAAGCACCCGATCATCCTGGCGCTGTTCTCCGGCGCCGGCGGCCGCATGATCCTGTACCGGCCCGGCCAGCCGCCGCTCGAGGCGCCATCCGTGCCGCGTGTCTACCAGGTGCAGAAGTCCCTGGGTCACAGCACCATGGCGATCTCCGAGGTCGTGCTGCCCTATATCAACAATGCCGCCGACAAGACCTGGGTGGCGCCGATGCGCGCCTACCTGACGGAGATGAAGAGCGCGCTGGACGGCATCGGCTCAGCCGACGAACCGGCCGATTGGCACGCCAACTCGCGCGCCATTCTCGAAAATAACATCGCGTTCATGGAGGACTGCCTGACCAAGGGCGTGATCACCATGGAAGCGACCCAGGCCTTCGCCAACAAGCAGGGCCCGTTCCTGAAGCTGGCGATCAATTGGGCGGCCTCGACCCAGGTCAAGCACTGGATGGGTGTGCTCGACGGCTGGAAGAAGGATCTCGGCGCGGATTGGGACAAGACCTACGCCGCCTCGAACACGATCTATGTCGCACGCCAGAACAACGTGCTGTTCAGCGTACTCGCGCAGTATTTCGGGCCCGAGGCGATCAACGACCGCCTGATCATGATCGAGACGATATCCTTCACGACGACGCCGGAAGACATGCTGACGTCCATGGTGCGAATCATTTCCGACCGCGCGGTGGGCAGCCTGTTCTTCAATTCGCCCCGCCTGATGGACTATGAACTGATGGGAGGCGATGGCCGCAAGACCATCATCTCGGAGATGAAGGCGCGCGGGAAGGACGCGTTCCTGCCGCCGGCCGTGCCGTTCGGCTCCAAGCAGTGGCCGACGCTGATCTCGGGAGGCTCGGGCCCGGCGTCGCTCGACGACCTGAAGTAACATGAACCTGAACACCATTACCGAGGTCAAGCGCCCCACCTCGGCGGACCAGATCACGCAGTGGCGCGACGGCTACGCCTGGCTGGCCGGCGGCACCTGGCTGTTCTCCGAACCGCAGGTTGCCACCGACACGCTGATCGATCTCGACAAGCTTGGCTGGACGCCGCTCACCGCGACGCCCAGCGGTCCCGGGGCCGGCCTCGAAATCGCCGCGACCTGTCGCATCGCCGACCTGCACGCCTTCAAGGGCCCCGCCGCATGGCGGGCCGTCCCCCTCTTCCACGAGTGCATCAATGCGTTCCTGATGTCCTTCAAGATCTGGAATGCAGCGACCGTCGGCGGCAACATCTGCATGTCGCTGCCCGCCGGTGCCATGATCTCGCTGACATCGGCCCTCGAGGGCGTCTGCACGCTATGGCCGCGTGACGGCAACCCGCGCCAGGTTCTGGTCGCGGACTTCGTCACCGGCAACCACAAGAACGTGCTGCAGAAGGGCGAGCTGCTGCGCTCGATCCATCTGCCGGCCTCGGCGCTCAGCAAGCGCTACGCCATGCGGCAGGTCTCGCTCACCCACCTCGGTCGCTCGGCGGCGCTGATCATCGCCACCGTCGGACACAAGGGCGACGACTTCCTGCTGACGGTCACGGCGGCAACGCCCAAGCCGGTGTACCTGCGCTTCAAGAAGACGCCGACCGCCGTTGAGCTGCGTCGAGCGATCGACGATCACCTGCCGGCCGACGGCTACTTCGAGGACGTCCACGGTTCGGCGGCCTACAAGCGCCACATCACCTATTACCTTGCCGAACAGATACGCGCGGAGCTCGCATGAGCAAGTTCGAGGTCAACGGTCATCTCTATGCAGCCGAGCCGCAGCCCGGCCAGTGCCTGCGCACCTTCCTGCGCGACCTCGAGGTCTTCGGCGTCAAGAAGGGCTGCGACGCCGGCGACTGCGGCGCCTGCACGGTGCACATCGACGGCAAGCCGTTCCACTCCTGCCTGGTCCCGGCCTTCCGCGCCGAGGGCCGCAAGGTCACCACCATCGAAGGTCTCGCCAAGAACGGCGAGCTGCATCCGCTGCAGAAGGCCTTCCACGACGCTCAGGCCTTCCAGTGCGGCTTCTGCGCCGCCGGGATGATCATGACGACGGCGACCTTCGACCAGGCGCATCGGGACGACCTGCCACATGCGCTGAAGGGCAATCTCTGCCGCTGCACGGGCTACCGCTCGATCGTCGACGCCCTGCACGGCAAGAGCAACATCGAGGAAGATGTCGCCGGCAACGCCTTGGGCGCCAGCCTGCCGAACCCCTTCACCGACGGCATCCTGACCGGCAAGGCGCGCTACACGATGGATATCGCGGTCGAGGGCCTGCTGCACCTCAAGGTGCTGCGCTCGCCGCACGCCCATGCCCGCATCAAGTGCATCGACCGGACCAAGGCCAGGGCGGTTCCGGGCGTGGTCGCGGTCTACACCTGGGAAGACGTGCCACGCCGGCTGTTCAGCTCGGCCCTGCATGAGGACCATCTCGTCGATCCCGACGACACCTACATGCTGGACAATGTCGCGCGCTTCGCCGGCCAGCGCATCGCCGCCGTCGTGGCGGAGAGCGAGGGTGCCGCCGAGGCCGGCTGCCGCGCGCTCGAAGTCGAATACGAGATCCTGCCGGCGGTGTTCGATCCGGTAGCCGCCATGGAACCCGGCGCGCCGGTGCTGCACGTCAAGGACAGCGTCGCCGCCAGCGACAACATTTTCCTCACCCTGCAGGGTGAGATCGGTGACGTGGCCAAGGGCTTCAAGGAGGCCGACGCGGTCCACGAAATGACCTACTCGACCTCGCGCGTGCAGCATGTGCACCTCGAAACCCACGGCTCCATCGCCTGGAAGGGCGACGACAACCGCTGGCACGTGCGCACCAGCTCGCAGGGGCCGTTCGTCGTCCAGCAGAAGCTCGCCTATCAGATGGGCATCTCCACTCGCGACCTGCATGTCTTCACCGAGCGGGTCGGCGGCGGCTTCGGCGGCAAGCAGGAGATGGTCTCGGAAGATCTTCCCCTGTTCGCCACCATGAAGCTCGGCCGTCCCGTGAAGTGGGAATGGACCCGCGAAGAGGAATTCATCGGCGCCACGACGCGGCACCAGATGACGACCCACATCAAGATCGGCGCCAAGAAGGACGGCACGCTGACCGCGCTTGACTGGCGTGTCGTGTCCAACACCGGCGCCTATGGCGGCCACGGCGGCGAGACGCTGGCGGCGGCGATGGGGGCCCCGTTGGCTGCCTACCGCTGCGCCAACAAGAAGGGCGTGGGCCACGCCGTCTACACCAACATGACACCGGCCGGCGGCTTTCGCGGCTACGGCGCCTCGCAGACGACCTTCGCCATCGAGTGCGCCATGGACGAGCTGGCGCGCCTGCTCGACATCGACCCCTTCGCGATACGGCGCAAGAACGTCGTGAAGCCCGGCGACAATGTCGAGTCGATCTGGAAGGAAGCCGGCGACGCGAGCTTCGGCAGCTACGGCATCCCCGAGTGCCTCGACATCGTCGAACGGGAACTCAAGAAGGGCAACGGCGTCAAGCCGCCGGACGGCAAGGAATGGGCCGAGGGAACGGGCGTGGCGATGGCCATGCTCGAATGCGGCCCGCCGACCGAGCATCGCTCCGGCGGCGCGATGAAGCTGCTGGCCGACGGCACCTACCATCTCGCCTGCGGCTCGACTGAAATGGGCAACGGCATCACCACGGCGCACAAGCAGATCGCCGCGAGCATCGTTGGAACCCGGATCAGCGACATCGATATCATCAATGCCGATACCGACCGCACGCCCTACGACACCGGCACCTTCGCCAGCACCGGTACGGTGGTGGGGGGCAAGGCGGTCCATCTGACCGCCGAGGCGATGCGCGACGACATCCTCGACTTCGCCTGCCGTCACACCGGCGCCGATCGCGACAAGTGCCGGCTCGACAACGACGCGGTGGTCTACGGCAACAAGCGGATCACGCTGAAGGAGCTGTTTGCCGCCGGCGCCAAGGTCAACCATCGCTTCGAAGTCAGCCGCCGGGCCTACCTCTCGCCACGCACGATTGCCTTTAACGTGCATGGCGTGCGGCTGGCGGTGCATCGCGTCACCGGCGAAGTCCGCGTCCTGCAGAGCGTGCACGCCGCCGACATCGGCAAGCCGATCAATCCCATGCAGTGCCGTGGCCAACTCGACGGTGCGGTGTCGATGGGCTACGGCTGGGCGCTGGTCGAGAACATGGTGCATGACGAGCAGGGCCATATGGTGAACCCGCAGTTGCGCAACTGCCGGATCCCGGCCTTTGCCGACGTACCGCACACCGACATCTTCTTTGCCGACACGCACGACACGATCGGGCCACTCGGCGCCAAGTCGCAGGGCGAATGCGGCATCAACCCGGTGGCGCCCGCGGTCTCGAACGCGCTCGCCAATGCGACCGGCGTGCGCTTCGCCCACCTGCCGTTCACGCCGGACCGGCTGTTCGCCAAGCTGGCCGCCCGGTCATGAGCGGCAGCGCCGGCAGCGTCAGCATCGTGACGCAGACCTGCGTGAAGCCGGAGTTCGCCGAGGATTTCGCGCGCTGGCAGGGCGAGACCAGCACCCTGATCGCCAGGCTGCCGGGTTTCATCGAGCAGCGGCTGATGCCGCCCAAGCCGCCACTGCAGGTCGACTGGGTGATCCTGCAGCGCTTCGACAGCATGGAGGCCGCGCAGCGCTGGCTGGTCTCGCCCGACCGACAGAAGCGCATCGAGGGTGTCGCCCCCTTGCTGGTCGGCCGCGACGACGTCCACATCGTCCACGAAGATGCCAGCACCGCCCGCGCCTCGCCGGTCTCGGCAGTGATCAGCACGCGCGTGAAGCCGGGCAAGGAAGCCGAGTACCGCGCCTGGGAGCGCAGGATCGCGGCGGCCCAGTCGAAGGCGCCCGGCTTCCAGGGCTATCGCTTCGAGCCGGCGGTGCCCGGGGTGCAGGAGAATTGCGTCGCCATCATGCGCTTCGACAGCCAGGCCAATCTGCAGGCCTGGCTCGACTCGCCCGAGCGCAAGAAGCTGGTCGACGACGCCGCCCCGCTGGTCGAAGAGTTCCATGCGAGGATGGCGCAGACCGGGTTCGAGCAGTGGTTCAGGGACGTTGGCGGGCCGGGGTCGGCTCCCCCGCCGGTGTGGAAGATGGATTTTCTCGTCCTGCTGATGCTCTACCCCGTGGTGTTCCTGTGGAGCATCTGGTTCGGCCTGCCGGTGCTGGCCGCCAAGTACAACATGAATTTCGCCATCGCGCTGTTCCTCGGCAACATCTTCAGCGTCGGCCTGACCGGCTTCATGGTGCCCTGGGTCGCCAACCGGTTCGGCTGGTGGCTGGTGCCGTCCGCCAATGGCCTCAGCAAGGCCAATCTGCTGGGCGCCGGCATCATCCTGGCGCTCTATGCCGCCATGGTGGGCGTCTTCTACTTCGCATCGCCCTGAGCCGCCGCGCTTGCTAGACTGCTGGCCCCCATCATTCGAGTGGGGGAGGTTTCCATGGCCAAGCGTCTCAACTCCGAAGTAGTCGCCCAATACCGACGCGACGGCTTCCATTTTCCGGTCGGCGTACTCTCGCCCGCCGAGGCGCGCTCGTACCGCAACCGGCTGGAGGCGCAGGAACGCGCGCTGGGTGGGCCGCTCACCGGTCACATGCGCCACAAGGTTCATCTGCTCTTCACCTGGGCCAACGAGCTGGCGCGCCATCCCGCCATCCTCGACGCCGTCGAGGACGTCATCGGGCCCGACATCCTGTGCTGGAGCACGACCTTCTTCACCAAGGAGGCGCACTCGCCGTCCTTCGTGTCGTGGCACCAGGATGCGACCTACTGGGGCTTGAGCACCGACGACGTCATCACCGCCTGGGTGGCCTTCGCCGACGCCCCGGTCGAGAGCGGCGCCATGAAGTTCTGGCCGGGCAGCCACCTCAAGAAGCAGATCGAGCACCGCGACACCTTCGACGAGAACAACCTTCTCACCCGCGGCCAGGAGATCGCCGTCGAGGTGCCCGCCGGCGCCGGCGTCGACGTCGTGCTCAAGGCCGGCGAGATGTCGCTGCACCACGTCCTGCTGGCCCATAGCTCGGGGCCCAACACGACCGACGACCGGCGCATCGGCTACGCCATCCGCTATATCCCGCCCCATGTTCGTCAGCTCAAGGTGCGCGACTCGGCCATGCTGGTGCGCGGCCGGGACACTCACGGCAACTTCGATGCCGAACCTCAGCCGCAGGCCGATCTCGACCCGGCCGCGCTCGCTGCCCACCGCGACGCCACCGAACGCTCGGCCAAGGCGCTCTATTCCGGCACCGACCGTCAGCAGTTTCGTGCTTAGACGGACGGCGATCGCCGGCCTCGCCGCTCTGCTCTGCGCGTTGCCGCCCGCCCTGTGGGCGCAACAGCCGGCGACGGCGCAGGCGTTCCTGCAAGCGATCTACGAGCCCTATCTGAAGGCCGGCTTCAAAGGCCAGCCCTACGCCGACGCGGCGCGCTTCTTCGCGCCGGATCTCGCGCGCGCCATGAGCCGCGACATGCAGGCGGCCAAGCAGCGCGGCCAGCCGCCGACGCTCAACGGCGATCCATTCATCGACGCCCAGGACTGGCAGGTCAGCAACCTCGTCGTGCGGGTCTCGGGCACCGGCGACAGCGCGACCGGCGTGGTGTCGTTTACCAATCTCGGCAAGCCCAAGCGCCTCGCGATCGACCTCGCGAGGACCGACGCCGGCTGGCGCATCGCCGACATCGCCGGCTCCAGCGGATCGTTGCGCGCGCTCTACAAGGTGCGCTAGAGCCACGTCATGTCGAGCTGGAAGATGATCGCAGCGCTGGTCTGTATCCTCCCTTTCGCCGCGCAGGCGCAGATACCGGTACCGCCGCCGGAGCCAGCGGCACCATCGGGACCGGCGACGACACCGGCACCGGTTCAGGTGCCAACGGCAGCGAGTCGGGCGCCTGTCGCAGCCCCGGCCGTGGCCGGGCCGTCGCCGGAAAAATTCCTCGACGAGCTTTACCGGCCCTATCTCGAGAAGGACTTCAAGGGCCAGCCCTACTGGGAAGCCAGCCGCTTCTTCGAGCCGGTGCTGGCGGCTGCGATGGAGCAGAACCGCAAGGAGGCCGATGCCGCCGGCAAGCGGCCGGCGCTCAGCGCCGACCCGTTCGTCGACCCAAGAGACTGGCTGATCACCAACCTCGAGGTCGCGGCCTCGATGACCGGCGCTGGAGCCACCGGCACGGTCCTGTTCGCGAACCAAGGCAGTCCGACCCATCTCACCATCGAGCTGCTCAAGACGCCGGCCGGCTGGCGCATCGCCGAGATCCGCGGCGGCACCGGCTCGCTGCGCGCGCTCTACAAGCTCAATTAGAGTCGATCCGACGAAAATCGAATCACTCAAGCCGCATCGACAAGGCAACCTCACCCTGAGGAGCGGCCCACAGGGCCGCGTCTCGATCAGCGCGGGGTAACCCCCGCGCCTTGGTGGGCCACACACGTATCCGTTGCCGACCCTTCGAGACGGGCGCTTCGCGCCCTCCTCAGGGTGAGGTGATTGTGTATCGGCTGGAAAGATCATTCGTAGAGGCCCAACGGATCGTCCTCGTCGTCTTCCGGCGTGTCGTCGTCGTCGAGATAGTCCGCGGCGTCGCGCTGACGCCAGCGGATGAGCCCACTCTGGAGGGGCACGTAGGGCTCAACAGCGGACGGCAGGGGCGGTTCTCGAGGCGGCTTCGGCGACGCACGCGGCGGCGGGGCTTGCGATGCCTTCGGCGGCGGCAAAGGCGCGGGCGGTGGCGGCACCTGGACGGGCGGTGGCTCAGGTGGCGGCGGCGGCGGCGGTGCTGGTTTTGCTTCCGGCGGCGCGGGCATCCAGCCCCACTTCACCGCGAGATCGGGGCGCTGATCGATGACGCGCTGCTTGACGGCGAGAAGCTTAAGCTGCAGTTCGCACCAGCGCAGCATGCCAGCGCTGTCCAGCCACGCGACCTGGCCCTCGAGCCGCCACAGACGTGCCTTCAGGCTCATCGCAAGTTCGCCCAAAGCCGGCGCACACCGGGATCGCCCGATGTCTTCCGGGAGCGCCTGCTGTTAAATAANNGCCGCGCTGCGCGCGGCTCCTCAGGGTGAGGTTGTTGGAGATCCGGCCGATCAGTGCCGCCAGCTCGTGTCGGTCTTGTCGAGCTTGCGCAGGAGGGCGGCGAATTCGAGGTCGCCGAGGGTGCCGCCGCCCTCCTCCGAGAAGCGGTCCATGTCGGCGCCGGATTTTCCCGCGAGGTTGTCGCCCAGGATGTTGAGCGTACCCGTCGCCGCCGCATCGACCTGGACCTGGCAGGCGCGCTCCAGCCGATAGAGCCGCAGGAAGGCCTCCGGCACCGTGCGGCCGGTGGTCAGCAGGCCGTGGTTGCGCAGCATCATCGCCGGGCTGTCGCCGAGGTTCGCGAGCAGCCGGCCGCGCTCGTCGAGATCGAGGCTGGGGCCCTCGTAGTCGTGATAGGCGAGCCTGCCGTGGAAGGCGGTGGCGTTCATCGAAATCGGCAGCAGCCCTTCCTTCACCGCGCATACCGCCATGCCGGCGCGGGTATGGGTGTGCATCACCACCTTGTGGCGCGCGGCGTGGGCCATGTGGACGGCTGAATGGATGACGAAGCCGGCATAGTTCACCGGGTGCTTGGACTCGCCCACGTTGTTGCCGTCGAGATCGATCTTCACCAGGTTCGACGCCGTGACCTCGTCGTAGTTGAGGCCGAACGGGTTGATCAGGAAGTGCGCGTCGGGACCCGGCACGCGCGCCGTGAGATGGCCGTAGATCAGCTCGGTCCAGCCGAAGTGGTCGACCAGACGGTAGGCCGCCGCGAGCTGGCGCCGCAGCACCGCCTCGCCTTCGGCCGGCGGCAGCGAATCGACGTCGATGCCGGTCAGCGGCAGGTGATCGACATTGGCGGCAATGTGCATGTCCATGGGCGGTTTCTCCCGGGGGAAAGAATGGAGCTTAGCAAAGGCATGCGAGCCCCGGTAGCCTCACAGGCAGACGATCCCCATTACCTCACCCTGAGGAGCAGGCCGAAGGCCTGCGTCTCAAAGGGTGGGCAGCAGACGAGGTGCTCGTTCCCACCCTTCGAGACGCCCTGCCACGCACGGCTCCTCAGGGTGAGGTTGTGTGGAGATAGCCGAAAGTAAACCGCGCCTCGACACCACGCGCCTGCAGAAGATAGCGCAGGCCTATTGGGAGAGCGCCGCCCTAATGGCCGCGGTCGAGCTGGAAGTCTTCACCGCCATCGCCCATGGCCGCTCCTCCGGCGGCGGCTCGCCGCCGGACTGATCGCGCGCTATGTAGCTTTGAAGAGCTTTGTCAGCGTCGCCAGCGACTGTCGCGGCCGTAATATGTCTGGCAAGTAGGGCGCCTGGGTGTGGAAGTTCCATGGCCCAGGGCACTTGCCGTGGGGCGGCACAGTGCGTTGGAAAGGATCGCCGCCGGACGGCTTGATGGCATTGAGGCCGAAGCATTCTTCGTCGTCCCAGCCACCAGGAAAGGCCGGGTTTTGCGCCAAACCGACATTCTGTATGGTTGCGGGACATTTCTCTTGTGAGTAGGCGCCGTCGAGTTTCCACCACTCGTCCGTCCACTCGAAGTAGCACGACCCGACGCAAACCGGCGCCCAATTGGCCGCGTTGGGATTGTTGGCACCGCCATTGGTCGTCGTAGCGACGCTGTTGTAGGTGATGTCGGTGTAGTGGCCGGTGATGTAGGTATCGAGGTTTGCGACCACCGGACCGGTAAAAACCAAATGACCCGCGCCGTCGTGCGTACTTGCGGGAGCACCCCATTCGGAGATGAGCAGCGGCTTCTTGCTAAGTTGAGCGAAGGAGTTCCAAAGGTTGTTGAAGTTGTTGGCATTGGCGGGTTGGATCTGCCCCCGATAGGTGTTGATGCCCCAAACGTCGAGCTTCGGCATATTTTTGTCGGCGTGCGATACCGACTTCATCGAATCGTCTACGAGCGCGAGCAGGGTGAGCTTGCCGGGTGCAGCTGCCTTGGTCGCGCCGGCCAAGTCGTTAAGCCACTTCCAAAAATTGCTGTTGTCTCTGGTGACGACGCTGTTCACCTCGTTTCCGATGATGAAGCCCATGACCGCGGGGAAAGCAGCATAGGCAGCCACCATGGCCAGGAACGCCTTGCGGGCAGCATCCCGCTTCGGCTGGGTACTGTCCCACGGATCATAGATCGCGAGGTTGTTGAGGGGGCCGAAGCCGACGAGCACATAAATGGGATTGGTGCCGCCATTCCAACAGGCATTGAGGAAATGCGAGTGATCCTGCTTCGCGCCATTGTCGGGCGAGACATTCTCGATGTTATAGGTGCGAATAACATTGATCCCTGCGTTTCGCATCGCAGGAAGATCGCGATTCCAGACACCATTCCACGGCGGGAACATGAAATCGCCGTAGGGCGCCCAGTTGGCGTCGGCTCCCCAAGGCACCGGTGAATAGGCAACCCCACGAGCGAAGAAGGATTGACCGTCGACTGTGAGGCTCGGCGGACTTGAACCTGCTGCGGGTGTGGCGACCCACTGGGTTGGTGTCGTCTGTTCTCCTGACTGACTTGGCGACATGGATGGAGTTCCTTCCTGTTAGGCTACGGCCTGCCAATTCGTGATTACTGATTCCCGACGGTACTGCGAAAAACTCTACGGATGTCGATGCCCAGCCATAAATCATCCGGCGAGCAGGCGGCATCACAGCCGAAGCTGCGCGGTCTAACCCGCTCTTCGACATTCAGATGTCAGAGGGTTGAGTTATTTTTTCTTCCACACTCCCGTGTTACATAATACAGCTTGATGGTCGCGAGACAATACCGATGCGTGCGGGAGGCGCGGGGCATCGAGCCAGAATCGCTGACGTGGGCGCTCGGTCGATCAACTGGTGCCTTTCTCCCGGCAGAAAGGGCAAGGCGAAAGCTCAAGCCTGTGCGCTATGATCGGGCAACCGGAGAGAACATGAACGAACCAGCATCGACTGCATCTCCCACGACATGCCCGAACTGCGGCGTGGAAATGATCCTGGTCGACAGGAGCACAATGTCGGGCGACGACATGCGCACCTACCGCTGCGATCATTGTAGGGAGGAGAAGATCGTCGATTTCGGGATGGCGACCTGGAAAGCCCTGTCCGACGCGCGGAAGTCCGACAAATGACTCGCTCCGATCCCGCTAAGCGCCTCGATACGACGCGCCTGCAGAAAATGGCGCAGGCCTATTGGGAGAGTGCCGCCCTGATGGCCGCGGTCGAGCTGGAAGTCTTCACCGCCATCGCCCATGGCCACGACACTATCGCGACGGTGGCCAAAGCGGTCGGTATCAGCGAACGCAACGCCGAGCGCCTTCTGACGGCGCTGGTTGCCATGACGCTGCTCAGCCGCCATGACGAAGGGGGTGGTGAGCGCTTCGCCAATGCGCCCGACGTGCAGCGCTTCCTGGTCAAGGACGGCGAGCGCTACGCCGGCCCGTGGATCCTGTTCACCAAGCCGCGCTGGGCCGCCTATGGCGAGCTGAGCGACCGGCTACGCAAAGGCACCGAGAAGCGGCTGGGCGCCTACGAGAGCTTCACCGTCGACGACGCCCGCCACTATCACGCCGCAACCTACTCGATCGGCATGGGCGCCGCCCGCCTGTTCAGCCGCAGCGTCGACCTCGGCGGCCGCAAGCTGATGCTCGATCTCGGCGGCGGTTCGGGCGCCTACTCGATCGTGGCGACGCAAACCTACCCTGGCCTCAAGGCGATCGTGCTCGACCTGCCGCCGGTCGCGGTGGTGGCGCGCGAGTACATCGCCGCCAACAACGCGAGCGAACGCGTGAGCGCCATCGCCGGCGACTTCACCACCAGCGACTTCCCGCAAGGCGTCGATGTCGTGGTGATGGCGAGCAACCTGCCGCAATACGAGCCGGCGCTGATCCGGCTGGTGGTGAAAAAGGCCTTCGCCGCCCTGGTGCCCGGCGGCGAGATGCACCTGGTCGGCGAGACCCTGCACGACGACCGGCGCGGGCCGCTGTCGGCGGCGCTATGGGGGCTGAACGAGGCGGTCCAAGGCAGCACCGGCCTCGCCCACACCGAGTCGGAAGTGAAATCCTATCTGCAGGACGCGGGCTTCGCGGGCGTCGCCGTCCACCCCTTCGTGCCGGGCGTCCTGTCGCGCATTGCCGGCCGCAAGCCGGGCTGATCGGCGGGGTTGCGTCGCTCGCCGGGTTCGACTATCTGTCGCCTCTGCCTCTGCTCCCTTCGTCTAGAGGCCTAGGACGTGGCCCTCTCAAGGCTAAAACACGGGTTCGAATCCCGTAGGGAGCGCCA
>PLYQ01000203.1 GCA_003153415.1 Rhodospirillales bacterium | reverse complement strand
TGAAATAGGCCGGAACGGTGATGACCGCCTGCTCGACCTTCTCGCCGAGATAGGCCTCGGCGGTCTCCTTCATCTTGCCGAGGATGAAGGCCGAGATCTGGCTCGGGCTGTATTGTTCGCCCGCTGCCTCGACCCAGGCATCGCCGTTCGACGCCCTCACGATCTTGAAGGGGACGAGCGACGCCTCCTTCTGGGTCATGGGATCTTCGAAGCGGCGCCCGATCATGCGCTTGACGGAGTAGAGGGTCTTCAGCGGGTTGGTGACGGCCTGGCGCTTGGCGGACTGGCCGACCAGACGCTCCCCACTGTCAGTGAAGGCCACCATGGACGGGGTCGTCCGTGCACCTTCGGAATTCTCGATGACCTTGGTATCGCCGCCTTCCATGACTGCGACGCACGAATTGGTCGTGCCCAGGTCGATACCGATGACTTTCGCCATGATTGAACTCTCTCGCTAGGCGGATCGGTCCAGCCCAAAAGGCGCCGGGTCGATCCCCATTTGGTTACCTGCCGGAAAACCCGGGTCAGGACAGGGGCTATATAGGTCCTATAAGGCCGCCCGCAATGGTCCCGTCGCATTGGGACCGCGAAAATAGCGCGGCCGGATATCACACCGGATAGGACATGGGGAGGGCGGGGCCTAGAGTCGACCTCTAATGATTGTTTCGGCCTCCTATCGGACGGATATTCCGGCCTTCTACGGCCCCTGGTTCCTCGGACGGCTGAAGGCCGGGTTCGCCGTCGTGGCCAACCCCTACGGCGGCCCGCCGAGCCGCGCGTCGCTGGCGCCGGGCGAGGTCGAGGGCATCGTGTTCTGGACCAAGAATGCCGGGCCCTTCCTGGAGGGGTTTGGAGCCGTCCGGGCGGCAGGTCTGCCGTTCGTGGTGCAGTATTCGATCACCGGCCTACCGCGGTCGCTTGAGCGGTCGGTGCCGGCGGCCGATCAGGCGGTGGCCCACCTCCGGGCGCTCAGCGACCGGTTCGGCCTGCGCGCCGTGGTCTGGCGCTTCGATCCGGTTGTGATCTTGGAGGCAACGCCTCTCGAGGAACGTCGCGCCACGTTCGCGAGACTTGCCGGCGAACTGCGCGGCGCGGTCGACGAGGTCGTGGTTTCCTTCCTGCAGCCCTATGCCAAGGCACGCCGCAACATGGCTGGGGTGGCGTGGCGCGATCCTTCGCCCGACGAAAAGCGTGCCCTGCTCGGCGACCTCTCAGGCATTGCGGGCGATCACGGCATCAAGCTCACGCTCTGCACCCAGCCCGAGCTGGTCGACGACCAAGCAGGCCTCGGTGCGGCGCGCTGCATCGATACCGGGCGGCTCGGCGACGTTGCCGGTCATGCCATCGCCGCGCGCATCAAAGGCAACCGGCCAGGCTGCCTATGCGCGGAGAGCCGCGATATCGGAGCCTACGACACTTGCCCCATGGGCTGCGGCTATTGCTACGCCGTGCGCGATCGGGCCAAAGCCCAACGTGCGCTGGCGGCGCACGATCCGTCGAGCGACCGGCTTTAAAGCGCGATAGCTTTTGCTTCAGCCGTCGGCCCAGCTCCCGCAGCGCGGCGGTGCATGAGCTGGGCCGATGGCACGATTCGATTGAAAGCTATCGCGCTCTAGGCGTCGTCGTTGGCCGGCTGGCCTGGCGCTGGCCCGCCCTTGGATAGCGCGACCATGGCGGCGCGCAGCAGGCGGCCGGCGAGCAGGTAACCGGGGACCAGCTCCTGCACTACCGTGCCGGCCGGCACCGAGGGATTCTCGACTTCCATCACGGCCTGATGGAATTCGGCGTTGAACGGCTTGCCGAGCGACTCGATGCGGGTGACGCCGTGGCGCTCCAGTACCGACTGCAGCTCGCGCTGGGTGGCCTGCACGCCGACGATGACGTTGCGCAGCGCCGGATCGAGCGAGTCGAGATCCGCCGGCAGCGCCGACAGGGCGCGGCCGAGATTGTCGGCCACCGACAGCGCATCCTTGGCGAAGCGCTCGATGCCGAACTTGCGTTCGCGCTCGATGTCCTGCTGGGCGCGGCGGCGCACGTTCTGCGCCTCGGCGGCGGCACGCAGATGCTTGTCCTGCAGTTCGGCGTTCTCGGCCTGCAGGCCTTCGACGACGCGCTGAAGCACTTCGAGGGTCGGTTCGGGGCTCTCGACCGGCATCTCAGCCGGGGCGTCGCCCGCGGTTGGATCTCTGGCCATAGGGTGTCCCTGGTTGCGGTTGTCTCTTTTGGGCGGCCTTGACTTAGGGATGGCAGCGCTCCGGGTCAACCGTCCCTAGGCGTCGGTTGTGTCACACCGCTGCGTCAAGGTGGTCAGACAGCCGCCAGGGGCGCGTGCAGCTTGGTGCCCCGCACGATGATGCCGCCGCGGTCGCCAACCGTCACGGTGCCGTAGCGCTGGGCGAAAACCTCGGGTAGCGGCCGGGCGTGCGAGGCCGCCAGCCATAGCCGCAGGAGATGGCGGCGGCGGTCTGGTTCGGGCCAGTCCACGAACGCAGTTCGGTCGTGCAACATGGTGTGGTTGTGCACGAGCTGCACGTCGCCCGGCTTGAACTCCATGAACAGATGCAGCCTGGGGTCGTTGGCCAGCGAATCGAACAGGTCGAGCGCCTCGACATGCCGGGGCGACAGGCGCGGGGCATCGCGGAAGCGCTGTGCCGAATCGATGTACTGGCGCTGGTAGATCGCCGTCAGGAACCCCTTGTGCCAACTGAAGGTCGGGATCTGGAAGTAAGGTTTGTAACCTTCCGGCACCTCGCCGCGCCGGTCGGTGGCGACCGGCTCGAACAGCAACTTCAGGAGATCGGGCCTGAGGCGGCGCATTTCGTTGAAGATCGTGGTCGAGCTCACCAGCGCCGACAGGCCGCCTGATTTTGCCGTCTTGAGACAGAGCAGCCCGACGATGTCGCAGGAGTCGGTGTGATAGGTCTGCCGTTCGTGGGTCTGGTAGATGCGGACATTGGGGTCGTTCGAGGCGAGCCCGAGATCCTGGACGTGCCCAAGAACATGGCCCTTGCCGTTCTGCGAACGCGCGCTGCCGAGATGGCAGCCCAGGCCGAAGAACGCCGTCGCCGACTCGGCCATGCTCCAGCGCTCGACCGGCAGGCCGCGCATCAGGAGAAAGCCGCGCCCGCCCAGAACCTCAGCTTCGACCCGCGCCCTGAGTTTTTCGCCAAGCGTCGGCAGCGGGAAATCTTTCGCCGTGATGGCGGCGATGTCGGCGTCGCGCGCAACCAGCGTCTGGGTCGCCGCCTCGACTTCGGCGATCTCGGCCAAGCTGAGCGGCATCTGCCAGTCGGTCCGTATGCTCATCCCGGGCCCATACCAGGCAGCGGCGCCGGTTTGTTCCGGCGGAAGATCATCGAACGATAGGGTGTCCACTGCCTACGTCTCCCAGGGAAAGCGCGGCGCGAAGAGATCGTCGTCGGCGAGCGACAGCCGGAAACTTTCCGTGGCATTGACGAGCGCGGCACGGATGCCGGGCTCGAGCGCGCTGTGACCGGCGTCGGGCACCACGACATGGCGCGCCTCGGGCCAGGCGCGGGCCAGCGCGTCGGCCGTCACCGGCGGGCAGACGATGTCGTAGCGGCCCTGTACGATGGTGCACGGAAGGTTGCGCACACGGCCGAGATCGGCCCACGGCCAGCCCTCGGGCAGGAAAGTGCCGTGGGCGAAGTAGTGTGCCTCGATGCGCGACAGTGCGAGCGCAAAGCCGCCATGGTCCGATTCGAACGGCGCGCGCGTCGTCGGATAGAGCGTCGAGCAGGCTGCCTCGTAGCGGCTCCAGGCACGCGCCGCCGGGCGATGGATGTCGGGATTGCGATCGATCAGCCGGCGGTAATAGTTGCCCAGGAGGTCGCTGCGCTCGCTCTCCGGCAGATGTTCGGCAAAGTCGCGCCAGGCTTCGGGAAAGATCGTGCGCATGCCATGGAGGAACCACTCGATCTCCGGACGGGTGCCGAGAAAGATTCCCCGCAGGATGAAGGCGGTCACCCGGCCGGGATGCTTCATGCCGTAGGCGAGCGCCAGCGTGCTGCCCCAGGAACCGCCGAACAGCAGCCAGCGGGCGATGCCGAGGTGGCTGCGCAGCTTCTCCATGTCGGCCACCAGATGGTCGGTGGTGTTGTCCTGCAGGTCACCGAGCGGCATCGACCGGCCGCAGCCGCGCTGGTCGAACACGACGATGCGGTAGAACTGCGGATCGAAGAAACGGCGATGGACCGGCGCCGACCCTGCTCCCGGGCCGCCGTGCAGGAACACCACCGGCACGCCCTCAGGATTGCCACTTTGCTCCCAGTAGATCGTGTGCCGCCCGTCGACCGCCAGCATGCCGCTGGCATAGGGCGAAATCTCCGTGAACAGGTCGGAGCGAAGCGGGGTTTCTGAACGCGGCATGCGGCTATCCGTCGGCATGAGTGCCATAGAGGCGCCCGCCGTGCCAGTCTAAGCTTGCCGGGGCGACGAGGAGGAAGTGTGGTTTTTCGCCGTATTTTGGCGCTTGTCGCCCTGCTTATTGCTGCTGGCGCATGCACCCCCGGGAGCAATAGTCCGCTGCAGACGGCCGCGCCCGCGGGCGCGTCATCGGGTTCGGGCACCCTGCCGCCCGAGGTCGAAAAGACCGTCGGTCCCGTCTATTCCTCACCGGCGTTGCAGGCGCTCGTCGATCGCGTCGGCCAGAAAGTGGTCACCGGCGGCAACATCGCCGGTTCCTTCCGTTTCTACGTGCTCGATCAGCCGCTTCCCAATGCCCATGCCCTGCTGCCCGGCTATGTCTTCGTGACGCGTGGCCTCCTGGCACTGATCGATGACGAGGCCGAACTGGCGGCGGCCCTCGGTCACGAACTCGGCCACGTTGTGCTGCGCCACGCCGCCGAACGCGAGCGCGCCCGGCGGGGAGTGATGGACGCCGCCGTCGACGCCGCCATGGTCAGCGGCTCGGTCACCGTCGGCCGCTCCGTGGCGCGCGAGGGCATGCTGAAGCTGCGACGCTATTCGCGCGAACAGGAGCTCGAAGCCGATCGGGTCGGGGTGGGGTACGTCGTGAGCGCAGGCTATCGTGGCGATGCGATGGTCACGCTGGTCGAAAAGCTGCGTCGCCAATCGCAGCTCGAGGACAGGCTGATCGGCCAAATGCCCGACCCGGGCGACCAGCCGAGCGCCATGTCGACCCATCCCGCCACCAACGAGCGCCTGGCCGCGCTTCGCGAGATCGCTTCCACGGCAGCGCCGGGTCTGTCGGACCGGGCGAGCTACCTCGCGGCGATCGACGGCATGTCGGTCGACGATTCGGCGGCGGAAGGCTTCGTGCGCGGCACCGCCTTCCTGCATCCGACGATGCGCCTGGCCTTCGAGGCGCCGCGCGATTTCCGGCTGTTCAACGACCATGACGGCGTACTCGGCGTCGGGCGCGACCGCTCGCTGATGTATTTCTCGTGCCGTGACGAGGCCGTGCCGGGCAGCCTTGCCGACTGGTTGCGCGACAAGCTGAAACCTACGCCCAGCGACATCCAGACCACCGAGATCGGCGGTGTCGAGGCCGCCATCGGCTCGCGGCCGCGCGGCTCCGACACCGGCGTGGGCCAGCTGCGCTACGTCATCGTGCGGCGCGACAAGGGCCTCTGCTTCTTCAACTTGCTGAGCGAGGGGCCCGATCGCGACCGGCGGATCGAGGTGCTGGTGGCTGCGGCGCGCAGCTTCCATTCGCTGTCGGCGGCCGAAGCGGCGGCGCTCCGGCCCTATCGGTTGGGCGTGATTGCACCGGCGGGCGCATCGGCTGCGTCGCTTGCCCAGCGCATGGCCTATGGCGATTTCAAGTTGGAACGGCTGCTTGTGCTCAACGGCGTCGATACTGCTGCCGAACTCGCCCGCCGTTCCCCGGTCAAGATCGTCGAACCCTAACGCGCGATAGCTTTTGCTTCTGCCGTCGGCCCAGCTCCCGCAGCGTAGCGGCACATGAGCTAGGCCGACGGCACAATTCGATTGAAAGCTATCGCGCTCTAGACGCAGACAAAGAAAAGGGCGGCTCAAGGCCGCCCTTTTCGAATTCGTTGTACGAGGGGCCTTACGCCACCTTCTGCAGCACGCTGTTCAGCTTCTGCGTCGCCAGATCCTTGTCGATCCGCTCGACCGCCGCCAGTTCGCGCGCCAGCCGGTCCAGCGCCGCCTCGTAGATCTGGCGTTCGCTGTAGGACTGGTCGGGCTGGCCGGCATTGCGATGCAGGTCGCGCACGACTTCGGCGATCGACACCGGGTCGCCCGAGTTGATCTTCGCTTCGTATTCCTGGGCACGGCGGTTCCACATGGCGCGGCTGACGCGGCTACGGCCCTTGAGGGTAACCAGGGCGTTTTCCATGATCTTGCGCGAGCTGAGCTTGCGCAGGCCCGACAGCTTCGCCTTCATCACGGGGACGCGCAGCATCATGCGCTCCTGCTCGAACGAGATGACGAAGAGCTCGAGNNAAGTCGCCCTTATCGAACGCAAAATCCTTTACCGCCTTCACAGGCGGCTTCTTCACTGGCTTGGCCATGTCCAATCCCTTCACTCCTACGCCCCGCTGACAGCGACACCGCGACCCGCCGCGCACACTCCCCAGTGTGCTCGCTCGACCCGCCGCGTCGGTAAGTTTCTTTCGGAAACCGACTGGCGACCGAGCTAGCGGCGAACCGGACCCCGGAACGCTTCCAACCCGACCCTTATATCACAGTTTGTGGGGTGAGTCGCATGCGTTGTTGCATTTGGGCAACGCTTGGGCCATGCAGAGGATGCATGGCGACCGCAAGATAGCGTGAAAAGACTTAGACGACCGCTAAATCTAGCGCTTCGCCGGCTCCTTGCTGAAATACTTCGAATATTTGTCTTTTTCGTCTTTGAAATCTTCGGCATCCGCCGGAGCCTCACCCTTGCGGGTAATGTTAGGCCACTCGGTCGAAAGGGTACGATTGAGCTCCAGCCACTGCTCCATGCCCTTCTCCGTATCGGGCACGATGGCGCCGGGAGGGCATTCGGGCTCACAGACGCCGCAGTCAATGCACTCGTCCGGATTGATGACCAGCATGTTTTCGCCCTCGTAGAAGCAGTCCACGGGGCAGACTTCGACACAGTCCATGTACTTGCACTTGATGCAAGCCTCGGTCACGACATAGGTCATCAAACGCTCCTGAAGCGGGCGCGTGTTAACGCGACGCCGTGCCCCGCGCAAGGCTCTCTGGCGCCGCGCTATCGATTTCGTCGTACAGGGTTTTGGCCTCCTCGGACGGTCCGCGGCGCTCGCCCAGGGCCACGACTTTCACCACCCGGACCTTGGGCCCGAGCGCAAAGGTCAGCACCATGCCCGGGCTGACTGCGGCATGCGGCTTGTCGGTCACCCGGCCGTCGATCCGGCAGCGCGATTTCTCGATGTAGCGCGTGGCGAGCGAACGGGTCTTGAAGAAGCGGGCGTGCCAGAGCCATTTGTCGAGCCGCATGCGCGGAAAGCGTTATTTCTTCCCGCCGAGCTTCAGCTCGAGCAGCTTGGCGAACGGTGAATTGGCCTCGGCGTCACCCTTCTTCTCTGTCGTCGCATAGAGGCGCAGCGCCGGGCCGCCCTGGTCACGACGCGGCGGACGCGAGTCGCGGCGATCGCCGCGCGGCGGACCGTCACCTCTGGGCTTGCCGCCACCGGGCTTGCCCTCAGACCGTGGTTCTGAGCGCGGGCCGGACCGCTGGTTGGGACCTTGGCCGTCACGCTTGGGCGCATCGGCGAAGAACTGCCGCTCGTCCGGCTTCGCCGGGCGCTCGCGCTGGCGTTGTTCGCGCTGCTGGCGGCGCTCCTTTTCCTGCAGACGCTGGCGCTCGCGCTGCTCCTCGC
>PLYQ01000075.1 GCA_003153415.1 Rhodospirillales bacterium | reverse complement strand
GCCCGAGAACGAACAGCGAGATCAGAGTGATGATCACCAGCAGCAGGTCATGCAGCGAGGCGACCTTCTCCATCAGCGGCGTGTAGGACGGCGGGAAATTCATCTGCCAATCGTGCGGAATTCCGATGATCGGCACCTGGGACGTCTGCGCCATGGCAGGGGAGATGGCGCCGCACGCCAGGCCGATGCCCGCGATCAACGACAGAGTTCCAAGAATGCCCAAAACGCGCTTGCCGACCATGCATCAGTCCCTTCAGCGAGGCCGCCCACCGAGGGTTCCGACCCGCAAAATCTCCCGCATTTTCTAAGCGGTTAGTACCAGATATGGGAGTGGGTCGTAACGGGTTTTCGACCCCACTCGGGATGTGGCGGCCGGTCGCAGTTAGCGCAAGATGCTCGCCAACGCGTCGCGATAGCCCGCCGCCGCCGCGATTTCGGCGAAGGCGGGCTGCGCGGTACGGCGATGAAACCGACCGCCGTCGTGTACGAAAACCGCCGCTCCGCTCGCGTCTTCCAGCGAAACGGCGCGGAACAACCCGTCGCGCCCGCGCGCGAGGCGAACCACCAGATCGAAAGACTGCAGCGAGACCGCGGTCGTGGCGTCCGACCGCACAGCGGCGAGGATACCGCGCTGGCCCTGCGACAAACGCTCCATCAACGCCGCCTCGTCGTCGCGCCCGATCGAGTCGAGGATCAGCAGATGGGGCTGCAGCCGCAGCCCGGCCGCGAGCAGCGCGGGATAGCCGGCGGCGGCGGCCCCGCCATGGCCGCTCGGGGACGCCACCAACTCGACCTTGCCGGGCGCCTGCCAGCGGAACTCGCGGTGGCGGGCAACGGTGACGACGCGGGCATCGCTGCCGAGATCACGGGCGATCGCGACCAGCAACGACGTCGTGCCCGCGCCCGAGGGCCCGGTGACCAGCACGTTGAGGCGACAGCGCGCGGCGATGCGCAACAGGTCGGCGAGCCGCCGATCGAGCATATCTGCCGCGATCAGCCGCTCGAAGGTCGCCGTCCCCGGCTCGCCCCGGCGGATCGCCACCACCGGCCCGTTCGGCGCCGACGGCGGAAAGATCACGGTGCCGCTGCCGCCGTCGCGCAACTGGAACTCCGCGACGCCGGTCGCCGGGCGATGGACCAGCCGGCTCGCAATGTCGAGCAGGTGCGCCTGATCGCGAAATACTTCCGGCGACGGTTCCATCAAACCGTTGCGCTCGACAAAGACGGCGTCGGGCCCATTGATGAAGACGGCGCGGACGCCGCGATCCGCCCACAGCCGGTCGATCAGGCCGAGGCCGCAGACTTCGCTCAAGGCGACGGACGCCAGCCTCTCGCGCATGTCGGAGGCCAACGTCTTTTCCCCGCCACGAACGACGTCGTCGATCGCCGTATCGATGGCCTGGACGGCTTCGTCGCGGCCGATCCGATCACCGGGCGCAATCCGCAGCCGCAGACGCGCGACCTTCAGTACGCGGTCGAGCAGACCCTCGACGGTCGCAGCATCGCGTCCGGTCACCTGTACCACTGTCGACGGCGGCGCCTTGAAGACGGCATCGGGCACGACGGGCGCGGGCTTGGCCGGCTCATCGCCGGTCCATCGGGGTTCGCGGGCTGCCAAGTCGGCAGCAAACGACACCAGCGCGGCCGTCTCGATCCTGCTGTCGTCGTGCTTGTCTTTGGTTTTCTCGCCGTCCTTGACGTCGTCCTCGAGGTCACTCCGGACCGGCGGTTCCGGCGGCGCCGGAGCGTGCTGATCGAGCAGCTCCGAGACAAGCCGGCGCAGCTCGTGGCTGGTCAACGTCACGCCGCGCGCACGGAAATAAGTATGGACGAGCTCACCGACGGCGTAGGCGATCTCCGGTGGCGAGCGGCCGTCGCCCAGCGCCTCGCGCACCGAACTCTCCCGCTCCTTGCAGAAGGTAGCCCATGTGCCTTGCAGCTCGCGGCCGCGTGCCGCGTCGCCGTGCTGTGGGAAGATCTGGTCGACCGAACGCGGTCCGCGACGCGCACCCGATAGGGTGGCGTCCGGTCGTTCGAGCACGGGACTCGTGGGGGACCGTCCATCCTTGCGATGCCGGCCCCCGCCGCTCAAGGCGGTCATCGAATAATCCGCTTAAACAGGCGCATGTGACTGCGCCGAATGAATTCCCACTATATGCGACCGCAGGCGGCACACTCTCGTCCGTTCCCTCCTCCGATCACCCCGGCACTGTAGGCGCGATGGCTGCAAAAAACACGGCAAACCATGCACATCTTGGCAGGAAATCGCCACATCCGGCCTGCAACTAGGCGCATTCGAAGGCGCCCAGCCGGTCCGACCTGCCGCCATCAAGATGCCGCTTGTCTTTCGACCGACGCCCATTAAGGTCCCGCGCCGTTGCAATGTCACATGTGGGTCCGTCATGCGCCTGTCTCTGACGCCCGTACTCGTCGCCGTCTTACTCATGTTCGCAGGAGCTGCTGCCGCCATGGACAAGGAAAACACGCTCTATATCGACCTGAAGGACGGCCGCGTCGTCATCGAGATGCGCCCCGACCTCGCGCCCAAGCACGTGGCCCAGATCAAGAAGCTGGCCCGCGAAGGCAAGTATAACGGCGTCGTCTTCCATCGCGTCATCGAGGGCTTCATGGCCCAGACCGGCGATCCCGACGGCACCGGCTCGGGCGGCATGGGCGAGCTCTTGAAGGCCGAATTCTCCAAGGAGCCGCATGCGCGCGGCACGGTCTCAATGGCCCGCACCAACGACCCCAACAGCGCGCGCAGCCAGTTCTTCATCGTCTTCAAGGATTCGAACTTCCTCGATGGCCAATACACCGTGTGGGGCAAGGTCACGTCCGGCATGGAATTCGTCGACAAGATCAAGCGCGGCGTCGGCCAGTCGGGCGCCGTCCCGCCGCCGCCCGACAAGATGATCAAGGTCCAGGTCGCTGCCGACGCGAAGGATTAGCACTCAAGCTCATGTTCCTCTCCCCCGTTAGGGGGAGAGGCTAGGTGAGGGGGCGACGCACCACGACGAAGTTATTGGTCTTCGTCGGGATACTTGATCGTTCCGTCAATTGCTTTCGCTGTCCAACCGCCCCATTTGGGATCGGGATTGAACTCAAGGACAGCCTCCATCTCCACTTCGCGTCCCATATAGATGATCACGCGTAGGCCATCGTGAAGCCTGTCAGCGATCGGCTCCATGTCTTTCAAAGAGCCAGGGATCGAGAGGATGTAGTTGCCCTCCACGGTCCGCTCGTTGCTATCAAAGTAGATGCGATACATCTTCCCGGCCTCGACTTAGCCCCCTCACCTAGCCTCTCCCCCTAGCGGGGGGAGAGGAATATGAGGTGGTCACGACAAGAGTCGCCCTACTCCTTCGTCACCGTGTGGAAGGACTTGGAGATGACCTGCCAGCGGCCGTCGGCCTTGAGCAGCGTCAGGTAGTCGGTGAAGTAGCGCGGCGGGATTTGGCATTCGACCTTGGCGAAGGCGGTACCCGGACCGGAGAAATCGATCGACACGATGCGGTCGCGACGCTCGCTGCCGCTGGCCTTGGCGGACTTGCGGCTCTCGACCATCTTGAACCAGTCGGCGCGCGGGAAGTCGGCGGCCTTGCCGTCGGCACCCACGCTGTAGAGGTGCGAGACAGGATGGAACGCGTGGCCGAGCTTCTTGGTATCGCCCTCGTAGAGCCCGTCGAAATAGACCTGCAGCATCTTTTCGATTTCCGCGACCTCGGAACTCATCTCTCTTCTCCCTCGTTCAAACTCGTTCAAATCGCCCCGTTAGGGCTCACCAGTATCTTGCCGTTGCGGCCGCCCTTGTCGGCGTGTGCCAGGGCATCCGTAATCTTGTCGATCGGGTAGACCGTGTCGACCGGCGCCGAGAGCTTGCCCGCCATGACCTGGCCGGCAAGGTCGGCGTAGATCTCGCGGATCTTCTGCGGGCTGCGCTTGGCCAGGAAGCGACCGAGCATGAATCCGGTGAGCCTGACGCCGCGGTAGATGAAGTTGGAACGGCCGATCTTGGGATCCTCGCCGCTCATCGAGCCGTAGTGCACCAGCGTTCCGTCGGTCGCGATGCAATCGGCGAGGCGCCCCGTGGCGGCACCGCCGATCGCTTCGACGCCCAGCATGATCTTGGCATCGCCGGTTTCCGCCGCGACAGTCGCCGCGAGATTGTCGCCGTCGACCACCACGATGTCGGCGCCCAATGCCTTCAGCTCGGCGGCGAGCTCGGCCCGGCGAACGACATTGACGGTGCGCAGGCCGCGCTGATGGGCGAGCACGATCAGCAGCCGGCCGACCGCCGAGTTGGCGACGTTCTGGATCACCCAGTCGCCACCCCTGAGATCGACGAAGTCAGAGAGCATGAGCATCGCCGTCGGCGGATTGATCCGCACCATTGCGGCCTGCCGAAGATCGACGCCCTCAGGCAGCGGGATGGCGTCGTCGCCCTTCACTTTGCGCCGTTGCGTCCAGTTCTCGCGCTGCAGGTTGATGACCAGGTCGCCCGCATTGAGGTGCCTGACGGCCGAGCCGACGGCGGTCACCCGGCCGACGCATTCGGCGCCCGGCGTCGCGGGCAGCGGCGGCTTCAGGCGGTAGCTGCCCCGGCAGAACCACATGTCGGCGGGGTTGATGGGAAACGCCAGCACGTCGAACACCACTTCGTCTGCAGCGGGTTCGCCTACATCGGGCACGTCGGCTGCCCGCGCGACTTCCCAGGGCGTTCCGTATCGCTCGATCAGCACCTGCTTCACGGCGGTCCTCCGAGGGGCCTGAAAGGGCTCATTTTTATTGGCCCGTCGATTGCTTATATTGCGAATCGAAAGGGGGCGAAATGGCGGAGGCGGTCAAGAGCTTCGACGAGATGAGATCGGGCGCGGACGGCGCCGTACGGGCGCCCTATCGCGGCGTGGCGCGCTGGCTGGAACGGACTTCGCCTGAGCGCGTCGCGGCGACCCGCCACGAGGTCGACCTCTTCTACCGCCGGCATGGCATCACCTTCGGCGCCTATGGCGCGGTCGACGGGGCTGAAACGACGATCCCCTTCGACATCATCCCGCGGGTCATCGCCTGGGACGAATGGGAGTACCTGCACAAGGGCCTGGTGCAGCGCGTGCGTGCGCTCAACGCCTTCCTCGCCGACGCCTACGGCGAACGCGAGATCTGCCGCGCCGGCGTGATTCCCGAGGCGCAGATCCTGATGAATGCCGAGTTCGTCGCCATGGCACAGGGCCTCGAGCTGCCGGGTGGCGTGCATGCCCATATCGCCGGCATCGACCTAGTGAGGGTCGGCGAGAAGGACTTCTACGTGCTCGAGGACAATGTGCGCACGCCGTCGGGCGTGTCGTACGTGCTGGAGAACCGCGAGGTGATGATGCGGCTGGCGCCCGAGCTGTTCGCGGCCATGCGCGTGCTGCCCGTCGCCGACTACAGCGAGGAGCTGCTGGCGACGCTCCGCTCCGTCTCCTTCAGCGACGACGCTGAACCCAACGTCGTGCTGCTGACGCCGGGCCACTACAACAGCGCCTATTTCGAACACGCCTTCCTCGCCGACGAGATGGGCATCGAACTGGTCAAGGGTTCCGACCTGTTCGTCGACGAGGGCCGGGTCTACATGCGCACGCCGCGCGGGCCGCAGCGGGTCGACGTGATCTACCGCCGCATCGACGATGCCTTCCTCGATCCGCTGGCCATGCGGCCCGATTCATATCTCGGCGTCGCGGGGCTTCTCGGCGCCGTGCGGGCCGGCCGGGTCAATATCGTCAATGCGCTGGGCAACGGCGTGGCTGACGACAAGTCGACCTATACCTACGTGCCCGAGATGATCCGCTTCTATCTCGGCGAGGCGCCGATCCTGCAGAACGTGCCGACCTGGCGCTGCGACAAGCCCGACGACTTCAAATACGTGCTCGAGCATCTGGCCGAACTGGTGGTCAAGGAAGTGCACGGCTCGGGCGGCAAGGGCATGCTGGTCGGGCCGACATCGGCCAAGAAGGAGATCGAGGAGTTCGCCTCGATCGTCCGCGCCCGGCCGGACAACTACATCGCCCAGCCGACCCTGGCGCTCAGCACCTGTCCCACCTTCGTAGCGCAAGGCGTGGCGCCGCGCCATGTCGATCTGCGGCCCTTCGTGCTGTCGGGCCGCAAGATCACCATCGTGCCGGGCGGCCTCACACGCGTGGCGCTGAAGGAGGGCTCGCTGGTGGTGAATTCGAGCCAAGGCGGCGGCACCAAGGATACCTGGGTGTTGGCGCCCGATCATTCGGCCGGCTGATGCTGAGCAGCACCGCCAAGAATCTCTACTGGATGGGCCGCTACCTGCAGCGCGCCAAGACGACGGCGCGATTGATCGAGGCGACCCAGCGCATGGTGTTGCAGTCGGGCGAGGAGTCCGAGGGTGTCGTGGCGATCTTCGGCATGGACGACGAGTTCCGCCACAGCCAAAGCCAGAGCGAGGGCGCTGAGCTTTCGAGCCTGATCGACTTCCTGACGTTCGACGAGAACAACCCGTCCTCGATCGTGAGTTCGATCGGTGCGGCACGCCGCAACGCCCGCGAGGAGCGCAACAATATCACCGTCGACGTCTGGGAAAGCCTCAACGCACTGTGGCTCGAGCTCGGCGCCCGGCTGCGCGCCGATCGCGCCACGCTCGACCGCACCGCGCTGGTCGAATCGGTGAAGAAGCAGGCGGTGATGATCTTCGGGGCGGCCCAGGTCACCTTGCTGCGCGATGAGGCCTACAATTTCTTCCAGCTCGGCGCCTTCCTCGAGCGCGGCGACAACACCGCCCGCATCCTCGACGTGAAATTCCACCACCTCAGGCCCGACGGCAGCCCGCATGCCGACGAGATGGACTATTTCGCCTGGTCGGAAGTGCTGGCCTGCATCGGCGCGGTGCGCACCTATCGGCGCATCTATCGTAGCGCGCTCGATCCCATGAAGGTGGCCGAGCTGATGATGCTGCGGCGCGACGTGCCGCGCTCGGTGCATCATTGCCTGTGGATGGTCGACCTCAGCATGCGCGAGCTGGCCGACGCCTACGGCACGCGCGGCGAGGCCGATCGGCTGGCCGGCGAGCTGCACGCCCGGCTGCGCTATGCGCGCATCGACCAGGTATTCGACATCGGGCTGGCCAAGTTCCTCGGCGGCATGCGCGACGACATCGCGCTGCTGAGCGAAGAAATCGGCCGACAGTTCCTGCTCGATTGAGCCCTGCCATGCGCCTTTCCGTCCATCACATCACGCGCTTCGAGTTCGACCGGCCGTCCGGCCATTCGATCCACGACGTGCGGCTGACCCCCCGGCCGGCGACCGGCCAGCGCATCGTGTCGTGGCGCATCGACGGGCCGGGCAAGCGCTCCGACTGGATCGACGGCCACGGCAACCAGGTCACGACCTTCTCGGTCGCCCAGCAGCACGACGCCGTGGAGATCGCCGTCGCCGGCCTCTACGAATTCAGCGGCGCCGATCAGTGGCTGCGTTATGCCGACGCGCCGACGCTGCCGGCGCCCTTCTGGCTGCGCAACTCCGGCTTGGCACGCCACGATGCGGCGACTTTCGATCCGGTGATCGTAGGCCTCGCCGAGCGCGCCGCCGATCCGACTGAGCGGGTCGTGGTGTTGCATGAGGTCATGGAAAGGATCGGCAAGCGCATTGCCTACAAGACCGGCGTGTCAACCGTCGACACCACGGCGGCCGAAGCACTGAAGCGCGGTGCCGGCGTGGCGCAGGACCATGCGCATGCCTTCATCGGCTGCTGCCGCCGTCTCGGCGTGCCGGCGCGCTATGTCAGCGGCTACCTGCGCAACGACGATCCCGAGCTGCATGTCGGCCGCACCAGCCATTCGTGGGCCGAGGCCTGGGTGCCGGGTCTCGATTGGGTGGGCTTCGATCCGGCCAACAACATTTCTCCGCGCGGCGACAGTTTGCGGGTCGCTGTCGGCCTCGACTATCACGACTGCGCGCCGGTCAGCGGCCGACGGGTGGGCTCCGGCGAGGCCAAGATGTCGGTGGAGGCCGCGGTCCGGGTCGTCGATTAGCCCGTCGTCGCCGGAACCCCTGCGGCGGAAACCGCGTTAACTGCCGAAATCCCAGATCTTGAGCCGGTAAGGACTGCGCCTGTGGCAACGGACATTGCCGAGCCCAAACCTGCAACGAACGCCGTGCCAGCTGCGGACGCCCTGCCAACCGGCCTGACGGGCGTCGAAGCGCGGCGACGCCTTGTCGAAGGCGGCCCCAACACGACCCCCGACCCGGCGACCCATCCCGTCCGTCTGGTACTGGGAAAGTTCATCGCGCCGGTTCCGTGTTTGCTCGAAGCGGCAATCGTGCTGCAGCTGGTTCTTGGCGAATATGTCGAGGCCAGCGTCATTGCGCTCTTGCTTGTCTTCAATGCCGCGCTCGGCTTCATAAACGAAGGGCGTGCGCAAGCGACGATCGTGGCGCTCAGGTCTCAGCTCGCCCTGCGCGCCAATGTGCGGCGCGACGGAACATGGGGGACGGTGCCGGCTTCGGATATCGTGTCGGGCGATATTGTAAACCTCTCACTCGGCACGATCGTTGTCGCTGACGTGCGAATTCTTGCCGGCAGCGTCCTGCTCGACCAATCGATGATTACCGGCGAATCGCTGCCGGTCGAGGCGGGACCACATTTCGAAACCTATGCTGGCGCGCTGATACGGCGCGGCGAGGCAGTGGCCGAGGTCACGGCGACCGGGCCGCGCACGAAATTCGGGCGGACGGCCGAGCTGGTACGCACGGCGCACGTCACAAGCACGCAGCAGAAGGCGATCTTTCGGGTAGTCCTCTATCTGGCCGGGTGGAACGGCCTCGTCGCCACGGCGCTCATCGCTTATGCCTATTCCATCGGGCTTCCGATCGGTGAATTCATCCCGCTGGTCCTGCTCGCCGTGCTGGCGACCGTCCCTGTCGCGCTGCCGGCGACGTTCACACTGGCGACCGCAATCGGCGCCCGGAAGCTTGCCAGTCAGGGTGTGCTGCCGACGCGACTTTCGGCGGTCGACGAGGCGGCGTCGATGAACGTTTTGTGTTCGGACAAGACCGGCACGCTGACGCGAAACGAACTGGCGATCTCCGCCGTCCATGCGTTCCGCTGCTTTGACGAAGCGCACGTACTCGGTCTTGCCGCGTTAGCGAGCTCCGACGGCGGCCAGGATCCGGTCGACCATGCCGTGCGCGCAGCAGCCCCACTGGATCTCCACGACTTGCCGAAGCTGGTCAAGTTCATGCCCTTCGACCCGGCAGCGAAGACGTCCGAGGCGAGCGTCGTCGACGCGGGCGGCACCACCTTGCGTATCGTAAAGGGCGCGTTCGCGACGGTCGCCAGCATGTGCGAGACGTCCCCGGTAGCCGTCGAAGCCGCCAACGCCCTGCAGTCGCAAAGCTTCAGGGTACTGGCCGTTGCCGTCGGCGCGCGGAAGGTCATGCGGCTTGCCGGCCTTCTGGCCCTCAGCGACCCGCCGCGGCCCGAAGCAGCGGCGTCCATCGCAGAGCTGCGCCGCCTGGGCGTCGATGTCGTGATCGTCACCGGCGACGCGCCGGTGACGGCGGGCGTCATTGCCCGCAAGGTTGGAGTATCGGGCGCGCTCCATCCGCCCGGTCCGATCGGCGACACAATACGACCTGGCGAGTTCGGGGTATTTGCCGGCGTTTTGCCCGAGGACAAATACCGCCTGGTCAAGGCCTTCCAGCGAGCCGGCCGGACCGTCGGAATGTGTGGCGATGGCGCCAACGACGCGCCGGCGCTGCGTCAGGCTCAGATCGGGATCGCCGTTTCGACGGCCACCGACGTGGCAAAGTCCGCGGCCGGTATCGTACTCACCCAGCCCGGACTTTCCGGGATCATCATCTGCGTGCGCGAGGGTCGGGTGACGTTCCAGCGCATCCTGACCTACACATTACGCTCGATCGTCGGCAAATCCCGGCAAGTGATGTTTCTCGCGATCGGTCTGGTGATCACGGGGCACGCCATCCTGACGCCCATGCTGATGGTGCTGGCGATGATCACCGGCGATTTCCTCGCGATGTCGGCCACGACCGACAACGTGGAACCGTCGCCGAAACCAAATGCCTGGCGGATCGGTAACTTGACCCTGGCCGGCGTGATCCTGGGGTTTTGCGACCTCGCCTTTTGCACCGCTACGCTGGCGGCCGGAAAGTACTGGCTGGCGCTTCCGATCGAGGTACTGCAAACGTTGACGCTGGTGACGCTGGTATTCAACGGCCAGGCGGTCTTCTATGTCGTGCGCGAGAGGCGGCGGATGTGGTCGTCGCGTCCGAGCTTGATCGTGATCCTGGCCTCGATCGCCGACTTGGTGATCATTCCGACGCTGGCGGCGCGCGGGATTCTCATGGCGCCGTTGCCGGTAGGGTTGATCGCCGGAGTGTTCGTCGCCGCGGTTCTCCTCGCCTTCGCGCTGAACTTCGTGAAGGTTGCGATCTTCAGCCGGCTCAAAATGCTGTAGTCGCTCGGTCTCTTGAAGGATCCGAGGTCGCTGCGACATTCGCTGGCATCGGACGACTGCGTCGTCATGGGGCGAAACGGCGCGGAACATTTGGTCCGTCCGTTCGTTACTGAGCAGCGGTTCTTTCGGCTCTTCCTTGGCTGGCGGCTTCGAGAGCTGCCAGTGCCTTGCCTTGTCCGCCGTCACGACCTTTCGATTCCCCTAGGCAATGCCACCAGCGGCCTTTGAGCCATATCAAAGCGGCCCAGCGCGGATTGCGACAGCCTGACAAATACGTCTTGGAGCGTGTCTAGATGAATGAGCAGCTCGTGACCAAGCCCGTGTTGCGGTCGGTTTCGTCGCCCGCGTCTCCAGTGGCACCGCCACTCCGCCAGCGCTGGATCAGCGGTCGAGGGCGGTGGTTGGCCATCCTGGCGCTAATCCTGCTCGCAGCGGCAGGCGGTGCTATTTGGTGGAGCCTGAGCGGCACCTCGACCGTGCATTACACAACCGTGCCGGCGACACGCGGTATCGTCGCGCGCACGGTGACGGCGACCGGTACCGTCAATCCAGAGCTCACCATCATCGTCGGAAGCTATGTGTCCGGAGTCATTCAGTCGCTGTCTTGTGATTACAACACCAAGGTGAAAGCTGGCCAAGTCTGCGCCAAGATCGACCCTCGCCCTTATCAATCGCTGGTCGATCAGGCCAAGGCCAATCTGGATGTCGCGAAAGCGCAGCTCGAGAAGGACAAGGCGAACCTCGTCTACACAAAAATCAACTCCGAACGTCGCCAATTGCTGGTCACGCAGCAATCCGAATCCAAGGACGTGGCCGATTTGGCGAAGAATGCCTACGATCAGGCCCAGGCGCAGATCGGACTCGATCAGGCCACCATCGAACAGCGCCAGGCCGAACTCGAATCGGCTAACGTCAATCTCGGCTATGCCGACATCGTCTCGCCGGTGGACGGCACCGTCGTGTCGCGCAACGTGACCCAGGGACAGACGGTGGCGGCCAGCTTCCAAACGCCGACCCTGTTCCTGATCGCTACCGACCTCACCAAGATGCAGGTCGACACGAATGTCAGCGAAAGCGATATCGGCGGCATAAAGGAAGGCGACAAGGCCACCTTCACCGTCGATGCCTACCCAGCGCGGGTCTTTGAAGGCACAGTGACCCAGGTCCGACAGTCGCCGCAGACAGTGCAGAATGTCGTGACCTACGATGCCGTCGTCAGTGTCGCCAATCTCGACCTGGCCTTGAAGCCAGGGTTGACGGCGTCGACACGGATCATCGTCGACCAAAGAAGCGACGTGCTACGCGTAACCAACCAGGCGCTGCGTTACGCGCCGGGCGGTGTTGCGGGCGCTGGCACGACGCAGGCCGTAGCACCATCCGGGGCCGGCACTCCGGCGGGCGCCGCGAAGATCTCCCACGTCTGGGTCCTGCGCGACGGCAGCCCGGTTTCGCTGGTCGTCGTGCCGGGCCTCGACGACGACAATTTCACCGAGATCGTCTCGGGCGATCTGAAAGCGGGCGATCAAGTAATCGTCGCTGCAACGAGCTCGTCAGGCGGCGGCGTATCGGCCGTACCGCCGCCTCGTCTGTGAGACTCTGCCCAAGCAGGCGGAGAACCTGAAATGACCGAGCCAGTCATCAAGATCGAAAAGGTCACGCGGGACTTCGTCGTCGGCGACGTGGTGGTGCGGGCGTTGCGCGGCGTCGACCTCACCATCGAAGCCGGCGATTTCCTCGCGATCATGGGGTCGTCCGGGTCGGGCAAATCAACGCTCATGTCCATCCTCGGCTGCCTCGACCGACCGACCAGCGGCCATTACGTCTTCGAGGGTGTCGATGTGGCGGGGCTGAACGAGCCCGAGCTTGCGCGTATTCGCAGCGAACGCCTGGGGTTCGTGTTCCAGAGCTTCAACCTGTTGGCACGCACCAGCGCCCTCGAGAATGTTGCCTTGCCGCTGTACTACGCCGCGGCGGGGCCGGTTCATCGTTCAGTACGTATGGAGCGGGCGCGGGCTTCGCTGAAATTGCTGGGTCTCAGCGACCGCGAACGCAATACCCCGGGCCAGCTCTCCGGCGGCCAGCAACAAAGGGTCGCCATCGCGCGGGCGCTGATCAACGCGCCGAGACTGCTTCTCGCCGACGAGCCGACCGGCAATCTCGACACGCGCACCTCCCACGAAATCATGGATACGCTCGTCAAGCTCAATCGCGAAAAGGGCGTCACGATCGTTGTCGTCACCCACGAGTCCGATGTCGCGGCCTATGCAAACCGCATCGTAACCATGCGCGACGGCGAGATCGTCTCGAACGAGCCGGTGGCGAAACCCGCGACGTTGCCTGTCGCGCCTGCGTCCGCGACGGCAATCGAGCAAGACCCGCTCTTCCATCCGCCGGAGTCACCTACATCCTCCGTAATCCCCGCCTCGGGCTTCTGGACCTTCGGGCTCATGATCCTTGCCGCTGCGGCCCAGGCGATCGGGCGCAACAAGATGCGCTCGGCACTGACGATGCTCGGCGTCTTCATTGGCGTCGCGGCGCTCATCGTGATGGTCGCTGTCGGCGATGGCGCCAACGACGCTGTCCGCAAGCAGATCGAGAGCCTCGGCACCAACCTCGTCGTGATCCAATCAGGCGCGCTCAGAACGGGCGGCATTCGCGCCGGCGCCGGAAGCGCGAGCACGCTCACGGTCGAGGACGCGCGGGCAATCCACCGGGAGGATACTGCGGTCGCGGCAGTGGGCTATCTCATCCGGCAGCAGGGACAGATCCAGTACGGAAGCCAGAACTGGACGACGACCATTCAGGGTGTCAGCACCAATTATCCGCCGATCACCAACTGGCGCATTGCCGCCGGGCGGGACATTACCAACGAAGACGCGAACACGGCGGCCCTCGTCGTCGTGATTGGCCAAACGGTCTACCATCAGCTTTTCGGCCCGGACGAGAATCCGATCGGCTCCTACATCCAGGTCAGGAACGTCCCGATGCGGGTGATCGGTGTCCTGGCGGGCAAGGGCCAATCGTCCTTCGGCCAGGATCAGGATGACTTGGTCATGGTCCCGTTCACGACCGCCGAACGCAAGGTTCTCGGCGTCGCCGCCCCAAGCCAAGCGCAAACACCGCTCAATTGGGTCTACCTGCCGCCGCCCAATCCCTACAATTTGCAGGCGCGACTGGCAGGCTTTGCTAACCAAATCTATGTGCAGGCCGTGAGTCAGGATCAGGTTCAAACGGCAATCCGTCAGGCAACCGAAACGCTCCTGCGCCGCCATCGCATCAAGCCCGGCGATGTGAAGGACTTCGACATCCGCAATCTCAGCCAATACGCCGAGACGGCGGAGAGCAGCAGCCGGATCATGGCGATTCTCCTCGCCTCCGTTGCTTCGATATCGCTCCTGGTGGGCGGCATCGGCATCATGAATATCCTGCTTGTCTCGGTCACGGAGCGAACGCGCGAGATCGGACTGCGGATGGCGATCGGCGCGCGGCGCCTGCATGTCCTCCTGCAGTTTCTCGCCGAAGCAATCTTCCTGAGCGTGACCGGTGGCCTTGCGGGAATCGTCGCGGGCGTCGTACTTTCGGTCGCCATATCGCTGGTCTTTGGCTGGCCCGCGCCGTTCTCTCCAGCCGCGGTCGGCGGAGGATTTCTGTTCGCCGCCGCCGTCGGCATCTTCTTCGGCTACTACCCGGCGCGAAAAGCCGCTCGCCTCGATCCCATCGAAGCACTGCGCTACGAGTAGAATCGGTCGGCCAGGCGCCGGTTCAGGCCTAAAGCCGGTACGGCGCGAACCTACGAGAAATAGTCCTCGCAACGCGCCTCGGACATCGCGCCGCCTTGCGAAAAAAGCCTTCCACAAGTAGGTTTCGCGCGCTCTTTTAATGTCCGAAAGGAAGCACGCGTTATGGCGTTCATTGCCGACCGTCTCAGCCGCATCAAGCCCTCTCCGACCAATGCCGCCCAAGGCAAGTTCCTGGAGATGAAAGCGGCCGGCAAAGACGTGATCGGCCTGGCCGCCGGCGAGCCCGATTTCCCGACCCCCGACCATGTCAAGGAAGCGGGGATCAAGGCGATTCGCGAGAACGACACCCGCTACACCGCGGTACCCGGCACGCCGGCCCTGCGCCAGGCGATCGTCGCCAAGATGAAGCGCGACCACGGCCTCGACTACAAACCGGCGCAGACCGTTGTCACCTCGGGCGGCAAGCAGATCATTTTCAACGCCATGCTGGCGACGCTCAACCCCGGCGACGAGGTCATCATCCCGGCGCCCTACTGGGTGTCCTATCCGGAGATGGTGATGTTCGGCGACGGCACGCCCGTCATCGTGCAGTGCACCGAGGCCAACGGCTTCAAGCTGCAGCCGCAGGATCTCGAGCGCGCCATCACGCCCAAGACCAAGTGGATCATCCTGAACTCGCCCAGCAACCCGACCGGCGCCGCCTACAGCCGCGCCGATCTGCGGGCGATCTGCGACGTGCTTCTGCGCCATCCGCAGGTCTACGTCCTGACCGACGACATGTACGAGAAGCTGGTCTACGACGACTTCGTGTTCGCGACGCCGGCCGAGGTCGAGCCGCGTCTCTACGAGCGCACGCTCACCATGAACGGCGTGTCGAAGGCCTACAACATGACGGGCTGGCGCATCGGCTACGCCGCCGGCCCGCAGCCCTTGATCACCGCCATGATCACCGTGCAGTCGCAGAGCACCTCGAACGCCAGCTCGATCAGCCAGGCGGCCTCGGTGGCGGCGCTGAACGGCCCGACCGATTTCATTCCCAAGAACGTCGCCATCTTCAAGCAGCGCCGCGACCTCATCGTGTCGATGCTGAACCAGACCAAGGGCATCAAGTGCCCGCGGCCCGCGGGCGCGTTCTATGTCTATCCGTCGTGCGCCGGCACGATCGGCAAGAAGACGCCGCAGGGCAAGACGATCACCAACGATACCGACTTCGTGAACTACCTGCTCGAAGCCGAGGGCCTGTCGGTCGTCCAGGGCTCCGCCTTCGGCAGCGGCCCTGCCTTCCGCATCTCCTACGCCACCTCGACCGACCTCCTGGAAGAGGCCGGCCGGCGCATCCAACGGGCGTGCGGGGCGCTGTCGTAGAGGCATCACGCCTTGCCGGTGTTGCCCGACGTCATCTCCTAGCCCATCGCCCCCTTGAGGAGCTCGTCGCGCCACGGTCCGGGCTTCATGAAGGGCTCGAGCTCGCGCCAGGGGATGATGACGGGGTTAAAGGGACTCTTCAGCAGTGCGCACTGCCGCCAGGAATATGGCCAGACGAGAGCCGTCTACACCGCAAGGCCAGTTTGGGTTAGATTAGAGTGTGAACTGACGGTTCGAAGCGGGACCGTCATCCAAATCTTCGTTGCAATATCGGACGCCTGCATCCCGCCGGTAGGCTTGGCTATTCACCACTGCGTTGATCTTACTTTCCCACAATGCAACGAATCTGGCGTGCGTTTCGGCATCGCAAACCTCGAGCAGATCGCCGAACCGGAACATCGTGGCGAGCGTCCAGATGCCGCTTTCATCGCCGCAGCGCTCAGGAGAGACGATCTTGTCTCGCTTCAGATCCAGCACGCGACCGATCAGCGCTGGAATCATCATGGCTTCGGTCTGCTCAACCACCACTTCGAATGCACTTACCAGGTTCGGCGTCGCATAGGAAAGCGTCGCCACCTCGATCGATTGCACGATGAATCCGCTGCGCGGCCGAGGGACGTCTCTTCCCTTGCTGATGGCGTAGAACGAGGCGGCCATGCCATTGTACGTGAGCATTGAACATCCCTGGATCGCCTCGAACATGCGATTGGCCTTCTGCATTGCCTGTTTGTCCGGCATCCACGTGATGCGCGGAGCGGCAAGCCGGGTCGCTGCATCGATGACGAGACGCCAGGCCACACCATTCGTCAGCCGTTGCTCCAAGCCGAGAATCGGCTGAGCATGTGCCACATAGAATTCGCGAAGCCACTCGGCGAACATCGGGTTGTTCGCTTCTCCTTCACGACATTCCCACTCGAGTTGCGCCCAAGCCGGATAGGAGGATGCTGCCAGCGCAATGGCGACCACCAGTGCATTAGAAAGCAGCCGTCCCACGAAATGCACCATTGCCGATCTCCAACCCACGCACAGCCTAATGATTGAGTATGTTAGGTCAATACAACTTATACGGGTTCTCTTTTGCGTCCTGTGAGATGCGCCAGGGGTCTGCGGCGTTCGGCAATCGATTGACCGGAGGCGCAACCCGGAAGCCCGCTCGCGCATTGCCCGGCTCGTACATATCGGCGGTTTGGAGGTCTTGGGAGGCGCCTCGCAAGACGATGGGAAGATAGGCTTTCATCGTTCGCCAGTAACTTTGCAGCCTTTTGTCATTGGGGTCTCGGCTGAACTTGCCGTCGGCACTTCGATCGAGACCTTTGAGCCAGTCATTCACGAAATTGTCGCCGATGTTGTAGGCTGCCACGGATGCGTGCCAACTCCCGAGCAGCCTGTGCTGGTAGGCGAGTAGTTCTGCCGCAACGTCGAACGCCTTGGCACGATCGGCGGGAGAGTAGGAATTCAGTTCGGCGAGCCGGTCGGTATCGCCGCGAGCACGCGCCATATTCTTCAGTATGTCGATCTTTTCGGTGGTGATCTGCGCCCAGCCCAACGCCTTCGCGCGATCGTTCGACTGCATGACCAACGGCTTTCCATCCGGCAGATTGTGGCTCTCGTTGAACTTGCCTTCCTGATACAGCAGGCGCGCCAGCAAGTCGGTCGGCACGCCGTGGCGTTGCGCCGCGCGCTTGATGTCGTCGACGACCTCCGACGGCTTCGTTCGCTGCCAATCGTCCGCCAACAGATAAGCATTCTGGACGGGCGCCCGTCGGGCGAGTTCGTACAACGCCTGGGCGCGGTTGATTCTTTTCTGGTCGGCCGACATACCGCTTTCGATCATGGCTTGCGGCACGTCGCCATAGCCGCGCCCCGGCTGACCCATTGATTGCTCAGGAGCCAGCGGGGGCGCAGACGGCTTCGCTGGGGATCTTGGACTTGTCGTCGGCGGGCGCTGGGCGATTTGGACGTCATCGACCGGAGACGCCGGATCCGGGTCCGACGCCAAAACGATGTTGGAATCCGGCTCGCGGCCACCCGGTGGCGTCGGCGCCAGCCGGCTGAGCCAGTCGTTCTCTGCCGGCGGCGCGCTACCAAGCATCGTGGTCGGCGATGAAGAGGCGTCGGCGGAACCGCTACTGTCCCGACCCAGCGGCGGCACGTAAGGCAAACGCTGTTTTGGCGAGGTGAAAACACCCATGAAGAGCTCCTTGTCGAACTCTTATACGCCTGCCTCCACTCAACCCGCGATTATGGTCCTTAGCGCGATTCGCTTCCCCGCCATCCTTGTGAAGCAAGGCAGAGAAATCAGCGTGCTGCCCGACCTGCACGCGGCGCTGAAGGTCTTTCCGAGTGACGACGATCGAATTGTCGCCCTCTGATTTTTTCAAGATTTTCCGGAAACGGACAAGGCCGCCTCACAAGCATCTGACGCGGCTGCATTTTGCGTCGCTTGCCGCGACAGTTTCCGGAAGTTTCCGGAATTCCGGAATCGTGTAGGCGATCCGGCTTCGTCGAAAAAAGAAAATCCTCATGAGCATTGACCGAAGAGCCGCATCTTTGTTGGCCTTTAGCCGGTTCCTCATGAATCTCATGAGACTCATGAGCCTCGCCACTCGCGGAGATCGGCCAAGACGCGCGAACTCCCGGCGGCGGGCCGCGCCTGGCCCAACCTGCCCTCCAGAGTCTCCCACGGTTAAATAAACCGTCGAAAACCAGCATCGGTCCCGAATCGATAACATTCGCGTTCTTGGACACCATGCCGTCCATCCTACGCCCAGCGGGTCCGAATCGACGATTATGGTCCTTAGCGATGTTGCTACGCCCGCCATCGTGGCCGGCAAATGCACGAATTCCTAAGTCAGCCGGCCGCGGTCCAGCTCGACCTGTTAGAGGCGCATCGCCGAAAATCTAATGTCAGGCCCTCTTGTCACGAGCGCCTTCGCAAATTCACGAAGGCGAAGAGCCTCGAAATTCCCGACATTCACCGAAATGGGTGATGCGTGATCTCTGCAGCGAATGATCCAAACTGCCCCAATACCGAATGGCCCGTGGCCTCGCTCAACCGCACGAATGTTGTTGATCGATATTGCTGTAGATCGCCACATCGCTCGATACATAACGTGTTCATCTGCCAGCTTGAGTTCGAGAGAATTCAGATAGTAGTAGAAAATCGCCCCCAGCATAAGAGTCGTGATAGCTGTAGCGCCGAAGTTACTCGCCACTCCGCTGTAAATCGCCGCGTAGATGGTGAGAATAATTACCGGACCTAGGATTGCGCAATAAACGAGGTACGGCTGCTTTCGGGACCGCACCACGATCGCTAGTTCCGAGGACATCATACCGTCGCACGCATCGCCGGTCAGCGCTCGCGCCGGTCGTACAGGTTGGCCAGCCGCGCGATCAGGAAGGCGACGTACATCACCCCCAGCACCTGCTCGATCACGATCAGGCTGCGCGCTAGGTTGGTCGCCGGCAGGATTTCGCCGAAGCCGGTCGAGGTCAGCACGGTGAAGGAGAAATACAGCAGCTCCGTGAATCGCAGGGTGCCGTCCGATCCGGCGAACGCCGCGATGTGGAAGGACTGGGGCTGCACGAACTGCAGCAGGGTGAAGAGGCTGGCGAAGGAGAAAGCCAGCAGCACGTAGGCCGCGACGGCGCCGAACACCTTGTCGGTCGAGACGGGATGCCAGTCGAGCACGTAGAGCAGCAGCCTCGCGGTCACCACGGAAATAAGCGCCGCCAGGCCGGCGAACGCCAGCGTGCGCAGCGGGTAGAAGCCGACCTGTCCCGAGAGCATTGCCGCCGCCGTGAGCAGCGCCAGCGGCAGCGCCGCCCACAGGGTGAGGCGGCGCGATCTGAGCGCCCACAGCGCCAGCAGGAGGACCGCAAGCAGGCAAAGCGTCAAGAGCATCCCGCCCAGCGTCGAGGTGTTGAGCAGCGGATTGAGCACGATGATCAGGCAGAGCGCCGCCAGCAGCACACTGCAACGATTGCGGCGCAGGTAGGCGATGCGGCGCAGGAACGGCCGGCTGGGCATTGCCGCCATCCTCGCCTGCGGAAATCTAATCCACAACAGCCGCCCGGCGCATTGACTCCCCCACCCCGGAGTGAAAGCATTTCCGCGACAAGGCTTCGCTCCGGCCGCTGAGTTCGGGTGCGATCACCGTCCGGGGCTTCTACGCGCAGGTTATCCGCGCCAGAAGGAGGACGTTGTCATGGCCGACCTCAAAACAGGAACCATCACCGGAGGCAGAGCAGGTAGCGGCGCGCATCGCGTGGTGGCGTTGTGCGGGCCGTATCTGTCGGGCAAGACCAGCCTGCTCGAAAGCATTCTCTACGCCACGGGGGCCATCGGCCGGCGCGGATCGACGCGCGCAGGCACCTCCATCGGCGACGCCGCCGTCGAAGCCCGCAAGCGCAACATGAGCACCGAGATCAACGTCGCCTCGGTCGACTATCTGGGCGACCAGTGGACCTTCCTCGACACCCCGGGTTCGATCGAGTTCCAGCACGACGCCTTCGCCGCCCTTGCCGTGTGCGATGCCGCCGTCGTGGTGTGCGAATCCTCGCCCGAGCGCGTGGTTTCCCTGACGCCGCTCCTGAAATACATCGAAGACCATCACATCCCCCATATCATCTTCATCAACAAGATCGATTCGGCCGAGGTCCGCATGCGCGACATGCTGTCGGCGCTGCAGGCGGTCTCGACGCGCAAGATGGTGCTGCGCCAGGTGCCGATCCGCCGGCCGACCGCCGACGGGGCCGAGGAGACCGTGGGCTATGTCGATCTCGTGAGCGAGCGCGCTTACCGCTACAAGTCGAGCGGCGCGTCGGACCTGATCGAGATGCCGGCCGAGATCCTGCCGCGCGAAGCGGAGGCGCGGCGCGAACTGCTCGAGACCCTGTCAGAGTTCGACGACACGCTGCTCGAGCAGCTGATCGAGGACATCGCGCCCGAGAAGTCGCTGATCTACCGCGACCTGCACGACGAATTCGGCGCCGACCAGATCGCGCCGGTGCTGGTCGGCGCCGGCGACCGCGAGAACGGCGTGCGCCGGCTTCTGAAGGCGCTGCGCCACGACACGCCCACGGTCGCCGAGACCGCCAAGCGCCGCGCGCTGCCGTCCAACGGCGTCGCCATGGCGGAGTGCTTCAAGGTCCTGCACCAGGCCCACGCCGGCAAGCTGTCGCTCTGTCGCGTCTGGTCGGGTGCACTCAGCGAAGGCCAGAGCCTGGGCGGCCAGCGGGTCGGTAGCCTGTTCCGGCCGTTCGGCCAGCGCCTCGACAAGACCTCCAATGCCAAGGCCGGCGAGATCGTGGCGATCGCCAAGCTCGATGCCTTGTCGGCAGGTCATTCGATCGCATCAGGCGGCATCAAGCCGGTCGCCGACTTCCCGGCCGCCGAGCCGCCGGTGTTCGCGCTTGCGCTCAGCGCGCGCAACCGCAACGACGAGGTCAAGCTGTCGGGCGCCCTGCACAAGATCGTCGAGGAGGATCCCTCGCTCGGCTTCGAAGCCCGCGCCGAGACCCATGAGCTGCTGCTCAAGGGCCAGGGCGAGATGCATCTCAAGGTCGCGGTCGACAAGCTCAGCGGCCGCTACAATGTCGTCGTCGACACCACCGCACCTCGGGTGGCTTATCGCGAAACCATCCAGGCCGGCACGCAGCAGCATGCCCGCTACAAGCGCCAGACCGGCGGGCACGGCCAGTTCGCCGATATCAAGGTCGAGATCAAGCCATTGCCGCGCGGCTCGGGCTTCCGCTTCGTCGACAAGATCGTAGGCGGCGTGGTGCCGCGCAATTTCATCCCGGCAGTCGAGGACGGCCTCGCCGACTATCTGAAGGAAGGCCCGCTCGGCCAGCCGGTGGTCGATCTCGAAGCCACACTGTTCGACGGCCAGTATCACGACGTCGACAGCTCGGAGATGTCGTTCAAGATGGCGGCGCGCATCGCCATGAGCGAAGCGATGCCCAAGTGCCGGCCGGTGCTGCTGGAACCCATCCTCAAGGTCACCGTCGCGGCGCCCAGTGATTCGACCTCGCGCATCCAGCGGCTGATCTCCGGCCGGCGCGGCCAGCTGCTGGGCTACGACACAAGGCCCGGCTGGAGCGGCTGGGACGAAGTGTCGGCGCTGATGCCGGAAGCCGAGGTCGCCGACATGATCGTCGAGATCCGCTCAGTGACCCAGGGTGTCGGCACCTACCGCACCGAATTCGATCACCTCCAGGAGCTGGTCGGCCGCACCGCCGACCGCATCGTCGAGGAGGCCAAGAAGCGCGCGGCGGCGTAGCGCCGCGCCTCGGTCACAAGACAGTGAGGCCGCCCTTCCGCGCCTTTGCGGCGACGAGGGCTTCGCTCATATTGGCCTCGTGGAGCGGTTCCACGAGGAGTGCATCACAATGTTCAACAGACGGTCTGTGATGATGGGCGGCCTGGCGATGGCCACCGCATCGTCTCTGACCCGCGCCGCGCTTGCCCAGGCTGGGCGCCCGACGCTGGTGTTCGTCGGCCACGAGCTTTGAGGCGGCTGCAAGATCTGGCGTGCCCAGTCTGAGCCTGTCTTCGTCACGTCCGACGCCTTCAAGAAACTCGACTATCGCATCGTGCACCCGGCCAACGGCACACTGATCCTCAAGGAAGAGAGCTGGCCCGCCGATGCGCGCTGGATCCTCACCGAATTCCAGATGAGCGACGAGGGCGCCCAGCGCGGCAACCGCACGCCGCGCTTCATCCTGGCGCAGGACAACAAGATCATCTTCACCGCCACCGGCAACGACGGCTGGAAAGAAAAGATGTGGCCCAAGATTGTGGAAGTGACGGGCACCAAAGCCTAGCCACTTCCGCGGCTTCTCCTTTGGCCGGACCTCCTCCATATTGACCCTGTGAACAGGGTCATGTGGGGGAGAAATCGTATGTTTAACCGACGGTTCCTGATGGCGGGCGGCCTGGCGATGGCCGCGGCGCCTTCAATGGCGCAGGCGCCGGCGCCAGCGCCAGCCAAGACCAGCCGCCCGATGCTGGTGTTCATGGGCCATCCAGGCTCGGAAGAGTGCAAGACCTGGCGCTCGACGTGGGAGCCGATATTCGTGGGAACTCCGGCCTACAAGAAGATGGACTACCGCGCCATCTATCCCGCGAACGCGTCGCTGCTCTTGAAGCAGGAGAGCTGGCCCGCCGACGCGCGCTGGGTGCTCGATACCTTCCTGGCCAGCGAAGACGGCGCCCAGCGCGGCAACGTCGTTCCCCGTTTCCTCCTGACGCAGAACCAGCAGGTCATCTTCACCGCCACGGGCATCAAGGGCTGGCAGGACGCCATGTGGCCCACCATCATGGATGTGACGGCAACGAAAGCGTAGACTCCGGCCAGCAGCCCGGAGGCTTCCATGGCCAACGCCCTCTTCAATCGGCAACTTGCGAGCTACGCGTCGGTGCATCGCGACTGGCGCAACAAGGGCACGCACTTCGTCGGCATTCCCCTCATCGTCTTCTCGCTGCTGCTGATCCTCGCCCTGTGGCAGTTCCGGCTCGGCCGCGACACGTCGATGGCCGCGGTGGTCGCCTTCCTCGCCGTGCTCGGCTGGATGGCGCTCGACCTCGGCATCGGCATCGTGATGGCGGTGCTCATGCTGCTCGCCTGGTACGCCGCCGAGGTTCTCGCCGGGGTGCTGGGTCCGACCTCGACCTGGGTGGCCTTCGCCGTGCTGTTCGTCGGCGGCTGGGCACTGCAGTTCCTCGGCCACCACTACGAAGGCAAGCGGCCGGCGCTGCTCGCCAATATCTTCCAGGGCTTCATCGGGCCGATGTTCCTGGTCGCCGAAACCATGGTGATGATGGGCTACCGCCCCGATCTCGCCAATGTCATGGGCGAGGGTGACGTCCGCACTTGATGTCGAACCTGACGTCACCCATGAGGTAACAGGGCGGTGAGCAGGGGTTGATTTGCGCAAAGCCCCGATCCGCTCCATGTCAGGGCGGGGCGCAACAGGAGTTCGACGAATGCTGATCAAGCGTACACCCGGCTGGCATCTGCCCGAGCGGCAGGCGACCCCGGAAGGCCTTTATCTGGGCCGCCGTGGCCTCGTGCAGGCCATGGGCCTCGGTGCGGTTGGCCTCGCCCTGCCCGCCGCAGCCTCGGCCCAAGGCAAGGAAACCGATCCGTCGGCCGGCCACTATCCGGCCAAGAGCAACGACAAATACGGCGCGCCGTCGCCGGTGACGGCGGAGCGCCAGGCGACCACCTACAACAACTACTACGAATTCGGCACCGACAAGAGCATCTGGCGCGACGCGCAGAAGCTGCCGGTGCGGCCCTGGACCATCAAGATCAGCGGCATGGTCGACAAGCCGTTCGAGATCGGAATCGACGATCTGCTGGCCAAGGTCCAGCTCGAGGAGCGCGTCTATCGCCATCGCTGCGTCGAGACCTGGTCGATGATCGTTCCGTGGACCGGCTTCCCGATGCGCTCGCTGGTCGAGCTCGCCAAGCCCGCCGGTGGCGCCAAGTACGTCGTCATGCAGACACTCAGCAAACCCTCGGTCATGCCGGGACAGAAGGACTTCCTCTATCCCTGGCCCTACACCGAAGGGCTGGCGATGGACGAGGCGACCAACGATCTCGCCTTCATCGCCACCGGCCTCTACGGCAAGCCGCTGCCCAGGCAGAACGGCGCGCCGCTCCGGCTCGTGACGCCATGGAAGTACGGCTTCAAGAGCGTGAAGTCGATCGTCAGCATCGAGTTCACCGACAAGCGGCCGGTCTCGTTCTGGGAGAAGCTGGCGGCCAGCGAATACGGCTTTTGGGCCAACGTGAACCCGCAGGTACCCCATCCGCGCTGGAGCCAGGCGACGGAACGGCCGCTGGGCAGCGACCAGCGCATCCCGACCCAGCTCTACAACGGCTACGCCGAATTCGTCGGCAGCCTGTACGCCGACCGCAAAGCGGAAAAGCTCTTTCTGTAGGCCCTCCTTTGCCTCGCCGCGCCGGCCCGCTACAACGGATGCCGGCCGGCAGAGGCCTCGGGAGGAAAAGTGAAGTTGAGTCGTCGTTCCGCACTCGCGGGCGCCGTCGCCGTGTCGGCTGTGCCGAAGGCGTATGCGCAGGATTTTCCCAACAAGCCGATCAAGATCGTCGTGCCGTT
>PLYQ01000270.1:22172-23074 GCA_003153415.1 Rhodospirillales bacterium | reverse complement strand
CAATGCGACGACGCCCGATGATCTCAAGCGCGCGGTGAACGAAGCGATGGACTCCGGCAAGCCGACCCTGATCAACGCGGTGCTGGATCCCGCGGCCGGCAGCGAGAGCGGCCGCATCGGCAACCTCAATCCGCAAAGCAGGCTTCGCAAGAAATAAACCATTCGGAGAAGAGACATGGCAAAGAAGAAAGCCCTAAAGGCGAAAGGCAAAGCGAAGGCCTCGAAGACCAAGGCCAAGGCGAAGCCCGCCCCCAAGCGCACCGGGCGGCCGGTGCTGAAGGTCGTGGCCAAGAAGGCCGACGGCGGCGGCTTGCCCAAGGTGTCGTCCAAGCCCTGGGGCAAGGATGGCAAGGCGCTCGATGGCGTGAAGATCCTCGACTTCACGCACGTCCAGTCGGGTCCGACCTGCACGCAGCTGCTGGCTTGGTTCGGCGCCGACGTGATCAAGGTCGAGCGTCCCGGCACGGGCGACATCACGCGCGGCCAGCTGCAGGACGTGCCCAATGCCGACAGTCTCTATTTCACCATGCTCAACCACANNTCGACCGCATGGGGCTGACCTGGGAACACATCCATGCGCTCAACCCGCGCATGATCGTGGCCTCGGTCAAGGGCTTCGGCCCCGGCCCCTACGAGGACTGCAAGGTCTACGAAAACGTGGCGCAATGCGCTGGCGGCTCGGCCTCGACCACCGGCTTCCACGACGGCCTGCCGTTGGTGACGGGCGCGCAGATCGGCGACTCGGGCACCGGCCTGCACTTGGCGCTCGGCATCGTCAGCGCGCTCTACCAGCGGAAACGCACCGGTCGCGGTCAGCGCGTGCTGACGGCGATGCAGGACGGCGTGCTCAATCTCTGCCGCGTAAAACTGCGCGACCAGCAGCGCCTCGCCCATGGGCCGCT
>PLYQ01000270.1:0-22113 GCA_003153415.1 Rhodospirillales bacterium | reverse complement strand
CCGACTGGAAGACCCATCCCGACTACGCCAAGCCGCCGGCGCGCCTGCCGCGGCTCACGGAAATCTTCGGTCGGATCGAGCAATGGACCATGACCAAGACCAAGTTCGAGGTCATGAACGAGTGCAACGCCTTCGACATTCCGGTCGGCCCGATCCTGTCGATGAAGGAGCTGGCCGAGGAGCCGTCGCTGCGCGAGACCGGCACCGTCGTCGAGGTCGATCATCCGACCCGCGGCAAGTACCTGTCGGTCGGCAACCCGATCAAGATGTCGGACAGCATCACCGAAGTCGAGCGCTCGCCGCTTCTGGGCGAACACACCGACGAGATCCTGACCAAGGTGCTGAAGTTCACGCCGCGCGAGATCGCCGAGATCAAGGCATCCGGCGCAACAGGTCAGGCCCCAAAAGCGCAAGCCGCGGAGTAAACCAACATGCGCATCGTAGTCCATGGCCAGCAGGCCTTCGGCAAGGCCGTGCTCGAGGCCTTGCTCAAGCGCGGCGAGAATGTCGTCGCCGTTTATGTGGCACCCGAAAAGCCCGGCCAGAAGGCCGACCCGCTGAAGGAAGCGGCGATCGCAGCCAAGCTGCCGGTCTTCCAGCCCGCCTCCTACCGCAAGCCCGAGGTGTGGGAGGAGTTCAAAGCGCTGAAGCCCGACCTGCAGGTCATGGCCTTCGTCACCCTGTTCGTGCCCGAGGAGTTCCTGAACATCCCGACACACGGCTCGATCCAGTATCACCCTTCCCTTTTGCCGGCCTATCGCGGCGCCAGCGCCATCAACTGGCCGATCATCCTGGGCGAAAAGGAGACGGGCCTCTCGATCTTCTGGCCCGACAACGGCCTCGATACCGGCGCCGTGCTGCTGCAGAAGAAGACGCCGATCGGGCCCAAGGACACGCTGGGCACGGTCTATTTCGACCGCCTGTTCCCGATGGGCGTCGAAGCGATGCTCGAATCGGTCGACCTGGTGAAGGCCGGCAAAGCGCCGCGCATCAAGCAGGACGAGAAGCTCGCGACCTACGAAGGCCGTGCCACCGCCGACATCGCCCGCATCGATTGGGGCAAGTCGTGGCGCCAGATCGATCCGCTCGTTCGCGGCTGCAATCCAGCGCCCGGCGCCTGGACGACCGTGGACGGCAAGACCCTGCAGATCTTCGACATCCAGCCACTGCCCGCCCGCGATCCCAAGGGGATCGCCGGCAAGTACGGCGAGGTTGTCGAAGTCGGTGCCGACGGGTTCACCGTCGTCTGCCCCGACGGCCGTATCAAGGTGCTGCGCGTCAAACCTGCCGACGGGCCGAAGGTCGGCGCCGGCGAGTGGGCGGCTGCGGCCAAACTCGCCGTCGGAATGCGATTCACCTAGCTCACACACCCCTCCCCTTGGCGGAACCCGCCAAGGGGAGGTGTCGGCGTCTTGCGCCGACGGAGGGGTAAGGCAACACCACCGTTGCCATCCCCCTCCGCCCGCTCCGCGGGCACCTCCCCCGAGACGGGGGAGGAAATTCATCGGAGGAAGCACAAATGCCCGCGTCACAGCACACCAGTCCCAAGACCGACATCCAGATCGCCCAGGAGGCCAAGAAGCGGCCGATCATGGAGCTGGCGCGCGAGAAGCTCGGCATCGCCGCCGAAAATCTCGATCCCTATGGCCACTACAAGGCCAAGGTCTCGACGGACTACATCAAATCGCTGCAGAGCAAGCCCAACGGCAAACTGATCCTGGTCTCGGCGATTTCGCCGACACCTGCCGGCGAAGGCAAGACCACGACCACCGTGGGCCTGACCGACGCGCTCAACCATATCGGCAAGAAGGCGATGCTCTGCCTGCGCGAGCCGTCGCTCGGGCCAAGCTTTGGCATGAAGGGCGGCGCTGCCGGCGGCGGCTACGCCCAGGTCGTTCCGATGGAAGACATCAACCTCCATTTCACCGGCGATTTCCATGCGATCGGCGCGGCGCACAACCTACTGTCGGCGCTGATCGACAACCACATCTACTGGGGCAATGCGCTCGGCATCGACGGCCGAAGAGTAGTGTGGCGGCGCGCGATAGACATGAACGACCGCTCCTTGCGCGAGATCGTCTCCTCGCTGGGCGGCGTGGCCAACGGCTTCCCGCGCGAGGACGGCTTCGACATCACGGTCGCCTCGGAGGTCATGGCCATCTTCTGCCTCGCCAAGGACCTCGAGGACCTCAAGACCCGGCTGGGGAACATCATCGTGGCCTACACCCGCGAGCGTAAGCCGGTGCGTGCCTCCGAGCTGAAGGCGCACGGTCCGATGACCGTGCTGCTGAAGGACGCTTTGTCGCCCAACCTGGTGCAAACGCTCGAGGGAACACCCGCCTTCATCCATGGCGGCCCCTTCGCCAACATCGCGCACGGCTGCAATTCGGTCCTGGCCACCACCACGGCGCTGAAGCTCGCCGACTATGTCGTCACCGAAGCGGGCTTCGGCGCCGACCTGGGCGGCGAGAAGTTCATCGACATCAAGTGCCGCAAGACCGGCTTGATGCCCGACGCGGTGGTGCTGGTGGCGACCATCCGGGCGCTCAAGATGCATGGCGGGGTGAAGAAAGAGGACCTCAAGACCGAGAACCTGAAAGCGCTGGAAGCCGGCATGGCCAACCTGCAGCGCCATGTCGAGAACATGCAGAAGTTCGGCCTTACGCCGGTGATCTCGATCAACCGCTTCAGCGCCGACACCACAGCCGAGATCGATCTGGTCAAGGCGGCCTGCGCCAAACTGGGCGTCGAGGCGGTGATGGCCGACCATTGGGCCGAGGGCGGCAAGGGCGCCGCCGACGTGGCGCGCGCTGTCGTGAAGGTGATCGAGAGCGGCAAGAGCAAGATGAAGCTGCTCTATCCCGACGAAATGCCGCTCCTCGAAAAGATCCGCACGATCGCCAAGGAGATCTACCGCGCCAAGGATATCGCCGCCGACAAGTCGGTGCGCGATCAGCTCGCCTCGTACGAAGCCATGGGCTTCGGCAAGGTGCCGGTCTGCATCGCCAAGACGCAGTACAGCTTCTCGACCAATCCCGACGCCAAGGGCGCGCCCAACGACCATATCGTGACGGTGCGCGAGGTGAGACTCTCTGCGGGCGCGGAGTTCGTGGTCGCAGTGTGCGGCGACATCATGACCATGCCCGGCCTGCCCAGGGTGCCGGCGGCCAACAGCATTGACGTGGCGGCAGACGGAAAGATCGTCGGGTTGTTTTAGGGCCTTTCCGTCTGAAGCGGAAACGTCCGGCACCAGCGGCCAGCGTCTCACCGTTTCCCACCCTGGTGGGACGCGTCGGATGCCGATGGCACAAGGGTTCCAGGCGTTTCTTCCCACTTTCCCGTCACCTCCACCCGCCGCGTTTTTGACGTGTCCTCGCGAGTCTTTCGCGCTTGTGCCGAAAACGCCTGCTCGTTCAGTCACTTGCGGGGAGCTTCGGGAACGATTCGCGAAGTTCGCGAATCCGCAAACCTGTCGCAGATCGATTGGCGGCCAGGGCCGCGGGCGGCCCGCCGCGTCATGCCGGCCATCCTGCGCCCGGTCGGTCCGAACCGACGATTGTGGTCCTTGGCGAAGGTGCTGCGCCCGGCACGAAAGGCCGCCACGGTTAAATAAACCGTTGGAAAACGGCAGCAGAGGCCCAGCAGGCAGACGGCGCGGATCATCGGCTGACTATAAGCCCGACCGCTTCGATTCGACGATTATGGTCCTTAGCCACGATGCTACCGCCGCCATCGTAGGGCCAGGGACAAGGCCTGGTTCAATCGCCGTCGGAAAGACTCTGGAGCAGAATCCGCGCAAGTCGGATCGGCTTCCTTCCCCTTCGCGGAATCCGCGAAGGGGAAGTGTCGCGGTCATACCGCGACGATGGGGTCATTGGCCTCTGACCCCCGCCCGCGTAAGACGCGGGCACCTAGGCGCTATGGCCGCTCGCGGCCATAGCGCCGACTTGGCGGAGTCCGCCAAGGGGAGGACGTTGATTCACTCAGTTCGGACTTTGCTTTAGCGCCGCCCTCGCTTCGGCATCGTGAGCGCGGTCGCCATGCCCGTCAGGTTGGCGCAGCCCGCGATCAGCACCGCCGTGACGTAGTTGTGCGTCGTGTCAAACAGGTAACCGGCCAGCACCGGCAGGCTGATGGCCGCCAGGCACCAGGCGATGTAGGTGCGGCCGGCGACGCGCCCGTAGTCGGCGGGCGGCCAGTAGAGGCCGATCCCACCGGCCGTGGATCCCGAGACGAAGCCGTAGCCCACGCCGATCATCCCCAATCCCAGCACCGCCGTGACGGGTGCCGGTAAGAGGGTCAGCAGCAGGACGCCACTCAGCGCCAGCGCGTGCGCCGCGCACATCACGTGCGGCACGGCGAAGCGGTCGACCAGCCAGCCGCCGCCGATGCGCGCGGCCGCGATCGCCCCGGTGATGACGGTCGTGGCGGCCACCGCCAGTGCCGCAGCACCGCCATAGGTGGCCACGATCTCGCGCGCCTGGCTCAGCACCATCAGCCCCGCCGAGGCGGCGAGGAAGAACGTCGCCGAGAGCTTGAGGAAAGTTGGGCCCAGCGCCGCCGGTCGCTCCGGCGCACTGCTTACAGGTGCGACCAGCGTTGCCCCGCTGTACCAGGCCAGCTGCGAAGCGGCGGCTCCGCAGGTCACCAGTACCGCCGCCAGCCCGGCAAGGGTGGTGCGCCAGCCGAACGCTTCATTGCACGCATGGAAGGCCGGCGTCGCGATCATCGCGCCCATGGGATAGAGGCTCACGATATAGCCATTCACCAACCCCCGGCGCCGCCGCACCAGCATGTTCACGCCCTGCTGCAGCAGAATGTAGGCCACGCCGCCGCCCGTGCCGAACACAACGCCATAGCCGAGCAGCAGTTGCGTGAGGCCATTCGCCGTCGCGGCGACCGCGATACCGCCGGCGGCCACCGCTGCGCTCGCGAACACCAGGACCGGCGCAGGAGCGACGCGGTAGAGAAACGCGGCGCCGACCGAGCCCACCGTAAATCCCACCGTCGCCAGGCCGAAAACAAGCGACAGAGCCGAACGGGGTATGGACAGTTCCTGCTCGAGCGGGCGCAGGAGCACGCTGAAGGAGTAGACCGACCCCAGCGGCAGGTTGAGCAGCGTCGACGCCAGCAGAGCCGCCCATAGGCGCCCGGCAGGCGCGTAGGACAGAGGCGCAGCGGCAGACATCGCGTCATCGTCCGCTGCTTCGAGGTTCAGGGCAAGATCGCCCAATTCACTCCGTCGTTCCGACCGAAGCCTCGCAGAGTGAGGCGTAGCCCGCGCGGGCGGCCAAAGTTCAGGCGGCTTTGAGGGTGCCAAAGCGAACGGTCTGGGCCCGTTTGCCTTTGGGCCGGACGACAATTTCGACTTCGCATCCGGCAGCCCTGAGGAAGCGCATGATCCGGTCAATCGAGTAGTTGGCGAATTGGCCTCGCAGAAGTCGCGACACATCGGGTTGAGCCATGCCCATGACTTTGGCGGCGCGGGCCTGGGTCCATCCTTCGCGATCGACGATATGCTTGAGTTCGCTGACGAGTTCGGCTTTGGCCAGGTGATCCTGGGCGTCAAGGAACCCAAGATCCTCGAAGACATTCCCGCCACCACGCGTTACCCGGCGATCACGTGCGTTTGGCATCTGAACCTTCCCTCGATTTAATTTCGGCCTTGGCGTCCGCCTCGGCTGTCTTGAGATTCTCTCTTATGAGGTCGATGTCGCCCTTCGACGTCTTGATGCCCTTCGTGGATTTCTTCTGGAAGACGTGCAGGACATAAACCGCATTCGAAAACTTGACGGTATAGACGCCCCTGTAGGTGTCACCGTCGTGATCTTCCACGACTTCCAGCACACCTCCTCCGCCAAACCCCTTCATGGGCTTGGCGGCATCGTGCTTTCCGCCGACTTGGGCCTGATGGAGTGCGAAGCCCATCACGTCCTTCACGGGCTGCGGAAACGCGCTCAGGTCTGCCTTACTCGATCCAATCCAGCAGACGGGCTTCTTCCGCGCCATTCGGTACTGAATATAGCATTTCTGCTATAAACGTCAAGGCATCCGCATGCTGATGGCGATCATGAACGACGGCGGCTACGGCGCGGAGGTGCACAAGTTCCGCGCCAACGGCATCAACGCCAAGGAGGCCACGCACGGTCGCGGCGATCTCGCTGCCGCCGCCACCAGATTCGGCCTGCGCGGCGCATCCGTCACGCAGCCCGGCCGCCTGGCGCCGCTGTTCAAGGAGCACCAAGGCGCCAACATCGGCACCCTGTGGGACGTCCACATCGACGACCTCATCCCGTCACGCGCCTAGCCAGTGTCACGTAAAATCGAAGAAGTCGGAGAGCAACAGCCCATTCCGACCAATTCCAGCAATTTGCATTTGCTCGACTATGATTCCGACTCTCTCAAGTCGACGTATTCTGCGCCGGCCATTGCGGAGCTCTTCATCAGTTAGGCCACCCCCCTTTGCAGGAGGATGCAACACCGCTACTCGGACCCGTTCCGGTCTGTACTCGTCGATGAACTCCTCAATCACCTCGATTCCGTCACCAATCTTCCTGCCTTCGTCCCATTGCATGGTACAAACCATATTCCAACGAGCGGTCGGGCCATCGCGCTTGATGGCGTCATCGATTTTCGCAAAGAACTGTGGCCGCGTTTCTCCGGCTTCCTATGGAGATTGAATACGCACGTACAATCGCCGTTCAGAGGAGAGGTACACTGGGGCAAATCTCCGATGCTTCTTCTGGGGCACCTTGCCGTACCGTCCCAATCTCACATCTGCGTAAATATTCCGTATGCGCGTAGACTTCCCTGAATTTTGACGGCCCAGCAGAAAAAGCGCGCGCTCGAATCTTGGCCTATTTGGCATGTGCTCTCGCTCCAGATTTGTTTGCCATTGTACCGCGTTCGGCGACTGCACTCCTTGGCAACGGAAGTCTTTTTGGCGAGTTCAGGACGCCAACATCGGCACCCTGCGGAACGTGCATGTCGACAGGCGCACTACGGGACGGACGTGCTGCGCTGGCGAACGAGTAGTTCGGATGCGGTTCAGATTGTGACCGATCGATCATTGGCATATCCTCATTTTACTTGGCGAATGGACCGCCTGTTGTCATCGATTTGGAGAGCGGATGTCGGATGTCGGAGGAGCGGCTGACGCACATCGCTGGACCGACTACTTCGAGAAGGAAGCGCTCTCGGAGACTGGCCGGACCATAGCGATAGTTACCGCCGCATATTTGGATGAGGCATTGATAGCGCTCTTGAAGGCCGCGCTATTGCCCTGTGCAACTTCGGCCGATCCCCTATTTGACGGCCCCTACGCACCCCTTGGAAGCTTTAGTGCGAAGATCGACTTCGCTGCTCGCTTGGGCCTCATCTCATCCGGAGTCGCTCAAAGCCTGCACCTCGTTCGAAGACTGCGTAATGATTTCGCGCACGCCACTGGTACTTCTTCTTTTGAAGATCACGGCGCGCAAATGCGAGTACACGAGCTTTCAAGACTCAATGCGGTAGCAACGCCGGAGCGCCGACAGCATTTCCCCGCCGGGAAAAAAGGCGACTTCCTTTGCGCTGGATCTTGGCTTGTTTATTGGATTTGGACCTTAATCGATAGAATGCCGCCTCGCTGTCCCGAATGCGGTTTGAGACATTTCCCAGCCACTCATCAGAAAAAGGGCGAGGCACAAGGGGCTCAAGGCACGACTGGATAGTTCCGACCAAGCGAGCAGCTACCGTCCTCGCCGTTACGGGAGCAGTCATTCTAGTAATCGGGTAGCGACCACCTCTCCTAAGCAAGATCGGTGTGATTTCGCCGACGCCGAATCTCGTCTAGGGTCTCCCCAGAACAAGGAGGAAACCCCAGTGAACGTTCACGTTGCCAAGCCGGCTGCCAAGCCCCGGCCCGACCTCGATGCCGAGCTCAACAACCTCGCCATGTCGAAGGAAGCACAGCCGCTCTTCGACGCCGTGAAGAAGCACATCGAGGACAACGTGGCGCCGATCGCCGATGAGTTCTTTCGCCTGGGCGAGGACCGCAAGGAGCGCTGGAGCTGGGCGCCGGGCCAGCTCGAGCTGCTCGAGGTCGCCAAGAACAAGGCCAAGGCCTCGGGCCTGTGGAACTTCTTCCTGCCCCATTCGGAAATCGGCCGCGGCCTCACCAACCTCGACTATGCCTATATCGCCGCCGAGCTCGGCAAGCAGCCGCTCGCCTCGGAGTCGCTCAACTGCTCGGCCCCCGACACCGGCAACATGGAAGTGCTGGAGCGCGTCGGCACGCCCGAGCAGAAGGAGAAGTGGCTGAAGCCGCTGCTGAACGGCGAGATCCGCTCGGCCTATGCCATGACCGAGCCGAACGTGGCCTCATCGGACGCCAAGAACATCAGCACCCGCGCCGAGCTCGATGGCGACCAGTGGGTGATCAACGGCGAGAAATACTACATCTCCGGCGCCGGCGATCCACGCTGCAAGATCATGATCTGCATGGTCAAGACCAGCCCCGACGCCTCACCGCAGTTCCAGCAGTCGCAGATCCTGGTGCCCATGGACACGCCCGGTGTGAAGATCATGGGACCGATGCATGTCTTCGGCCACGATCATGCGCCGCGCGGCCACATGCACCTCAAGTTCGAGAANNTCGATCGGCTCGGCCGAGAAGGCGCTCGACCTGATGGTCAAGCGGGCCTCGACCCGCATCGCCTTCGGCAAGCCACTCATCCAGCTCGGCAAGAACCTGGAAACCGTGTCGCGCGCACGTATCGAAATCGAGGCCATGCGGCTGATGGTGCTGAAGGCCGCCAAGGCGATGGACGTGCTGGGCAATCGCGAGGCCCGCGTGTGGGTCAGCATGGTCAAGGCCATGGTGCCGGAGAAGGTCTGCACCATCATCGATCAGGCAATCCAGATCCACGGCGCCACCGGCATCTCGCAGTGGTCGCCGCTGTCGGAGATGTACGTCAACCAGCGTCATCTGCGCTTCGCAGACGGTCCGGACGAGGTGCATCACATGGTGGTGGGACGCGCGGAGCTGAGCCGCCACTAGGCGGCGGCGTTACTTCCGGGCGAGCAGTTCCGTCGCGACCTGGCTCCACTCGTCCTGCAGCGAGCAGCTGGCGACCGGCCGGCCGGCACGCCGATACCAGCCGCCGGCATTCGTCATGTCGCCCTCCTGGCGGTGCAGGTGCGCGTGCACCCAATCGCAGTCGCGGTCGCCCTCGTGGCCCTGAACGCATTTGTGCGCGTGGTCCCAATCGCCCTTGGCCAGCCACCACAGACCCTGCAAGGCGGGGCTCGCGTCACCCGGCGGTGAAGCGGCGGACACGCTACTGCGGAAAGCATCGATCGTTGTCATGGTCATGCGGTCCTTTGGCCGTGAATTCCGGTTCGATATCGACCAATCTAGACGATTAAGGATGCACCGTTAACCGGATCTTGGCCTTGATCGTCACGAGCTTTCCCCGCGCCGTGCGGGTCATCGAGCACACGTCGATACCCTTGAAGGACGGCACCAAGCTGGCCGCCCGCATCTGGCTGCCCGACGACGCCGAACAGAACCCGGTTCCCGCGATCCTGGAATATTTGCCTTATCGCAAGCGCGACGGCACCAACGACCGCGATGCGCTCACGCATCCCTACCTGGCCGGCCATGGCTATGCCGGCGTGCGGGTCGATATCCGGGGCAGCGGCGAATCGGACGGCCTGCTGTCCGACGAATACGCACTGCAGGAGCAGGACGACGGCCTGGAGATCATCGCCTGGCTGGCGGCCCAGCCGTGGTGCAGCGGCGCGGTCGGCATGATGGGCATCTCGTGGGGCGGCTTCAACGGACTGCAGGTTGCGGCGCGCCGGCCGCCGGCGCTGAAGGCGATCGTGACGATCTGCTCGACCGACGATCGCTACAGCGACGACGTGCATTACATGGGCGGCGCCAAGCTGAACGCGGGCTTCGGCTGGGCGGCGTTCTTTTTTGGCGCCATGTGCCATCCGCCCGATCCGGTGCTGGTCGGCGATCGTTGGCGGGCGATGTGGCTGGAGCGTCTGGAGAGCGTGCCGCTGTTCCTGGAAATCTGGATGCGGCATCAACGACGCGACGCGTATTGGCAGCACGGGTCGGTGTGCGAGGACTACGCGGCGATCCAATGTCCGGTGTACGCGGTCGGCGGCTGGACCGATGGCTACACCAACGCCATTCCGCGCCTCCTCGAGCGGCTCGCGGTTCCGCGCAAGGGCCTTATCGGGCCGTGGGCCCATGCCTATCCGCATTTTGCGCTGCCCGGCCCGCAGGTCGGCTTCCTGCAGGACATGCTGCGCTGGTGGGATCGTTGGCTGAAGGGCCTCGACACCGGCATGACGGACGAGCCCATGCTGCGCGCCTGGATGACCGACAGCGCCAAGCCTGCCACCCACCACGAGACCTTGCCGGGACGCTGGGTGGCCGAGCCGTCGTGGCCGTCGCCGGGGATAACGCCCCTCTGCTTGTTCCTGACCGACGGCGGGCTCTCCAGCCAAGGCGCGCCTCTTGCGGCGCGCGCGGTGTGCTCGCCGCTAACGGTCGGCAAGCACGCGGGATCGTGGTGTCCGTTCGGCCGCGGCGCCGATCAAGCCGGCGACCAGCGCGAGGACGACGAGCGCTCGCTGGTCTTCGAGACGGCGGTGCTCGACGAGGCGATCGAGACCCTGGGCGCGGCGGTCCTCACCGTCGACGTGGCGTCGGACAGGCCGATCGCCAACCTCGCGGTCCGGCTGTGCGATGTCCATCCCTCGGGCGAATCGCTGCGCGTGAGCTTCGGCGTGCTCAACCTCACGCATCGCGACGGCCACGAAACGCCCGCGCCGATGGTGGCGGGACAGCGCTACCAGGTTCGCATCCAGTTCAACGACGCCGGCGTGGTGTTTCCGGCGGGTCACAGGATAAGGATCGCTCTCTCGACGGCTTATTGGCCGATGATCTGGCCGGCCCCAGAGAAAGCGACGGTAACGATCTTTGGCGGCACGCTCGACCTGCCGGTACGGCCGCCCCGGGCTGCCGATGCTTTGCCGCCGCTGCCAGGCCCGGAGACGGCAACACCCGAGGAAGCCACGACGATCCGCCCGGGTGTCGTGCGCATCGACCGCCTCGGCCTCGAATTGGGCACGGAGGGCAAGTTCGCCTTCGATATCAAGGACGACGATCCGCTGAGCGCCACCGCCGAGATGCGGCGGGTCGAGACGAAACAGCGGGGCGCCTGGCAGGTGAGGATCGAGACGCAGATGCATCTGTCCTGCACGCGCGACGCCTTCCTGCTGCGGGCAACACTGCGCGCCTGGGAAGGCACCAGCGAGGTCTGTCATCGCGAATGGGACCGCTCCATTCCCCGGGACTTCGTGTGACATCCAAGGGCGCGTGAACTCCGCCGCAGGATGGACACACCACCGCCCCGCTCGTGCCGCCCGCGGCATGGTACAAACGGCCCATGAATTCCGCGATCGTGACGGCCCTGGTCATGCTCATGAACGCCTCGCGCGCCGACGCGCATGTTCCTGCCTTCAGGGAAGACCCCGCCTTGAGCGCCCGCGCCCAGGTGCGCGCCGAACGGATGTGCTCCACGAAGCAGTTCTCCCATGACGGCTACCAGGCCGCCTTCGACGGCCTCCGCTACAATTGGAAAGGCGAGAACCTCGCGATGGGCCGCAAGGACGCGGAGTCGATCCATGCCCAGCTCATGGCATCGCCCGGCCATCGCGAGAACATCCTGAAAAGACAGTACGGCGCCGTCGGTGTCGGCCACGCCTGCAACATCACTGTTGAATTGTTCGGCGGGAAGTAAAGTCTAGCGGCCGAGAGGAACATGAGCGACGATAGGGCGTGGACGCCGCTTTCCTTGCCGACTGGCTGAACCTTATTCTCCGCTGGGCCCATATGATCACAGGCATCGCCTGGGTCGGCGCTTCTTTCTACTTCATCTGGCTGGACAACCACCTGCACGCCCCGCTCGATCCGGCCGACGCCGCCAAGGGCATCGGCGGCGAGGTCTGGGCGGTCCACGGCGGCGGTTTCTACACCGCCAAGAAATTCAAGCTGGCGCCGGAAAAGCTGCCGCCTGAGCTGCACTGGTTCATGTGGGAAGCCTACACCACGCTGATCACCGGCTTCCTGCTGCTCTGCCTCGTCTACTACCACGGCGCCGAGATCGCCCTGATCGATCCCTCGGTCATGCCGCTCGACAAATGGGAAGCGATTGCCATCGGACTCGCTTTCATGGTGGGCGGCTGGGTGGTCTATGACGGGCTCTGCCGCTCGGCATTCGGCGAGGACGATGCTGTGCTGGGCGGCCTGCTGTTCCTCTATTGCGCCGTGGCCGCCTGGGCGCTCTGCCATCTTTTCTCGGGCCGCGGCGCCTATCTCCATTTCGGCGCCATGCTGGGCGTCATCATGGTGCTCAATGTCTATTTCGTGATCATCCCCGGCCAGCGCGAATTGGTGAAGGCCAAGGAGGAAGGTCGCACGCCCGATCCGAAGTATGGCGCGATGGGCCGGCAGCGGTCGGTGCACAACACCTATTTCACCCTGCCGGTGCTGTTCACCATGATCAGCAACCACTACGCCGGCCTCTACGGCCACGAGTGGAACTGGGTGCTGCTGCTGATGATCTCGCTGGCGGGCACGCTGGTGCGCGTGTGGTTCGTGCAGCGCCACTTTGCGCGTCGTAATGGTGGCGATCCCAATCCGCTGGTGCTGGCCTCAGGCCTGGTCGTGCTGGCGCTGACGGCGTTCGCAGCACTGCCGCGGCCGACGCAGGATATCGGCCCGCCGGCAAGCTTCGCCGAGGTACAGCCTGTCTTTCAGGTCCGCTGCCTGCCGTGCCACGCCACCAAGCCGACACAGGAAGGATTCGCGGCGCCGCCCAAGGGTGTCCTGCTGGAGACGCCGGAGGAGATCCGGGCGCGGGCAGCGATGATCAACCAGCAGGTCTGGGTCACCCGGGTCATGCCGCCCGGCAACCTCACCAACCTGACCAATGACGAGCGCCGCCTGATTGCGCGTTGGTTCAAAGCTGGCGCACAATAGCGCCATGTACGGCCGCCTGGGCGGCCTGCCCTGGCGTCGGCTGCTTACGGCGGCGTTGGCGGCGGCTGCGATCTTCGCCTATTGGACTGGAGTTGCCGACCGCGGCGAGCGCCGCCTCGCGCGCGACGCCGTTGCGGCCGAACCGAACGCTCCCGCCGGGCAGAAGAGCTGGGGCGCCGGGGTCGGCTTCGCCGATGCCCGCCGGCTCGACGAGCACTATGAAAAGCACGGGCCGGAATTCGGCCGGCCGACCAAGCAGGACTACCTGCATCAGGCGCAGTTGCTGCGCGATTCAGCCGTCGGCGGCCCGGTCCTGCAAACCGTGCGGTCCGACGGCGTCGTCACGCGGTTCGACCGGCAGACCGGCGCCTTCATCGCCTTCAATGCCAACGGTACCATCCGTACCTTCTTCAAACCCAATGATGGCGAGCGCTATTATCGTCGCCAGGCGGAGCGCGGCAGCGAATGAAACCTCCTCATCCCTCACCTTCGACCCCGCCGCCGGGGCCGCCGAACGTCGAGGATCTGCGCGAGCTGATCGACCAGTGGGCCACCTTCGCCAACGACCTTGAACGCCAGGACTACAATTTCGACCTCGACAACTGGCTGAACGACGTCGATGTGCGCGAGCTGATCCTCGAAGCGTTGCCGATGTTCAGCCGCGAGGAGATGGGCGACCATGCGCTGAAGCTCGACGATGCCGACAAGGCTTTTATGGCCGGCACGCGCGAATTCAAGAAATGCGTGTGGGGCGGCGGCACGGCCAAGAAGGAAAAATGGACGCCGCAGAAGAACTGGTGGTACTTCCGCACGCCGCGGCGCACCAACGCGCAGCTCGAAGACGAACTCGCCACCGTTCGATAACAAGGCGCGATGAGCACACCGAAGATCCTGGTCGAGAGCGATGGGCCGGTCACCACCATCGTGATCAACCGGCCGCAGGCAAAGAACGCACTCGACAACGAAGCAGCCCACGGCCTCGCGGCGGCGCTCAAGGCCTTCGAGGCCGATGCCATGGCGCGGGTGGCGGTGCTGACCGGTGCGGGCGGCGCCTTCTGTGCCGGCGCTGATCTCAAGGAATTGGGATCGGGCACCGACTATTTTCCCTGGGCCGGCAGCGAGGCGGGACCGCTGCGCAGCCCCCTCACAAAACCGGTGATCGCCGCAGTCGAGGGCCATGCCTGCGCCGGCGGCCTGGGCGTGGCGCTGTTCTGCGACATTCGCATCGTCGACGACAGCGCTGTCTTCGGCGTGTTCTCGCGCCGCTGGGGCGTGCCGATGAGCGACGGCACCACCGTCCGCCTGCCGCGCATCGTGGGCCAGGGCCGTGCGCTCGACATGCTGCTGACCGGCCGCGCCGTCGACGCCGACGAGGCGATCGCCATGGGCCTGGCCACGCGCAAGGTGGCACGCGGCACGACACGGGCCGAGGCCGAGAAGCTCGCCCGCCAGATCGCGGGCTTCCCGCCGATCGCCATGACGTCAGACCGCCAATCGGCCTACGAGAGTTTCGACCGCGACCAGCAGGCGGCGATTCGACGCGAGATGGAACTGTCGCTGGCGGCGCGGCGGCTGGAATCGCAGAGTGGCGCGGCGCGCTTCGCCAAAGGCGAAGGCCGGCACGGCAAGTTCGCGAGGTAGAAATGCGGGCGTTGGTCTGTCAGGCGTACGGTCCGATCGAGAATCTGAAAATCGAGGACGTCCCCACGCCCGCACCCAAGGCCGGCGAGGTCCTGGTGCGTGTCGGCGCTGCCGGCGTGAGTTTCGCCGCCATGCTGGGCGTGCAAGGCAAGCATCAGCACAAGCCAGCTCTGCCCTATGTGCCGGGCAACGAGATCGCAGGCCACGTCGTGGCGCTGGGCGATGGCGTCCGCAACGTCAAGGTGGGTGCGAGAATCGCCACCGGCGTCGGCCAGGGCGGCTTCGCCGAATATGCCGTGGCAATCGCCGACAACGTCGTGCCGATCCCGCCCATCATGCCCTATGCCCAGGCCACCAATTTCCCGACGCTCTATCCCACGGCCTATGGCGTGCTGAAGTGGAAGGCCAACCTGCAGCCTGGCGAAGTGCTGCTGGTGCATGGCGCGGGTGGCGGCTCGGGGCTGACGGGCATCGAGGTCGGCAAGGCGATGGGTGCGGTCGTGATCGCAAGTGCCGGCGGCGCCGACAAGCTCGCCGCAGCCAAGGAAGCCGGCGCCGACCACCTGATCGATTACCGCACGGAAGACCTGCGCACCAAGGTGCTGGAGCTGACCGGTGGGCGCGGCGCCGACGTGATCTACGATCCGGTCGGCGGTTCGGCGTTCGATGCCTCGCTGCGCTGCGTGGCGCCCGAGGGCCGCATCATTCCGATGGGCTTCGCCAGCGGCACCATTCCGCAGATTCCGGCGAATATCCTCCTGGTCAAGAACGTGACGGTGATCGGCTTCTACTACGGCTACTACAACGGCTGGGGCGGCAAGACGGCGCCGACGCCCAAGGAAGCCGCCGCCCTCGCCCAGCGCCGCGCCATGGTGGCCGATGCCCAGACCGAGCTGATGCGCTGGTTCACCGAGGACAAACTCAAGGCCACCATCGCCGGCAGCTTCGATCTTGGCGACTGGGTGAAGGCCTTCAAGTTGATCGAGGAACGCACCGTCGTCGGCAAGGCCGTGCTGGTGCCGTAGTTAGGACCGCGTCCGGTCAAACAGCAGGAAAACGGGCCAGAACCAGCACAGGATTGCCGCGAGGATGGCGGCTGGCACCCAGCTCATGCCGACGATCGACAGCGCGGCGAAGGCGACAAGCCCCCATACCGCAACGCCCGCCACATAGCCGCCATCTACCCGCGGCGGCCTGTCGCGGCTGGCGACGGTCCTCGCGAAGCCACGCTTGATCTCGATGCCGACATCGACCGGATCCTCGTCCATGTGGAACTTCCTGCGGGCCATGGCGCTCAGATGTTCCCAAAATCGCCGCCGCGGCCCTTGCCGGCGGCAAAGCGTGCAGCGCCCTTGCGAGATTCCGCGTCGAGCGCCGGCATGCCGAGTCTGCCCTCGTTGGTGAGCGCCTCACGCAACTCGAGGCTCCACTGCTCGTAGGACGAACGGCGGTCCGAACGCATGCAGGTCTGCGGAAACTTGATCAGCACTTCGGCGAGCGACTTGGCCCCGGCGAGCGCGTGGCCTTCGGGTACGAGGCGATTCGCCAAGCCCCAGTCGAGGGCCTCACGCGCACCGACCTCGCGGCCGGTCAGGATCATGTCGAGCGCGCGGCTTTGGCCGATCAGGCGCGGCAGGCGAACGGTGCCGCCGTCAATCAGCGGCACACCCCAGCGTCGGCAGAACACACCGAACTTGGCACTTTCCGAGGCGACGCGCAGATCGCACCACAGGGCAAGCTCGAGTCCGCCCGCCACGGCGTAACCCTCGACCGCGGCAATCACCGGTTTGTTGAGCAGATGCCGAGTCGGACCCATTGGCCCTGGCCCCGCCGGATCGTGCAATGCGGTGCCCGCACGTTGCGCCGCCACTTTCAGGTCGAAGCCCGCGCAGAAGGTGCCCCCACGGCCCGTCAGGATAGCGACCGACTGGCCCTCGTCGCGATCGAAGACGAGGAACGCGTCGCGCAGCAGGATCGCCGTCTCGGGATCGACGGCGTTGCGTGCCTGGGCGAAGCGGTCGATCGACACGACCGTGATCGAGCCTTCCTTTTCGACTGTCACTTTGGCGGCGACCTTGCCCATGTCAGCGTCCCTGCATCATGCGCAGCGGCGTGTAGACCAGCACGGTGTCGCCCTTCTGGTTCTTCACGTCGTTGGTCGTGCGCACGAGCGCGCGCGAAGGGTCCTTCGAGGTCGGCTTGATCTCGGTGACCTCGATTTCGACATGGATGGTGTCGCCGACGTAGGTCGGCCCCTTGATGTCGAAGCCCATCGACAGGAACGCCAGGCCCGAGCCCTGCAGGGTGGTCGGGATCACCAGCCCCTCGGCCATGGAATAGACCAGCGCGCCCGGGACCGGATGGCCGCCGCGCATTGGAGCGTGGCTGGCGATATATTCCTTGTTGGTAAACAACTCCTCGGAAAAGCCGCAAAGAGTTACGAAGGCCAGCAGGTCGGACTCGAACAAAGTGCGGCCGTAGGTGACGAAGCGGTCGCCGATCTTGAGAGCGCGCCAGTTCCAGCCTTCGCCGAGCTGCTTCACGGTGGGCCCCTCAATGGGCGTGGGCGCGGGGCTGCGCGCCGGCGCGCAACACATAGAGACGGCTGCAATATGGACACTCGATGCGCCCTTCTTCGCCAAGATTGAGGTAGACTTTGGGATGGCCCAACGGCCCGCCGCCACCATCGCAGGCGACGTGGTCGGTATCGACGGTGATGGTTTCGAAAGGCTCGGTCACGATCTCACTCCTACTGCGGCCATCGCTGAAAACGGCACCCGGCCGGCCGTTACGCCGGCGGATGATAGCGGCCGCCGTCCTCGCGGTCATGCTTTCCGCCGTGGTCGCCGGCTGCGCTCCGACGGTCGTTCCGGCGGGCGCGCGCGCGCGGGCACCGACCCTGACGGCCGACCGTTATGTCGCAGCCGACGGCACGGCGCTGCCACTCGCCGTATGGCCTGCCGCAGAGGGCGCGCCGAAGGTCGTCATTCTGGGCCTGCACGGCTTCGGCGACTACCGCAACGCCTTCGAGGAGCCGGCCGAGATTTGGTCCAAGGCTGGAATCACCACCTATGCCTACGACCAGCGCGGCTTTGGCGGCAGCCCTACGCGCGGCCGCTGGCCGGGCACTGAGACCCTGGTCGACGACGCCAGGGCGGTCGTGGCCCTGCTTCGCGCGCGTTACCCCGGCGTGCCGCTCTATCTCGTCGGCGAAAGCATGGGCGGGGCCGTCGCCCTCGTCACTGTCGACCATGGCGTCGAGGTCGACGGGCTGGTCCTGTCAGCCCCGGCACTGCGTTCGCGCGACACCTTCGGCCCGGTGCTGAGCGGCGGCCTGTGGTTTTTCGCCCATACCATCCCCTGGATGCCAGCCGGTCCGACCCAAATCGACTTCAAGCCGACCGACAATCCCAAGACGATGGAGAAGCTCAGGAAGGACCTACTGATGCTGCGCCAGCCGCGCCTCGACATGGGTTACGGACTGGTCGACCTGATGGACGCCGCCCGCGACTCGGCCGGGCGCGTCTCACTGCCCTACCTGATGATGCATGGGCTGGGCGACCGCATCGTGCCGCAGGAGCCAGTGCGCGCAGCCATCGAACGGATGCCGCGGCGGCCAGACTCAAAACTCGCTGTCTACAAGAAGGGCTATCACCTGCTGATGCGCGACGAGGAAGGACCGATCGTGTCGGCCGATGTCGTGGTCTGGATCGGCGATCACGAGGCCGCCTTGCCGTCCGGCGCCGAAGCCGCGCTCTCGCAGCCCGCGCTCGCGGCACTTTGGGGCTCGCGCCGCTCCCTGGAGCGCCCGACCGAACGCTCGGTCAGCCGCAGCGAATAACGACCGAGGGCGAGCCGAGCACGGCGCGCGCATCGCCGGCGGTCGGCATGTTCTCGCTCTTCAGCACCGTGTAATTGCCGTTGGTGCACGTCGCCACCGCGCGCGACTGGCAGCCGCCGGGAAGATCGCAGGAGATGGCGTAAGCCGGCTTGCCGTCCGTCCAAGTGATGGTCGAGATGCTGCTGGCCGCGTTCGGGTCCCTGGCCGGCGACGTCATGCATGCAGCGGCGACAGACGCCGAGCCGACAACAAGAATCCAGCGAAACGTCGTCGATCGTGAAATCATCCCCGGCTCCCCTTCATGCCGGCCCGCGGCCGGTTCGAAGACTCTACCGCGCTGCGACCGGCGCGTGCAAGACAGGGCCGTTTCCTCTGGTAATGGCGTTGTGATGCGCTGGCGGCGCCCGCGGCGCGTATAGTCCGCACATGCTCAAGCAACATCCGATTCTGTTTGGCGTGCTGTTAAGCCTGCTCGCCTCGGCAGTCTTCACGACCGCGCGTGCCCAAGCGAGCAACGAACAGTTGGCCGCACGCTGCAGCCAGCTCTACGCGCTTGCCGACCGCTACCTGACGCGGCGCGGCGAAGGCTCGGGCGGACCCAATATGACCCTGTTGGGCGCTGGCCTCGACTGCCAGAAGGGCCGTTACGATTCCGGCCTCAAGACGCTGGAGAAGTTGCTGCGCGGCCAGGGCGTGACAATCCCACCGCCGCCGGCCTGATCAGCGCTCGATCACCGCCGTCGATTCGATCTCGACCAACAGGCCGGGAACGGCAAGCGCACTCACCGCCACCAGGGTGGAGGCGACGACCGATCCCTTGAGCGCCTTGCCGAGCGCCTTGGAGACGGCGGCCATATCGCGGATGTCGGTGACAAAGATGGTGAGCCGCGTGAGATCCTCGAGTCGCGCGCTGGCCGCCTTCAATCCGGCCGCGATCTTTCGCATGGTGATGGTGGTCTGCTGGCCAGCGTCGCGGCCCTGCACGCGGCCCTTGGCGTCGAGCGAGGTCGTGCCCGAGACGAAGACGAACGGACCGCTGCGCACGGTGCGGACATAGAAGTCCACCACTTCGGTGCCGTCGGGAAACAGTTTCTTGGCCACAAATGACTCCCTCGCTTGATCCGTCTTGGGGCAAGCTTAGCAAAAGGAGTGCGCCATGTCGCTCGACCGCTACCGTACGGCCATCGTCACCGGCGCCAGTCGCGGCATCGGCGCGGCGACGGTGCGCCAACTGCGGACCAGCGGCTTGGAAGTCTATGCGGTCGCGCGCTCGGCCGACGACCTCGTCAGCCTGGCCGAAGAAACCGGCTGCCGACCGCTCGCTCTCGACGTCTCACACCGCGAGGCCGTGCTGAGTGCGCTGGGCGCACTCGACGCCGACATCCTGATCAACAACGCCTCGGCGCTCTCGCCCGCGACGACGTCGTGGGAGACCGCGCCCGACGACCTCGATGCCTTGCTCGACGTCAACCTGAGGGGCGCCTTCAATTGCCTCGCGGCCACGGTACCGGGCATGAAGGCGCGCGGCCTTGGCCATATCGTCAACATAGGCTCGATGGGCGGGAGCTGGGCCCTTCCCGGCATGCCGGCCTATGCCATGACCAAGGCTGCCCTGCACAATCTCGGCCAGACGCTGCGTCTCGACCTGCACGGCAGCGGCGTGCGGGTGAGCGAGATCGCTCCCGGCCGCGTCGAAACCGGCATGCACATCGCCCTGCTCGCCGACCGCGAGGAAGGACGCCGCCGCTTCTACGAAGGCGTCGAAAGCCTGCAGGCCGTCGACATCGCCGAAGCCATCATGTTCGTGCTGGGCGCGCCACAGCGCATGGACGTGACCTACATGGAGATCGTGCCAACCGACCAGTCCTATGGCGGCTCGCAATTCCACCGCCGTGGTGTTTAATAGTCACGTCGCTTGGAAGCACCGGGTGCCATGAACATCAAGAACCTCGCCGCGATTTTCGACCCGGCCGCGCCGGAAGATCGTCTCTTCGTCATTCAGCTCTCGCCTGAGGGCGACGAACAGCTCCGCCTCAGCTACGGCGAGGCCCGCCAGCGGATCGCCGCCCTGGCGCGCGGCCTCGCCAAACGCGGACTCAAGCGCGGCGAGGCGGTGGCGATTGTCGCCGCCAATAGCGTCGACTACCTGATCCTCTATATGGCGACCATGGCGGCGGGCCTGGTCTCGGTCTGCGTCAATCACAAGCTGCCGCGCGAGACCGTAGCCCACATCATGAAGGACTCCGCCATCAAACTGGCGGTCGCCGACGCCGAGCGCACCAGCCTGGTGAGCGGGCTGGTGCCGACGGTGCCGATCGAGCAGCTCGATAGCCTGCTCGATCCCGGCCCCTTCGCCGCCATCGACATGCAGCCGCAAGAAGTCGCGATGGTGCTCTACACCTCGGGTTCGACCGGCCTGCCCAAGGGCGTGCCGCTCACGCACGGCGGCTACCTGTGGGCGACCTGCGCCACGCCCGAGCAGCGTCCCGGCATCGAGGGCAAGACTGTGCTGATCGCCGCGCCGCTCTTCCACATGAACGGGCTTTTCAGCGCCAAGCTGGTGATGCTGAACGGCGGCACGATCGTGCTGATGACCAACTTCACCGCCAAGGGTTACATCCGCGCCATCGATCGTTATCGCGTCTCCATGATCACCTCGGTGCCGACCATGCTGGCGCTGGTCATGCGCGAGACCGAGGAACTCGCCAAAGCCGATCTCGGCTGCGTCACCACCGCCGTCACCGGCTCGGCGCCCTCGACGGCGGAATTTTTCGAGCAGATGCACAGGCTCTTCCCCAACGCCGAAACGGCGAATAGTTGGGGCACCACCGAGTCCGGCCCGATCGGGTTCGGTGCACATCCGCAGGGGATAGCCAAGCCACTCGGAGCGCTGGGCTATCCGCGCCAGGGCATCGAAGTGAGGTTCGTTGGCGGCACCGAGGCCGGGCCGACTCAGGGCGTCCTTCATATCCGCACGCCGGCGAACATGAGCGGCTATCTCAATCGCGAGGCCGACACGAAAAAGCGCCTGATCGACGGCTGGTACGACACCGGCGACGTCATGCGCCGTGACGACAACGGCTTCGTCTTCTTCGTCGGCCGCGCCGACGACATGTTCCAGTGCGGCGGCGAGAACGTCTATCCCGGCGAGGTCGAGAAGCTGCTGGGCCAACATCCCGACGTGGCGCAGGTCTGCGTCGTGCCGGTGCCGGACGAGATCAAGTACCAGTTGCCGGTCGCCTTCGTGGTGCCCAGGCCCGGCGCGCGCCCGAGCGAGGACGCGCTGCGTCGCTTCGCGCTCGACAACGGCCCGGCCTACGCCCATCCGCGCGCCGTGTGGTTCGTCGATGAGCTGCCGCTCGCCGGCACCAACAAGATAGATCGCAAAGTGCTGGCCGACCGCGCCCTCGCTGCCTACAGCCGCGAGCAATCCCGACAGGTCTGATAGGAGTCGGCCGCCGCGCTCCATTGCGAGCCGGGAGCCCGTCCGCTATGGTCCGCCGCGTCGCGGACCCGTAGCTCAGCTGGATAGAGCGCTGCCCTCCGAAGGCAGAGGTCGTGAGTTCGAATCTCGCCGGGTCCGCCA
>PLYQ01000301.1 GCA_003153415.1 Rhodospirillales bacterium | reverse complement strand
AGCTACAGTCCGATCGACGCCGTCCCGCCCGCGGCCCAACAGCAGCACACTCTCTTCGGGGTCGTGGACTTCAAGGTGTTCGGGCTCGACGTGAATCTCGGAATGGGCTTCGGCCTGACCAACGCGTCGGATTCCCTCGTCACGAAGATGATCATCGGGCGAGCGTTCTAATATCGGCACATCTCGGCGAGGCGCTTTGCGCTTCTGCGTTGCGCCCAAGGAGTGATTACAAACGTACACACGCCATAGGGAGCGTCATCGTACGGAAACTATCGGCTGGCTGCGCGCGGCAGTTTTGGGTGCGAACGATGGCATCGTGTCGACAGCGAGTCTGGTGCTCGGCGTTCCGCCATGTCCGCTTTGAGTCAAAGCGGTAATGCCCAGACCGAGCAGATGATTTCCGGATTGCTCCCTAAAACGGACCCTCGACGGCTGCACTCACGGCCTGTCTCACCTTCATCGAACTTGGGTCGATCAGGCTATGGCTACGCGCAGATGAGTCTATGCCCTAACCTCCGCCGTCGCCGGCGACAGCGATCACCGTCAGTTTCGCCGGCAGTTCCTCGCGCGAGATTTCGATGGTGGGCCTGTCCGGCCGGATGAAATCGGCCTCGAGCGCGGAGCCCACCAGCCCCACGAAACGGTCGAGCTGGCTTGGTCCCCAGTAGTGCATGGGCAGCACGACCTTGGGGTCGATCTGCTTGATGACATCGACCATCAGCGGCACGCCCATGGTGTAGGAGCCGTCGATCGGCACCATCAGCACGTCGATGCGGCCGAGCTCGTCGAGATGGTCCTTGGTCAGCCGATGGTGCAGGTGGCCGAGATGGGCGATGCAGAGATCGCCGATCGCGAAAATGAAGATCGAGTTGCCGTTGATGCGCGCCGATCCGCCGCTCCAGTCGCGGGCGTTGGTCGGCACGTTCCACACCCGCATGTCCTTCAGCGTGACGTCGTGCTTGGCCTCGGTCTCGCCCGGCTGGCTCGGCCAGCCGCGCAGTACGTAGGTGATGCCCTCTTCCGGCTGGTCGGTGAAGTGCGTGTCGTGGGCGTTGTTCATGGTCACGATGTCGGGCCGGCGGCCGAAACCGTTGACGCCGTTGTAGTCGGCGATAGCCCGCACGCCCTGCGGCGTATCGATCTGGTAGCTGGCATGGCCGACGAAGGTGATGATGGCGCGGTTGGGCGACTGGTCGCTGGCCTTGGCCAGCGACTTATCGCCCGCCTTGGCCAGATGGACGTGCGGCCCGAAATTCTCGACCAGGTTCTTCGAGCAGCGCGCCAGGGCCGGCCCGGCCAGAAGGGCAAGGGCGGCGGCGATCAGGGGAACTGCGGAAAAGCGAAGGTTCATAGGGCTATTGGATAGCAGACCCTATGCCAGATGGGCTTCGGACTCCCGTTGACTCTCCCTTTGAGTCTGACTAGAACAAAAAGAGAACATTTATCCCCAACCTGTCTAAAAGCCTGAATTGAGGGGGCAATGCCCGTCATTTCCCCAAGTGCCTTTGCTCCCCCTGTCGCCAACGATTTGAGGGGCCCCGTTTCGACGGAACTGCGCGAGCGCGTCCGCCGGCTGGAGCGCGCGCATAGCGCCCAGCGCGCCGGCCAGGCTGCCCGCCCGCTCGGCCTGCCGGCCATCGATGGCGTATTGCCCGAGGGCGGGCTGCTGACCGGCGCCCTGCATGAGATCGAGGCGGGCCCCGCCCCCTCCGGCCGCGTCGCCGCCCATGACGGCGCAGCGCTGGGTTTTGCCGCCTTCCTGATCGGCCGCTTCGGCCAGAATACGTCCGCTGGAACGCTTCTGTGGTGCCGCCAGCCGGCCGGCGTGTTCGACGCTCCGCCTTATGCGCCGGCACTTTCGGCGTGGTTCGATCCGGCACGCCTGCTGATGGTCACGGCGCGGCGCGAGGAAGACATGTTCTGGGCGATGGAGGAAGGCCTGCGCTGCCCCGGCATCGCCGCCGTGCTGGGTGAAACCCGCGCTGCCGATCCCACCGCCGGCCGCCGCCTGTCGCTCGCCGCCGAGAAGAGCGGCGTGCCCGCCTTGCTGCTGCGGCCGCAGCCAGCACCGCCGCAAAGCGTCTGCGTGACGCGCTGGCGGGTCGCCTCGGCGCCGTCGCACTCGACGCCGGGCCTCGCCGATATCGGGCCGCCACGCTGGCGCATCGAACTCCGGCGCAACCGATTCGGCGCGCCGTCCGTCGCGGAAATCCCGTCCTGGCTCGTGGAGTGGAACGATGAAACGCATAGTCTCGCTGTGGTTCCCCAAGCTCGCCACGGATCGGCTGGCGCGGGCTGGGCAGAGTCCGACGCCCAAAGACTGGTCGGCTAGGGCCGCTGCCACCGTCGTCTGGCTCGACAGCTGTCCGCGACTGGCGGCGGTCAACCCACATGCCCGCGCCGCCGGCCTGCGCACTTACATGCGGCTGGCCGACGCGCGCACGCTCGTGCCCGACCTGGTCACGACCGCCGTCGAACCGCAGGCCGACCGTCGCCTGATCGAAACGCTCGCCAACTGGTGCGACCGTTACACGCCGTGGGTGGCGATCGATTCTCTGGGCGGCGCCATCGCCGAAGAAGGCGTGGAGGCCTGCAGCGCTGGCGGCTTCGGCGGCGATGCCGGCCTGCTGCTCGACGTGAGCGGCTGCGGTCATCTCTTCGGCCAAGGAAGCCAGGGGGACGAGACGGGCGAGCGCGCGTTGCTCGCCGACCTGGTCAAGCGCCTGGCACGGCACGACTTCACCTGCCGCGCCGCCATGGCCGATACGGCGGGCGCCGCCTGGGCACTGGCGCGCTTTGCCGAAAAGCAGGCCGACCTCTTCTGTCCGCATCACGGCCAACGCGACGCGCTTGCCTCCCTGCCCGTCGATGGCCTGCGCCTCGACCCGCCGATCCTGGAGACCTTCCTGAAGCTCGGCCTGCGCCGCATCGGCGATCTCTATCCCTTGCCACGCGCGCCGCTCGCCCGCCGTTTCGGCGACCAACCACTCACCCGCCTCGACCAGGCGCTGGGCTCCATCGACGAGCCGATCGAACCGCGCCGGCCCGCTCCTGCTTTCCGTACACGGCTGGCCTTCGCCGAGCCGATCGGCCGGTCCGAGGACATTGCCGCCGCCACCAGCCGCCTGCTCGCCGCCCTCTGCAAGCAGTTCGAACAGGCAAGCGTGGGCGCGCGCAAGCTCGAGATCACGCTCTATCGCGTCGACGGCTCGGTCGACCGCACCTCGATCGGCACCAGCCGGCCCAATCGCGACAACCCCAAGCTCATGAAACTGTTCGAGGAGAAGCTCGGCGAACTCGATCCCGGCTTCGGTGTCGAGCTGATGATCCTGGCGGCGCCCGAGGTCGAGGCCTGGAGCGGCACGCAGGACGCCNNACCCATTTCCGCCAAGCCCGCCGCGGAAGGCGCCTGGGAGCGCCTGGCCTCGATGAAGGGCGCGCGGCCGACGCGGCTCTTGCAGCGGCCCGAGCCGATCGATGTCACCGCCCTGCTGCCCGACGATCCACCGCGCCAGTTCAACTGGCGCCGGCATGCCCACAAGGTGGTGAAGATCGAGGGACCGGAGCGGCTGGCCGACGAATGGTGGCGGCCGCGTTCGAACGGCCGGCATATGCCCGCGAACATCGTCCCGCCGGTGCGCGACTATTACCGGGTCGAGGACGATGACGGCGGCCGCTTCTGGCTGTTTCGCGACGGACCGCACAATGCGGTCGCAGGCGGGGCCACGACCAAGTGGTTCCTGCACGGGTTTTGCGCGTGATTGGTTATGCATTACGCCGAGCTCCAGGTCACCACCAACTACAGCTTCCTGCGCAGCGGCTCTCATCCGCGCGAGCTGGTCGAGCAGGCAATCAAGCTCGGCCATAGCGCCATCGGCATCGCCGACCGCAACACGCTGGCCGGCGTGGTGCGCGCCTACTCGGCGATCAAGGAATATTACGAGGAGCACCCGGCACCGAAGAAAGAGCAGATCAAGCTTCTGGTCGGCGCCCACCTCGAGACGCGTGACGGCTACTCGCTGCTCGCCTATCCCACCGATCTCGACGCCTACAAGCGGCTATCGCGCCTGCTGACGGCCGGCAATCGCCGTGCCGCCAAGGGCGAATGCGATCTCACCTTCGACGATCTCACCGAATATGCCGAGGGCATCCTCGCCATCGTCCTGCCGCCGCATGACGTCGATGACCCCGCCTTCCACGACCGGTTGCGAAAGCTTGCCCGCCTGTTCGGCGACCGCTGCTATCTCGCCGGCAACATGCTGTTCCGCGGCGACGACGCACGCCGCCTCGCCACCCTTGACAATCTTGCTGCCCGGATGCGCGTGCGTTTCGTCGCCACCAACGACGTGCACTATCACGTGCCCGAGCGGCGCGCGCTGCATGACGTCGTCACCGCCATTCGGCTCGTCTGCACCGTCGACGAACTGGGCTTCCATCGCTTCGCTTCTGCCGAACGGCACCTCAAACAGCCACAAGAGATGGCACGTCTCTTTCGCAAGCACCTGCACGCCATCGAGCGCATCCAGGAGATCGTCGGGCGCTGCAGCTTCTCGCTCGACCAGCTCACCTACCAGTACCCGGTCGAGTACGAAGGCGGCGAGACGCCGATGCAGAAACTCGAGCGGCTGACCTGGAAGGGCGCCGCCTGGCGCTATCCCCTTTCGCATTATCCAGGGGGCGTCCCCCCCGATGTGGCCAAGACGATCCGCCACGAGTTCGCGCTGATCGATAAGAAGAAGATCGCTCAATACTTCCTGACCGTGCACGAGATCGTCGAGAAGGCGCGTGAATTCGGCATCCTCTGTCAGGGTCGCGGCTCGGCCGCCAATTCGGCGGTCTGCTTCTGCCTCGGCATCACCGAGGTCAATCCTAACAAAACCAAGGTCCTGTTCGAACGCTTCCTCTCCAATGCGCGCGACGAACCGCCCGACATCGATGTCGATTTCGAACATGAACGACGTGAAGAGGTGATCCAGTGGATCTACGGCAAATGGAGCCGTGACCGCGCCGCATTGGCTGCCACGGTGATCGCCTACCGTAACCGCAGCGCCATCCGCGATGTCGGCAAGGCGCTCGGTCTGTCACCCGACACTCTGGGCGTGATGGCCGACACAGTATGGGGCATGGGATCGGGCGGGGTCGACGTCAGATATGTCCGGGACGCAGGCCTCGACCCCAACGATTCGCGGCTGGCGCTGGCGCTCGAACTGTCGACGACGCTGTGCGGCTTTCCACGCCACCTCTCGCAGCATGTCGGAGGCTTTGTGCTGACCGAAGATCGTCTCGACGAACTGATCCCGATCCAGAACGCGGCGATGGATGACCGCACCGTCGTCGAATGGGACAAGGACGATCTCGACGCCTTGGGCATCTACAAGATCGACGTTCTGGCGCTTGGCATGCTGACGGCCTTGCGCAAGAGCTTCGCCCTGATCGAGCAGCACTACGGCAAGCGTCCGACGCTCGCCATGGAGCCGACGGATCCGGTCGTCTACGACATGCTGTGCAAGGCCGATTCGGTCGGCGTGTTCCAGGTCGAGAGCCGGGCACAGATGTCGATGCTGCCGCGGCTCAAGCCCAGAAATTACTACGACCTCGTGGTCGAAGTGGCGATCGTGCGGCCGGGCCCCATCCAGGGCGGCATGGTGCATCCTTACCTCAAGAACCGGAGCATGAAGGCGGAAGACATCGTCTATCCGGGCAAACTCAAGGACACCTTGGAACGTACGCGCGGCGTGCCGCTGTTCCAGGAGCAGGCGATGCAGATGGCCATCGTCGCGGCGGGCTTCAGCCCGGCCAAGGCCGACAAGCTGCGCCGCGCCATGGCGACGTTCCGCCGGGCCGGCACGATCCACAAGCTCAAGGACGATTTCATCAACGGCATGCTTGGCAACGATTACGAGCGCGAGTTTGCCGAGCGCTGCTTCAAGCAGATCGAGGGTTTCGGCGAGTACGGCTTCCCCGAGAGCCATGCCGCGAGCTTCGCCATCCTGGTTTACGTCTCGTCGTGGGTGAAATGGTACTTCCCCGAAGTCTTTGCCGCGGCCTTGCTCAACGCCCAGCCGATGGGCTTCTATGCGCCGGCCCAGCTCGTGCGCGATGCGCGCGAGCATCATGTCGAGGTGCGGCCGCCCGATGTGAATGCCAGCGACTGGGACTGCACGCTCGAAAAGACCGACAGCCCGCGCTGCGCCCTGCGGCTGGGCTTCCGCCAGGTCGCAGGGCTGGCCGAAAAGGACATGCTGCGCATGGTCGAGCGCCGTACGACGCCCTATCTCGATCCGGCCGATCTGTGGCGGCGCGGCGGGCTCACCAAGCGCCAGATCCTGGCGCTCGCCCGCGCCGATGCCTTCGCCTCGATGGGCCTGTCGCGTCGCGATGTGTTGTGGGCGGTGCGGGCTTTTTCCGAAGCTTCCCTACCCCTGCTCGATGCGCGACCGGCGGAGCGCGATCCCGAGCCGGAAGTCACCCTGCCGGCCCTCACGCTCGGCGAGCAGGTGGTGGACGACTACGCCACCATCTCGATGTCGCTGCGCTCCCATCCATTGGCGCTGTTGCGGCCGATGCTTTCGGAAAGGCGCGTGTCGCGCACCGACAAGCTCCTCGATTCCCGAGACGACGACCGATTCACCCTGGCCGGCCTGGTGCTGGTGCGCCAGCGGCCAGGCACCGCCTCAGGTGTAGTGTTCGTCACCATCGAGGACGAGGCCGGCATCGCCAATCTCGTGGTCTGGCCCAGGGTGTTCGAGGCCCACCGCCGCATCGTCATGGGGTCGCGCCTGCTCGGCGTCAGTGGCCGAGTGCAGCGTGAAGGACTGGTGATCCATCTCGTGGCCGAGAAACTTTGGGACTGGTCGGTCGAGCTCGACGGCATCGCCGACCTCGACACGGTCAAATTGACGAACGGGCGCGGTGACGAGGTGCGCACCGATCCCGGCGACCGGCGCGTACAAGTGCCGGAAGCCAACGCCATGCGTCATCGCGCCGGCAAGGGGCCGCCGGCGAAGAAGCAGCCCTACGACCGCAGCCGTATTATCTTCGACCGGCCGGCCATCAAGATCGCCTCGCGCGATTTTCACTGAGGTTGACCCAGGTCAAAGCACGGGCGCGTCACACCAGTCATCCTCGGTCCGTCCAGTTGGAGGATCAGATGACTAATAATGAGTTTTATTATCTGGTGCTGGTCTGCGGCGCCTTCGCGGTCTTTGGCGTTGCCACGGCCACCAATTACATCCGCTATCGGCAATGGGACAAGCAGCAGACCCACACCACGTCTCGCCGTCGCTGAAGAGCGGTGATCACAGCGCAGCGTAAACGCTGCGTTCGAAACTCTCGAAGGCCGCGACGGCACGCGGGTCGTAGAACGGCAGCAACTGGGTCGCCCAAACGCCGGTCACCTTCTTCACCGGATCGATCCAGTAGTAGGAGTTGGCCAGCCCGCCCCAAGTCAGGCTGTTCGCCGAGCGGCGGCCGGGAAAGGCCGCCGGATTGATCATGAAGGAGAGGCCCCATTTCATGCCGTCGACGAAATCCATGTCGGCGCTGCGGTTGGGCAGCTGGGTCTTGAGCGGACGGCACGAGACCTCGCCCATGGCGTTCAACGACATCAGCGCCACCGTCGCGGGCCTCAAGATCGAACCGCCGCCCGCCAGCAACGCGCGCGTGAATTTCAGATAGTCGTTCACCGTCGAATAGAGCGCGCCGCCGCCCATGAAGACTTCCGGGTTCTGGTCGAGTTCGTGGTCGGTGGCGGTGAAACCGCCGGCGTCCTTCCTGACGTGTACCGCAGCCTTGCGCGGCCGTTGCATCGGCCCGATCTTGAAGCCGCTGTCGGACATCTCGAGCGGATCGAACAGGTTTTCCTTCATGTAGCGGTCGAGCCGCATGCCGCTCACCGCCTCGACCATCAATCCGGCCCAGTCGATCGAGATGCTGTACTCCCAGTGCTCGCCCGGATCGAACAGCAGAGGTGTCGCCAACACCTGGCGCGACGCAGGCTTCGGTATGCCCGTGGCCTGGACGTAACGCGCGATGTCGGCGTCCCAGGTGTCGTAGCCCATGCCCGAGGTGTGGGTCAGCAGATGTCGCAAGGTGATCGGCCGCTTCGGCGGTCGCGTCTTCACCGTGCCATCGACGCCGATGTCGACCAGCACCTGCTTGTCGGCGATCTCCGGCACGACATCGGCCGCCGGCGTATCGAGCGAGAGCTTGCCCTGCTCGACGAGCTGCATGGCCGCCGCACCCGTGAGGGCCTTGGTCATCGAGGCGATCCAGATCACGCTGTCGGGCTTGATCCCTCCGGCGGCGCCTTCGAAGATCACGCCGCCGTCGGTCGCCACGGCCGCCGCCACGCCAGGCACGTCGCCTGCGGCCACGGCGTCCTTCAGGGTCTGGGCGATATCCATGGCTTTCTCCGATCGATTTGAGCGTGAGACTACGACAGTCGTGTCGCCTCATCGATCAGTTCTTGGGCAGCGATGTTCAAAAGCTCGTCTTCGGCGGTGCCGCCCAGCACGCTTACCTTGCCGATTTCCAGCAGCACCGGCACGGCGAGCGGCGAGATGCGGTCGAGCCGGCGATAGTCGATGCGGCCCTTGGCTCGCTTCAGGAGGTCGCCCAGGCGCTTGAGGTCCGCGAGTTGCCAGGCGGCGTCCTGGCGGGTGGCACGCAGCAGGATATGGTCGGGTTCGTGCTTGCGCAGCGTGTCGTAGATCAGGTCGGAGCTGAAAGTGACCTGTCGGCGCGATTTCTCCTCGCCGGGAAAGCGCCGCTCGATGAGGCCGGCGATCACCGCGACGTTGCGGAACGAGCGCCGCAGCATGGTCGATTCGTCCATCCAGCTCTCGAGGTCGTCGCCCAGCATGTCCTCGTCGAACAGCTGGTCGAGTTGCGCCTTGGTGGGTGGACGCAGGCCCCACAGACCCAGCACATAGTCGGTGGCGACGAAGCCCAGAGGCTTCAGCCCCATGCGCTCCATGCGCCGGGTCAACAGCATGCCCAATGTCTGGTGCGCGTTCCTTCCCTCGAAGCAGTAGGCCACGATGAACTGCTTGCCGCCGCGCGGGAAACCTTCGATCAGCAGGCGGTCGCTGATCGGCAACGTCGAGCGCCAGCGCTGGATATCGAGCCACTGGCGCACCTCGGCCGGCAGCTTGGGATGCCGCGACGGATCCTGAAGAATGCCGCGCACGCGCTCGGCAAGAAACGTCGACAGCGGCAGGCGGCCGCCGCCGTAGGCCGGCACTTTGGGATCGCCGCCGGTTGCCAGCGAACATTGCGCGACCAGCTCGCGCACGCCCTCGAAGCGCAGCATGCGGCCGGCGAAGACGAAAGTGTCGCCTGGCACCAGCCCCTGGATGAAAGCCTCCTCGACTTCGCCCAATATCGGCCCGCGCCGCAGCTTCACCTTGAGCAGCGGCAACTCGACGATGGTACCGACGTTCATGCGGAACTGCCGCGCCACCAGCGGCGAGGCGAGCATCCAGCGACCATCGGGGAGCCGCTTCAGTCGGTGCCATTTTTCGTAAGCCGCCAGCGCATAGCCGCCGGTCGCCACGAAGTCGAAGGTGTCGTCGAAATCCTGCCGCGGCAGATCGCGGTACGGCTGGGCGCGCCTGACCTCGTGGAAGAAGGCCTCGCGGTCGATCGGCTGGGCGCAGGCAGTGCCGACGATGTGCTGGGCCAGCACATCGAGACAGGCTGGCCGCGCCGGATCGCCGTCGAGCTCGAGTGCCTCGATGGCTTCGAGGGCGGCCAGCGACTCCAGCACTTCGAAGCGATTGGCCGGCGCGATCATGGCGCGGCTCGGCTCCTCCAGCCGGTGGTTGGCGCGGCCGATGCGCTGCATCAGGCGGCTGACGCCCTTGGGAGCGCCGAGCTGGATCACCAGATCGACGTCGCCCCAGTCGATGCCCAGGTCGAGCGAGGAGGTCGCCACCACGGCGCGCAGCCGGCCGGCCGCCATCGCCGCCTCGACCTTGCGGCGCTGTTCGACCGCCAGCGAGCCGTGATGCAGGCCGATCGCCAGATTGTCGTCGTTCATGCGCCACAGGCCGTCGAACGCCAGCTCGGCCTGGGCGCGCGTATTGACGAACAGGATCGAGGTCTTGTGCTGGCGGATGATGTTGTAGATCTCGGGTAGGGCGTGGCGCCCCATGTGCCCGCCCCAGGGAATGCGGTCCTGGACGTCGACCAGCGTGACCTTGGGCGGAGCGCCCGGCTCGCCTTCGACGATCGCCACCAGCTCGTCGCGCAGGCGGAGGTAGTCGGCCATTCCCGGCGGATCGGCCACGGTGGCCGACAGGCCGACGAAGCGCGCTTGCGGCGCCAGGGCCGCCATCCGCGCGAGGCACAAGGCGAGATGATGTCCGCGCTTGGTGGTGGCCAGCGCATGCAGCTCATCGACGATGACGCAGCGCAGATTGGCAAAGAACTGCGCCGCGTCGGGGTATGAGAGCAGCAGCGCCAGCGACTCGGGCGTGGTCAGCAGCAGGTCGGGCGGTCGCTCGCGCTGGCGTAGCCGACGGCTCTGCGGCGTGTCGCCGGTCCGGCTCTCGGCCCGCACCGGCAGGGCCATCTCAGCGATCGGCGCTTCGAGGTTGCGACGGATGTCGTTGGCCAGCGCCTTGAGCGGCGAGATGTAGAGCGTGTGCAGCTCGCCCTTGCCCTTGGCGTGGGCAAGGTCCTTGCCGGCCTGCCGGCGCTCGGTGAGTTCGATCAGGGACGGCAGAAAGCCCGCCAGGGTCTTGCCGCCGCCGGTCGGCGCGATCAGCAGGGCGCTTTTGCCCTTCGCAGCCAACTCTATGAGCGCGAGCTGGTGCCGGCGGGGCGTCCAGCCGCGGCTTTCGAACCAGCGTGAAAACAGATCGGGCAGCCCCATATGGGTTGGGTAGGATGCAACGCGCACCATGGCAACCAACACCAATCCACGCTCCTGGCTCTACCCCACCCCGCGCGGGCTCTATTGCGAGCCTGGCGACTTCTACGTCGATCCCGCCGTGGCCGTAGCCCGCGCGGTGATCACCCATGGTCATGGCGACCATGCAAGGCCGGGCCATCGCGCGGCACTGGCCACGCCTGAAACGCTCGCCATTATGCGCGCCCGCTTCGAGTCCATGCCGGATACCGCGCAACAACCGCTGGCCTACGGCGAGACGGTGCGCCTCGGCAAGGTCGACGTTCGCCTGGCGCCCGCCGGCCATATCCTGGGCTCGGCGCAGGCGGTGCTGGAATATGGCGGCCAGCGCGTCGTGGTATCAGGCGACTTCAAGCGCCGACCCGACGCCACTTGCCCCCCCTTCGAGCCGGTGCCTTGCGACGTCTTCATCACCGAGGCGACCTTTGCCTTGCCGGTCTTCCATCACCCCTCGGATGCCGGCGAGATCGGCAAGCTCTTGCGCTCCGTCGCGACCTTCCCCGAGCGCACCCATCTGGTGGGCGTCTATGCGCTGGGCAAATGCCAGCGCGTGATCAAGCTCTTGCGCGCGGCACGCTACGACAAGCGGGTCTGGCTGCACGGCGCGCTGCTGTCGCTCTGCGAGCTCTACCAGGCGCACGGCGTCGATCTCGGCGACACCGCCCCGGTGTCCGACGCGATCCTGGAGACTTTCAAGGGCGCCATCGTGCTCTGCCCGCCGTCGGCGATGGCCGACCGCTGGTCGCGCCGTTTTGCCGATCCGATTTCCGCAGTGTGTTCGGGCTGGATGGGCGTGCGCGCCCGCGCCCGCCAGCGCGGTGCCGAGCTGCCGCTGGTGATCTCCGATCACGCCGACTGGCCCGAGCTGACGCAGACCCTGAAGGACGTCGGCGCCCCCAAGGTCTGGGTAACGCACGGCCGCGAGGAGGCGCTGGTGCACTATGCGCGCTCGATCGGCATCGACGCCGAGGCGCTGCATCTCGCTGGCCGCGAGGAAGAAGGCGCGTAAGTGCAGGCCTTCGCCGAGTTGCTGGACTCGCTCTCCTTCCAGCCCGCGCGCAACGCCAAGCTCAGGCTGATCGAGACCTACCTCAGCCAGACGCCCGATCCAGATCGTGGCTGGGCGCTGGCGGCGCTGACCGGTGGGCTCGACTTTCCTGCCGCCAAGCCCGCTTTGCTGCGCGGCTTCGGCCAGGAGAAGATCGGCGAGGAGCTGTTTGCTCTCTCCTACGACTATGTCGGCGACCTCGCTGAAACCCTGGCACTAATTTGGGAAACCGATCCCGCGGCCGGACCGCCGCCGACCCTGGGCGAAGTGGTCGAGACCCTGCAGAGCGCGACGCGCAGCCAGACGCCGGCGATCCTGAAACGATGGCTGGATGCGCTCGATTCGACGGGTCGCTGGGCGCTCCTGAAGCTCTTGACCGGCGCCCTGCGCATCGGCGTCTCGGCGCGGCTCGCCAAGCAGGCCGCAGCCGATATCGGCAATCAGCCGGTCGATGCGGTCGAAGAGGTCTGGCACGGCCTCTCGCCACCCTATCGCCCCCTGTTCGACTGGTTGCTGCAGGGCGCACCCAGGCCACAGAGCAACGCCGGCGGCGCCTTCCTGCCGCCGATGTTGGCCAATCCGATCGAGCGCGGCGAACTCGAGGCGCTCGATCCGACCCATTTCCGTGCCGAGTGGAAATGGGACGGCATTCGCGTGCAGGTGGCTTCCTCGGGCGGCGTCAAGCGCCTCTACAGCCGTGCCGGCGAGGATGTCTCGGGCGCCTTCCCCGACATCGTCGAGGCGATCGACTTCGACGGCGTGTTCGACGGCGAACTCCTGGTGCGCCGCGAGGAAGCGGTGGCACCGTTCAACGACCTGCAGCAGCGGCTCAACCGCAAGAGCGTGACGCCCAAGATGCTGAAGGAGCATCCCGCGCATGTCAGGCTCTACGACGTGCTGTGGCTGGAGGGCGAGGATCTGCGGGCGCTCTCCTTCGACGAACGTCGTGCGCGACTGGAGGCGTGGATGGCACTGAAGCCGCGGCAACGTTTCGATGTCTCGCCGCTGGTGCCGTTCGGCGACTGGGAAACGCTGGCCCGGCTGCGC
>PLYQ01000215.1 GCA_003153415.1 Rhodospirillales bacterium | reverse complement strand
TCGAGACGGCGGTGCGCGAGCGCATTCCCATCATGTCGATCCTGCTCAACAACTTCTCGATGGCCATCGAGCTGCACATCATGAAGGTCTCGACCGAGAAGTACCGCTCGACCGACATCTCGGGCGACTACGCCGCCATGGCGCGCGCCTTCGGTGGCTACGGCGAGCGCGTGACCAAGCCGGAAGACATCATTCCCGCCATCAAGCGCGGCATCGAGCAGACCAAGAAGGGTGTGCCGGTGCTGCTTGAGTTCATCACCTCCAAGGAAGTCACGATCTCGGTGCCCAAATGACCATCATCCTGACGCCTACCGCCCAGCACGAAGTGACCGCACACGACGGTCTGTGGATGAGCGCCGCTGACGCTGCGCGAGCCACCGGCTGGACGCTGAAACCCGAGGGCATGTGCCGCGAGGCAGCCTGCGTGCCCATGCCCGCCGCGGCGGTGAAAGGCGATCAGGTCGATGTCGCGGCCTTCTGGAAGAAGCTTGGCGGCCCCGCCATCGCCAGCGACACGCGCGACGTGTGGGCGTTGGGCGCGCCGGCCGAGGAGCGCAACGCAGCGCTCGAAGGTCTCGCCGCGCCGGATTTCACCCTGCCCGATGTCGACGGCAAGCCGCGCTCACTGTCGCAGCTGCGCGGCAAGAAAGTCTTCGTCGCCACCTGGGCCAGTTGGTGAGGCTGCCGCTTTGACTTGCCCGTGTGGCAGCAGCTCTACAGCGAACTGAAGGACAAGGGTTTCATGGTGGTGGCGGTCGCCGAGGAAAGCCGCGGCGCCGAGCACGCGCGGCCGTGGATCGAGCAGGCCAAGTCGAGCTATTGGCAGTTGATCGACACCGAGCATCGCCTCGAGGACCTCTACAATCTCGTGAACGTGCCGCAGGCGATCTGGATCGACGAGCAGGGAAAGATCGTGCGGCCGCCGGAAACGGCGGGGTCGACCGACCATTTCCGCCGCATGGATCTGAAAACCCGCACCATGTCGCCCGAGGATCAGGCCGAACGCCTGGCGGCTCGGCAGGCCTATCTCGACGCCGTGCGCGCCTGGGTGAACACCGGCAAGTACGCGCTGCCGGCGGACAAGACACGCGCCGGTCTGCCCAAGGTCACACCGGAAATCGCCGAGGCGCGGGCGCGCTTCCGGCTCGGCGTCTGGCTGCGCACCCATGATCGTGCGGCCGAAGGCGACCGCCAGTTGGCTACGGCGAGCAAGCTCTATCCCGATTCGTGGAGCATGTGGCGGCAGGCCGCCGACCTCGACGAAGTCGGCAAGGCCGGTGGCCCGGAATTCTGGCAAAGGGTACAAGCGCTGGGCGATAAGCCGTACTATCCGCCGCCCAAGCTTTAGAGGGTCGATGCGCCTTTCCTGGCACGATCCCGGAACGCCCCGTGCCGACAAGGCCAACGGCAAGACCGTAGACATCGCGGGCTTTCCGCTCACTTTGCTGGCGGCGGGCAGCGCCGATCATTTCCTGATGATGGCGGAACCCGGCTGCTGCCAGGGTTGCGTGCCAGCCAATCCGTTGGCTGTGGTCGAGGTCAGCGCCGACCAGCCACTGAAGCTCGGCAACGGCCCTTTGCGGCTGAGCGGCACCTGGCGCGTCGCGGCCGACCGCGACGGCTGGCGTTACCAGCTGCACGACGCCGAGGTGAAGCCGGGCGTCACGCGCCGCGCCTTGATGGCCGCGAGCCCGCTTTTCTGTTTGCTGGTGCCGGCGATGGCGCAGGCGGCCGACGGCACTGCGGTCGACATCCACAGCCATGCCGGCAACCTGATCCGCGCGAGCTACGGACGCGATTCCCTGCTGGACGTCGCCGGCCCCATGAAGCGGGGTGGCATGTCCGCGATTTGTCTCTGCATCGTCGCGGACTCACCCGTCATTTCGACCTCGGGCGGACGCATCCGGCCAAACCGCAACCCGCGGCCCGGCGAACTTTACGATTTCGGCAAGACCTAGTTTGCGAAGCTCCATGAGCTGGCGCGCGGGCAGGCGATGCCCTTCGTCAAGTCCGCCGCGGACCTGCGCGCCGCACGAGCGAGCCAGCCGTCGGTGATTGTGACCTCTGAAGGCGGAGACTTACTCGAAGGCCGGATCGAGCGGCTCGACGAGGCCTACCAGCGCTGGCAGTTGCGTCAGCTGCAGCTCACGCACTACCGGCCCAACGAGTTGGGCGACATCCAGACCGAGCCGGCCGAGAAGGGCGGGCTGACGGACTTTGGCGCGGAAGTGATCCGGCGCTGCAACTCCCTCGGCATCGTCGTCGATGTCGCGCACGGTACTTTCAATCTCGTGAAGCGCGCCGTCGCCACCACGAACAAACCGTTGGTGCTGTCGCATACGGCACTGAGCGACCGCCCCTATCCCTGGACGCGGCTAATCAGCTCCGACCATGCCCGCGCGATCGCCTCGGTCCGCGGCGTGGTGGGCATCTGGCCGGTCAACCAGGTGGCGAATGTGAGTTCCTACTCAGACAGCATCGCTCGCATGGTCGATGTTATCGGTGTCGACCATGTCGGGATCGGCACAGACCAGATGGGTCTGACGGGGGCGAGCTCGATGCCGAGCTATGGCGACCTGCCACAGCTCGCCGCTGCCTTGTCGCTCCGCTTCAAACCCGACGAAATCGCGAAGCTGCTGGGCGGCAACTACCGTCGCGTTTTCGAGGCGTCGCTCGGCTAAAGCGCGATAGCTTTTGCTTCAGCCGTCGGCCCAGCTCCCGCAGCGCAGCGGCGCCTGAGCTGGGCCGACGGCACGATTCGATTGAAAGCTATCGCGCTCTAGACAGCCGTCGAACGCAGCTTCGTCGTCGCCGGCTCGTCGATCGTTCCGTTGCGGTCGACCGCGACGGCGTAGTCGCGCCGCGCGGCCTCGGGCGAGATCAGGCCGAACCGCACATCCTCGGCCACCTGCTCGGGCGGGCGGGTGACTGCGCTGCCGTAGCCGCCGCCGCCCGGCAGTTCGAGCAGCAGCCGTTCGCCGGCGGGAACGGTATGTTTCTTCTTGCCCTTGAAGACTGTGCCGGAAGACAGGCCGAAGCGGCCGGTCGCACCCGATCCACCGCCGTCGCGGCCGCGCGCGGGAAAGATCACGCGATCGCAGGTCCCGGCCGACATGACAAACGGCGCGTCTTCGCTGAGGCCGATCTCGATCGTCTGTCCCAGGCCGCCGCGCTGGCGGCCGGCGCCACCGGAATCGGCGCGCAGCTCCTTACGCCACACCACGACCGGCGAAATCGTTTCGGTGATCTCGATGGGAATGCAGCGCACGCGGCTCGGGAAGGCCGTGGCCGACATGCCGTCCTGGCGTGGCCTTGCGCCAGTGCCGCCGGCCATGATGCCCATCACCGTGAAGCGCTTGGCATCGTTCTTCATCGGCGTGCCGGGAGCGATGCCGGGTCCGCCGAACAATGGCATGCCCCACAAGCTGGCCGCCCCCTCGGCTGGCGTGCCGCCGCCCATCACCTGGTGCAGGCAGCCGAACATCAGGTCGGGCAGCATCTGGCCGACGGCATGACGTGCGGTCACGGCGGCGGGCCGTGGGGCATTGAGGATCGAGCCTTCCGGCGCGCACACGGTCACCGGGGCCAGCGAGCCGGCGTTGTTCAGGATCGCCGGCCCTACGATGCAGCGCACGCCGAAGGCCGTGTAGGCGTCGGTGTAGCAGAGCGGCACGTTGATGCCGTAGCCCGAATGCGCCGAGGTTCCGGCGTAGTCGACATGGATGCCGTCACGGACGATCGTCATCGCCGCCCGCAGCTCGATCGGCCCCTCGTAGCCGTCGACCGTCATGCTGT
>PLYQ01000056.1 GCA_003153415.1 Rhodospirillales bacterium | reverse complement strand
TTGTGCTTCATGGTGCACGAGCCCAGCGGATAGACGCCCATGTCGATGGCGTAGTTCTTCTGGCTGAGCCGCGTGTAGTGCTGCACGACCTGCGGCTCGCTCAGACCCGGCAGGCCGATCGTGCCGCTGCGACGCAGGCCATTGAGGCGGTCTTTCACCCCAGGGGATTTTGGGGGCGGTTCGGGCAAGTCGACGCCGCAGCGTCCGGCCTGGCCCATTTCGAAGATCAGCGGCTCCTCGATCTGCAGCGCGCGATTGCCGGTGAAGGTGTCGGGGGCTGTCGGCGCGCCCGATACGATGCCGCCTGTACGGCCCTGGCTGCGGTCCGCTGGCGGGGCCATCACAGAACCTCCTTCAGGCCGGCGATCAGTGGCGCCATGCCCTGTTCGGTCGCCGTCTCGGTCGCGGCCAACAGCAGCAGGTTCTCGACCGACCGGTCGCCCGGGATAAGGCGCGACACCGGCACGCCCGCCAGGATGCGCTTGGCGGCGAGTGCCTCGACGACAGGTGCTGCCGGTTTGGGAAGGCGCACGGTGAATTCGTTGAAGAAGCTGTCGTTCAACAGTTTTATGCCCGGCACGGTGCTGACTCGGTCGGCAAGCTCGGCAGCCTTGGCGTGGTTGATCTCGGCCAGGCGCTTAAAACCCGCCTCGCCCAGCAGGGTGAGATGCACCGTGAAAGCCAGCGCACAGAGGCCGGCATTGGTGCAGATGTTCGAGGTCGCCTTCTCGCGGCGGATATGCTGCTCGCGCGTGCTGAGGGTGAGAACGAAGCCGCGCTTGCCGTCGGCATCGACCGTCTCGCCGACCAGCCGGCCCGGCATCTGGCGCATGTATTTCTCTTTGGTGGCGAACAGGCCGACGTAGGGACCGCCGAAGCCGAGGCCGTTGCCGATCGACTGGCCCTCGCAGACCACGATGTCGGCGCCCATCTCGCCCGGCGGCTTGAGGAGACCCAGCGACACGGCCTCGGTCACCACCACGATCAAGAGAGCGCCGGCAGCGTGGCAGGCTTCGGCCAGTTTGCCGAAATCGCGGACATGGCCGAAGAAGCTCGGGTTCTGCACCACGACGCAGGAGGTTTCCTTGTCGACGGCGGCGATCAGCTCCTCCAGGCCTTCGACATCGGGGGTCCGCACGACGGCGCTAAAACCCTCCCATTTGGCGGCGGTCTCGATGATGGCGCGGTAGTGCGGATGCAGCCCGCCCGACACGAGCGCCTTGTGGCGGCGCGTCACGCGGTTGGCCATCAACACGGCCTCGGAGGCGCCGGTCGAGCCGTCGTACATCGAGGCGTTGGCCACCTCCATGCCGGTCAGCATGGTGATCTGGGTCTGGAACTCGAAGAGATACTGCAGCGTGCCTTGCGTGATCTCGGGCTGGTAGGGCGTGTAGGAGGTCAGGAATTCGCCGCGCTGGATCATGTAGTCGACGGTCGCCGGCACGTGGTGGCGATAGGCGCCGGCGCCACAGAAGAACGGCGTCGTGGCGGGCGACAGGTTCTTGCCGGCATAGGCCAGGAACGCACGCTCGACCTCGAGCTCGCCCAGATGATCGGGCAGGCCGGCGATCTTGGCGCCGAGCACGGCCGATTGAGGCACGTCGCGGAACAGCTCGTCGACCGATTTGGCGCCGATCACGCCCAGCATCTCGCGGCGGTCGGCGTCGGTGAGAGGGAGATAACGCATCAGCCGAGACTCTTCACGAAAGCGTCGTAGGCGGCCTGGTCCATCAGGCCGTCGAGGTCGGCCTTATTGGCGAGTCTCAGCCTGAAGAACCAGCCCTTGCCCATCGGCTCGGTATTCACATCGCCCGGCGTCTCGGCGAGGGCGGCGTTGGCTTCGACCACCTCGCCCGAAGCGGGGCTGAAAATGTCGGACGCGGCCTTGACCGATTCGACCACCGCGACCGATTCGCCCTTGGCGACCTTGCGGCCGGCCGCCGGCACGTCGACGAAGACCACGTCGCCCAGCTGCTCCTGGGCGTATTGGCTGATGCCGACAGTGCCGATGTCGCCTTCGACGCGGATCCATTCGTGTTCGTTGCTGTATTTGACGTCGGCCATCTCAGGACTCCTATCCGCGGTAGTAGGCGTGTTTGACGAAAGGCATGGGCACGATCTCGGCGGGCACCGGCTTGCCGCGCACTATGAGATCGACCTTGGCACCGTTGGCAGATTGCGCGCGCTCGACGTAGCCCATGGCGATGGCGCGGCCGAGCGTCGGCGAAAAGCCGCCCGAGGTGATCTTTCCGACGACCTTGCCGGCAATGACGATCTCAGCGCCATCGCGCGCGATCGCGTTGCCCTCAGGCAGAATCCCGACGCGTTTGCGTGGCGCCCCCGACGCGATTTGACCCTGGATCACCGCGGCGCCCGGGAAGCCGCCCTGCGCGCGGCGATCCTTGCCGATGCTCCACAGAAGCACGGCTTCGATCGGTGTCGTCGTGGTGTCGATGTCGTGGCCGTAGAGGCAGAGGCCCGCTTCGAGTCGCAGCGAATCGCGCGCGCCGAGCCCGATCGGCTTCACTTCGGGCTGGGCCAGCAGCTTGCGTGCGATCGGATCGGTGGCGTCAGCCGGCGTCGAGATCTCGTAGCCGTCGCCGCCGGTGTAGCCCGAGCGCGTGACGTAGCAGCGCGCGCCGTCGATCACGACGAAGGCGCCGGTCATGAATTTCATGTTGGCCACCGAAGGCGCGAGCCGCGCCAGCGCCGGTGCGGCCTGCGGGCCCTGCAACGCCAACAGCCCGCGCGCAAACATCGGTTCGATCTCGCAGGTGGCCGAAAGATGCTTCTGGATGTGCGCCAGGTCGGCGTCCTTGCAGGCGGCGTTGATGACCAGCAGGAGGTGATCGCCCGTGCTGGTCACCATCAGGTCATCAAGAATGCCGCCGTCATCGTTGGTGAATTGGGTATAGCGCTGCTGGCCGGCCTGCAGCCCCGCGATATCGCCGGGCACCAGCGTCTCGAGCGCCTTGGCCGCGTTGTGCCCCCGCTTCGCGGTCAGCCGCACCTGGCCCATGTGCGAGACGTCGAACAGGCCGGCGGCGGTCCGCGTCTGGGCGTGCTCGGCCAGAATGCCGGTCGGATACTGCACCGGCATTTCGTAGCTTGCGAAGGGCACCAGGCGCGCGCCCAGTTCCTTGTGCAACGCATGAAGCGGCGTGCGCTTGAGGGGGCCGGCGACAGGTTCGGTCAAAAAGGTCTCCACAGAGTCGCTTACCCGACGCAAAGATTGCGCCGTTCGCGACCCCCTCTGTCCGGAGACCTGAAAGATTCGCCGGGACTTTTTCCGGCTTACTTCGTCGGTGGGCACGCGCCCCGAGAGGCACCCGCCACTTTCCAGAGACCCATCCTCCTGCGGTCCGTTTGCCTGAGAGTTTCCGGGGCCGGTTGCTCCTTCGGCGCCGCCCTCACGTGAGCGGTCTCTTCCACAGGTATCGTCTGGGTGAGGCGACCATAGGGGCCAGCCTTTGCCGCGTCCACGCACAAAGCAGGGGAAACTTCCAAAAGTGAGCGCGCCCTCATAGAGTGGCGGCATGGGGAAGGCCGAGGACACCAAGGCGCGGGTCGAACGCGCCGCACTCACCCTGTTCGTGGCCCGCGGCGTGGCCGAGACCACGACCAGGGAAATCGCCATGGCAGCGTCGATCGCCGAGGGCACGATCTACCGTTACTTCCCGAGCAAGGAGCAGCTGGCGCTCGATCTGTTCGAGCGCCACCACCGCGCGCTCGCCGAGGCCCTCGCCTCAGCTCATCGGCCGATCAAGGGGCTGCGCGCCAAGATCGAGGCCATCGTGCGCTGCACTTGCGACTTGGCCGACCGCGACTGGACGCCGTTTGCCTATCATCTGCTGACTCAGCATCTGTTCGTGGCCCATCTGCCCGAGGACACGCCCGATCCGGCGAAGGTCGTGCGCGAAGCGATCGGTCAGGCGATGAAGGCGGGCGAGATTCCCAGGCGCAACCTGGATCTGGCGGCGGCCTCGGCGATGGGCGTCGTGCTGCAGGTCGCGACGCAAAAGGTCCACGGTCGTTTCACCGGCCCACTGTCGCCTCACGCTCGCTTCCTGGCCGACGCCGCCTGGGCGGTGCTGACGACCAAGGAGAAGTGACGATCGACGCTATCTTTGGCCCGAGAGTTTCGACGCGAAGGTGCCGCACGCCGCATAGGTGCCATCCTGCTCAGCGGCAGAGATGACGCCGGCGGCGTCGGCGGTCACACGCAAGGTGCAGGGCTGATTCTTCATCACGAAGACAGTGGTCTCGACCGGGTTAGGCCGGCCCGTCGAGTATTCCATCGTGGTCCGCGTCTCCGGCATGTTCACCGGAGTCTCCGTCGTCCAGACATAGGTCGTCCCGCCCGGACCCGCCTGCTGGGAGTCGGCCTGGCCGAGCTTGGCGATGACGGTCTGAATGGGTTGACCGTTGAACCGGGTGAGGTCCTGCTGGGGAGGTGCCGACGTAACGCAAGCCGACAGGGCCAGCGCGGTGACGAGCAAGCTCAGCTGTAAGCATCGCATGGCGACCCTACCTTTCGCGCGCGAGCGCGGTGAACGCGTCGCGGAAAGCCTCGCGTGAACCGGGCAGCCCCGTCTCGTTGAAGATGTCGGCGGTGAGCGACTGCACCGAAGCCTCGTCGACCTGGACGCCGTTGCTCTGCAGGAAGGTGCGCGCGGCGGCCACGGCTTCGTCCATCGAGCCGCCGGCCTTGTAGAGGCGGTAGTAGTCGGGATGGCCGCCGCGGCCCAACGCTTCAGCGATCACGTCGGTGAAGTTCACGACCTTCAGCGGATAGGCCGCCTCCGCACCGGCGAGTGCGCGGTGGCAGGAATGGTACATGGTGACGATGGTGTCGGCGCCAGCGGCCACGGCGCCTTCGGCCAAGGCGCGATGGATCGCGGCCTCGCGGTCCTTGAACTTCGCCGCCTGGCCGCCGCAGGCGTAGGAGAATCCGGAATCCTGCGGCAACTCGATCAGCTCGAGGTTAGGCACGGCGCCGAGCAATTTGCGGATGCTGCCGAGCGTCGCGCCGATGCCGAGATGCTCGTGGATGACGACGCGCCGCTTGGGCTGCTGGCCGACGAAGCGCGTCTTGAGTGTCTCGAGATTGGCGGCAAGAAATTCGCTGATATGGCCCAAGTCGAACGACGGTTCCTCGACGTCCTTCTCGAGTTCACCGAAATTCTTGGTGCAGGTCGGGCACCAGGTCAGCACCTTGGCGGCGCCGGATTGGCCGAAGCGCTGGAAGGTGCGGTGACCCATGCGCTCGTAGGTCGGCAGGTCGGCTTCCTGGAATTGATAGACGCCGCAGCAATGGGCGGTGCCGCCGACGACGTCGAAGTCGAGTTCCATCGCGTCGAGGATGTCCATGACGTTGAGGACGATGTGCGGCGTGCGCAGTACGTTGCAGCCGGTATAGAACAGCACCTCGGCGGTGCGCTTCTCGGCCGGCGCCAGAATCTTCTTCAGCGTCTCGGACGGAAGCTGCATGCTGGCCAGCAGCCGCACCGCCTGCGCCATGTGGCGGAAGCGGTCGGCGGCGTTGGCGGCGCCCTCCTCGCGCGGCCGCGCCGCCTCGAGCGACTTCAGCTTGGCGATGGTCACCCATTGGCGAACGTTGATGCCCTCGGGGCAGGCGTCGCTGCAGCGGGCGCTGCCGTCGCAGGCGTTGAGCCATTTCTGCAAACCGTCGGCCGCCTTGCCGCCACCCTCAGTCAGGGCCGACAGCTCGGCGACGCGCTGCTTGGCTTCGCCGGCATCGAGGCCGATCTCGCGCGCGGTCGGGCAGACCTCGAAGCATTTGCCGCAGCCGGTGCAGCGATCGGCTGCTTCGGCGGCAAGGGCTTCCAGCCGGTCGGCGTAGGCGCTCATGGCCGCGCCGCCGCCCGACGATTGTACTCGAGTTCTTCGGCCGTGGGCTTCAGCCCGACGGCGATGCGGAAGCCCTGCACCTGGGACACCTCGGTGTAGGGCAGCCGCAGCGACAGCTCCTCCTGCGACAGGCCGCGCGGATTGGATTGCGTCAACTTGAAGTCGGCGTTGAATTCCTGACCCTGCACGACGATGCCGCTCGAGTTGAGCACGCGCACGAAATACGGCACGCGCGACACGCCCGTCCCGACCGACGGGCCGGCACTCACCGCGACACGCAGCACCACATCGACATCCATCTGTGCCTTGCCGAGCGAGCAGACCACGTTGGCGCCGTCGAGCGATGCCTCGAAGACGATGTCGCGCGGATCGCGGCCCGGCCCCGGTTTGAAACGGGTGAGCCGCGAGGCGTCCTGCACGGTCATCGCCGCGGGGCAGTTGGCCGCAGCGAATTCCATCCGGTCAGCGTTACCGTGGCCGCACGAAGCAAGCGTCAGAGCCAGCGCGACAGGCGCCAGGAAGGTGAGGCAGCGCCGCGTCATGCAAGGGTCTTGTGCGTGCCGTCGCACAGCGGCTTCTTGACCGAATGCTTGCATTGGCAGAGCCAAAAATCGCCCGACTTTTCCGGGCTGTACTTCATCGGCGTAAAGCCACTGCCCTTGTGCGTGCCATCGCAAAACGGCTGGTTTTTGCTCATGCCACAGGCGCACCACCAATAGTCCTTGCCCGCCTCCAGCGCCACTTTTGCGGGCGCTTTGGCCGCGACAACCGGCTCGGTCATGTTGCTTTCCCCGTTGCGGCGGCTTTGTTACGGTGCCGTGCCAATCCGTTGCCAACGATCTCTTCGGCGCGGAGTCTAGGCAATGGTCCGCAAGCCCGCAAGCGAGCGGACGCGGCACCTGCTCAACTGTTTTCTCATGGCCGAACCCAAGAAGCCGCTCACGATCCTGCTCGCCAGCCCGCGCGGTTTCTGCGCCGGCGTCGACCGCGCCATCCAGATCGTCGAGCGCGCCATCGAGCGCTACGGCCGGCCGGTCTATGTCCGCCACGAAATCGTGCACAACCGCTTCGTCGTCGAGAACCTCGAAGCCAAGGGCGCGATCTTCGTCGACGAGCTCGACGAGGTGCCCGACGACCGACCGGTGGTGTTCTCCGCCCACGGCGTACCCAAGTCCGTGCCGGCCGAAGCCGGCCGGCGCAATCTTCTCTTTGTCGACGCCACCTGCCCGCTGGTCTCCAAGGTCCATCGCGAGGCCGAGCGTCATGCCGACGGCGGCCGCACCGTGGTGCTGATCGGCCACGCCGGCCATCCCGAGGTGATCGGCACGATGGGCCAGTTGCCGGCGGGCGCGGTGCTGCTGGTCGAGGACGTGGCGCAGGCCGAGGTGCTCGACGTGCCCGATCGGCTCAATCTCGCCTATGCGACGCAGACCACGCTGTCGGTCGACGATACGATCGAGATCGTGGCGGCGTTGCGCCGCCGCTTCCCCGCCATCCAGGGTCCCAAGATGGAGGACATCTGCTACGCCACCACCAATCGCCAAGCGGCGGTCAAGGCGATCGCCGAACGCTGTGACGCGCTGGTGGTGATCGGCGCGCCCAACTCGTCCAATTCGATGCGGCTGGTCGAGGTGGCGGCCAACTACGGCTGCGCCCGGGCGCGACTCGTGCAACGCGCCGGCGACATGGACTGGCAGTGGCTGGGCAACGCCAAGCGGCTCGGCATAACCGCCGGCGCGTCGGCGCCCGAACTGCTGGTCGACGAGCTGATCGCCGCCTGCCGCGAGCGCTATGAGGTCACGGTCGAGGAAGTGCGCACAACCGAGGAAAGCGTCGTCTTCAAGCTGCCGCGCCAGCTGGTGGCGTGATGGCGGTCTACACGGAAGTCGGCGACGCCGAGCTCGAAGCATTTCTCGCGGAGTACGATATCGGCCAGGCCGACGCGCTGAAGGGCGTGGCCGAAGGCGTCGAGAATTCCAACTACCTGCTGACCACGACAACCGGGCAATACTTCCTGACGCTCTACGAAAAACGCGTCCACCCGAAGGATCTGCCGTTCTTCCTCGGCCTGATGGATCATCTGGCAGCGCGCGGCATCAACTGTCCCAAGCCGATCCACGGCCGCGACGGCAACGCCGTGCGCACGCTGGCCGACCGGCCGGCGGCCATCACCACATTCCTGCACGGCCTGTCGCCGCGCCGGATTGCCGTGAAGCATTGCGCGCCGCTCGGCTGCGGCCTCGCCGAACTGCATCTTGCCGGCCGCGACTTTGCGCTCAGGCGTCCCAACGCGTTGTCGGTCGCCGGCTGGCGGCCGCTGTTCGACGGCAGCCGAGCCCATGCCGACAGCGTGGCCAAGGGACTGGCGCTCGAGCTCGGGACGGAAATCGATTTCCTGGAGGCCAATTGGCCGAAGAATCTTCCCGATGGCGTGATCCACGCGGATCTGTTCGCTGACAACGCGTTCTTCCTGAACGACAGGCTGTCCGGGCTGATCGACTTCTACTTCGCCTGCAACGACGCGCTGGCCTACGACGTCGCCATCTGCCTCAACGCCTGGTGTTTCGAGCCCGACCGGTCGTTCAATACAACCAAGGCGCGGGCGCTGCTGCAGGCCTATGACAAGGTCCGGCCGCTGGGCGACAGCGAGCGCCGGGCGCTGCCGGTGCTGGCGCGCGGTGCTGCGCTGCGCTTCCTGCTGACGCGTCTCTACGACTGGATCCATACGCCGGCCGACGCGCTGGTGAAGCGCAAGGATCCGCTGGAGTACCTTGCCTACCTGCGGTTTCACCGGGGCACGACGTCGCTCGCGGATTACGGGTTGTGAGCGAAAAGTCCGACGTCGAAATCTTCACCGACGGCGCCTGCAGCGGCAATCCCGGTCCGGGCGGCTGGGGGGCGATCCTAAGGGTGAGCGGTCGCGAGCGTGAGCTTTCGGGCGGCGATCCCGACACCACCAACAACCGCATGGAACTGATGGCCGCGATCTCAGCTCTCGAGGCCCTGAAACGGCCGTGTCGGGTGAAGCTCCATACCGACAGCAAATATGTCCTCGAGGGCGCGACCAGATGGATCCACGGCTGGAAGAAAAACGGCTGGCGGACCGCCGACAAGAAGCCGGTGAAGAACGTCGAGCTCTGGCAGCGACTCGACGAGGCGCGCAACGGCCATCAGGTCGAATGGATCTGGGTGAAGGGCCACAGCGGCCACCCCGAGAACGAGCGCGCCGACCAGCTCGCGCGCGATGAAATTGACAAGATGAGGGATTAGCCGCGTTTCGGCTGCGCCGGCACCGGCTTCTTCTCGACCGGCTTTTCGTAGACGAGGTCGAACAGCTCCTGCGTGCCGTCGCAGGGATTGTCGCCCTCGGCCAGGCGCCAGACCTGCGACTTGCCGGAGCGGCGAAAGTTGAGCGTGCCGGCGACCTTGCACGGCGTGCCCTTCTGGACCTTGGCGACGCGGAAGGCGACTTCGCCGCGGACCTGCACGTGGCCCGCCGCGATGCGCTCGACCACGCCGTCGATCGCGGCCCAATCGCCCTCGGTGCCGGGCGCGACGCTGTCGATCCGGCCCTTTACGATCCACAACGCGCCTTGCTTGGTCACGGCGACGTCGCCCGGCTTGGCGCCCTTGATCTTGGCATAGCGACCCCAGACGATCTTGATTGCGCCGGCAAAGAGCTGCGCTTCGGTCTCTGAGTCGATCGCGGTGCGCATCACCTTGGACTGGCCGTCGACCAGCGGCGAGCTGAGGTCCTTGAGCGGCGCACCCTGGTCGACCTGCGGTGCCTGCAGGGGCGGCGGCGCGGGATAATAGGCCGACGGCGGCTGCGGCTGCGCCGGACTATTGGCAGGAGGCGTCTGGGCAAACGCCGATCCGACAATGAACAGGAGCGCGATTGAAATGATGAATCGAGGCATTGCTTGGGGTCTTACATGAGAGGTTCGAACGACGCTACCGCTTCCCCCCGCCCTTCACAGTCGCGGGGGGAGGTGCCGGAGCAGCGGCGCCGGGCTGCTCGCCGCGCAGGCCGGCTTCGGCCCGCCGGGCGGCGTCGGAGCCGGGTGGCACGAGCCCCAGCACCTTGGTGAAATCGGCGCTGGCCACGGACTTGTCACCGCGCGCCAGGGAGGCAAAGCCGCGTTCGAGCAGCGCCTCGGAATGCTCCGGCGCGATCTTGAGCGCGCTTTCCGCGTCGTTCTGCGCGCGCACAGGATTGCCTGAATTGCGCCAGGCGGCGGCCCGCAGCACCAGAATCTCGACATCCTTGGGACGCATGATGAGAGCATTGTCGAAATCGGAAATGGCGCGCGGCCAAGCGCGCATGGCGGCATAGCTGAGACCGCGATCGACCCACAGATCGGGGTCGTTGGTCTTGAGCTCGAGCGCCCGGCTTTGCGCCGCCGCGGCGTTCTCCGCCTGCCCCGCCTCCATCCAGGCCTGGCCCGCCTGGGCCCACAATTCGGCGCGCAGGCCCGGGCGCTCCTGGGCCATGTCGCGGGCAATCGCCTCGAACTGGGTCGCCGCCTGGACGTGCTTGCCCGCCTCGAACATGGCGAGCGCCACGCAATGGCGCGCGCCCAAGCCGCCGCCTTCGGCCATCCACTTTTCGGCAGCGGGGAGTGCCTTCAACGGCTCCGTGCGCGCAAGTTTCATGCACTCGGTATAGCGCTGCAGATGGTCGGGCGAACCTGCCAACGGCCCGAGACCCTGGGCCGCGACAGGCGAAGCGACCGAGAGCGCAAGCAGCAGGAGCGGCGCCAGACGATGGAGCAACGGCATGCTAACCAGCCAGCTCCTCGACTGTGGCAACAAGGCGGGCGATGTCGGCCGGCGTGCTAAGACGGTGATCGCCGCCCTTGACGAAGGTGGTGACCACTTCCGGCGCCTCGAGATGCCGCGCAATCTGCAGCGAGTATTCCCACGGCACATCGGGGTCGCTCTGCCCGTGCAACAGCCGCACAGGACAGGGCAGCACAAGCTTCTTGTCGAGCAGAAGATGCTTGCGCCCCTCCTCGATCAGCTTCCAGGTGAAGACCGAGGGCTCGGGGGAATATTGCGACGGCCGTTCGAGCCGTCCGTCGCGCTCGAGCCGGACCCGATCCTCCGCCGACAGGCCCTTGAGCAGCATGCGCTCGGTGAAATCGGGAGCCGCCGCGATCAGCACCAGACCGGCCAGCCGTTCCGGTCGCGCGCGCGCCACCAGCAGCGACAACCACCCGCCCATGCTCGAGCCGACGAGGACGAGCTTGCCGGCCGTGAGCGAATCGACGGCGGCGAGCGAGTCGTCGAGCCAGCGGCCGATCGTGCCGTCCTCGAAGCGACCCGACGACTGGCCGTGGCCGAGATAGTCGAAGCGCAGGAAGGCGCGGCCGGCCGTCTGCGCCCAGGCTTCGAGGGCGAGCGCCTTGGTGCCCGTCATGTCGGAACGAAAGCCGCCGAGGAACACCACCGTGGGTGCGCGGCCATCGGTCTTGGCGTAGGCCACGGTGTTGCCGTCGGGCCGCGGCAGACGCTGGACTCTATCCTCCTCGCTCATGGCGTGTTACCTGCCACAACCACAAACCAACTGCCAACTTCACGTGTCCGCCCCGACGCTTCTGCAGATCGTTCCAACGCTGGCCGGCGGCGGCTTGGCGCGCGCCACGCTCGATGCCGCCCAGGCGGTGATCGCGGCCGGCGGCACGGCCATCGTGGCCTCCCCGGGTGGCGCCATGGTGCCCGACCTGTTGCGCCTGCGCGCTAGCCATCTCGAGCTTCCCGACAGGCAGCATCCGGTGTGGGCGCGGCTCAGCCTGCCGGGCCGACTCGCCACCAGTCTGCGCGACGCCAACGTCGGCCTTATCCAGTCACGCTCGCCCGCCACCGCCTGGATCGCCAACGCGCTTGCCCGCCGCCTCGAGGTCAACTGGATCGCCACCCTGCACCGGCCTTTCGTCGCGACCGACCTGATGGGCCGCCTCATCGAGCGTCGCCAGTCGCGCGCATCAGGCTTGATCGCCGTGTCCGATCATGTCGCGCGCGACCTCCTGCAGCGCTTCCCGGCACTTGCCGATCAGCTGGAGACCATTGCGCCCGGCATCAATTTCGATCGCTTCGACCCCGCCATCGTGCGGGCCGACCGCGTGATCCGGCTGGCCGGCGAACTGCGGGTGCCCGACGGCAGCCACGTCGTGCTCTGTCCGGCACGCTTCAACGAGGATCACGGCCAGAAGATCCTGATCGACGCCATCAAGCGGCTGCAGCGCATCGATGTGTACTGCCTCTTGCTGGGATCGACCGGCGTACCGACGCCGTTCGAGAAGGAACTCGAGCGCGCGATCGAGGCGGCGGCCCTCTATGGTCGCATGCAGATCGGCCCCTATGTTGAGGATATGCCGGCGGCCTACATGCTGGCCGACGTCGTGGTGGCAACCGGCGGCGCCGAGCAGGGTTTTAGCCGTACCCTGATCGAAGCCCAGGCGATGGGCCGGCCGGTGGTGGCCGAGGATGGCGGAGGTGCGGCCGAAGCCGTGCTCCCCGGCGTCACCGGCTGGCTGGCGCCGGCAGGCGACGCCGCCGCGCTCGCCGCCGCACTCGACGAGGCGCTGTCGCTTTCGGCCCAACGCCGCGCCGAACTGGCCCGCGCCGCCCAAGAACAGGTGCGCGGCCGCTACAGTCTGGCACAATCGAACCAGCAGTTGCTTCGGCTCTACGAACGGCTGTCGGACTGAAAAGGGGAGCTTGATGATGTCGGAACACCGCTGCTCGCTTCTCGCTGTTCTCCTTCTCGCAGTCAGCGCCATCGACGCCACGGTCCATGGCCAGGTCGCCCGTCCGCCTGCCGGCGGGCCGGACTGGTCGTCGATAGGCCCGCCGACGGGCAATGCGCAGGACTTCCTGGGAACCTGGAAGCTCACCTGGGATGGCCCGGTTGACGCCAACTGCCCGTGCCACGGGATGCTCACCATCGAGGTCAAGAATACCGCCGACGGCAGCGGTCTTGCCGGTTACTGGGAGATGAAGCGGTCTACCGCCGTCCTTCAGGGCGCTGTGGGCGTCGACCAGAACGTCTGGGTCGGCCACTGGGCCCTGCCGGACGACACCTCGGATTTTCCCATGAAGGGCAATTTCCGGATCGAGACCAGGGGTGGCAATGCGCTGACCGGCTCCTACCAGCGCGAGGGGATGACGATTCCCTTCCGTTTGAGCGGCACCCGGAACTGAGGGCATCCCCCGCCCCAACTTGACTCAGGCTGCCGCCACAACTATCTCCGGGCCTATGGATCGGCTGATTTCCAGCTTTCCGGCGAAACTGACCACCTTCCGAACTTGATTCGGCCGGGCGCGCGCACTCGTGCCGCTTCCCGGCCTTTGTCCCCCGACGCCCCGCGTCGGTCGACAAGTCGTGTCCGGACTCTTTCATGGTGGCTACAATGATCAATGTTTCCCTGCCGGACGGTTCGGTCCGGTCATTCGACAAACCGGTGAGCGGTGCTGCGATCGCAGCGGCCATCGGACCGGGCCTCGCCAAGGCAGCCCTTGCGCTGCGTGTCGACGGCAAGATGGTCGACCTCTCCCATGTCGTGGATCATGACGCCAAAATCGGCATCGTGACGTCGCGCGACCCCGAGGCGTTGGAACTCCTGCGCCACGACGCAGCGCACGTGCTGGCGCAGGCGGTGCAGGAACTCTACCCCGGCACGCAGATCACTTTTGGCCCCTCGACGGACGATGGCTTCTATTACGACTTCGTGCGCGCCGAGCCATTCTCGCCGGAAGACTTTGCCAAGATCGAGCAACGGATGGCGGAGATCGTCGACCGCAACTTGCCGATCACGCGCGAAGTATGGGACCGAGCTCGTATCAAGGAGTACTTCGTCCAGCACGGCGAAAAGTTCAAGGCCGAATGGGCGGACGAACTGCCCAGGGACGAGATCATTTCGGTCTACAAACAGGGCGATTGGCTCGACATGTGTCTCGGCCCGCACCTGCCCTCGACGGGCAAGCTCGGCAAGGCGTTCAAGTTGACGAAAGTATCGGGCGCCTACTGGCGCGGCGACGCTAAGAACGCCCAGCTCCAGCGCGTCTACGGCACGGTCTTCTTCTCCGATAAGGACCTCAAGGATTACCTGCACCGCATCGAGGAGGCCGAGAAGCGCGACCATCGCAAGATCGGTCGCGAGATGGGCCTCTTCCACCAGCAGGAAGACGCGGCCGGCATGGTCTACTGGCATCCCAAGGGCTGGACCTTCTGGCGCACGCTCGAGAGCTATCTCCGGCGCAAGCTCGAGGCCGGCGGCTATGTCGAAGTGAAGACGCCGCAGCTCAACGACCGCAGACTCTGGGAAGCGTCGGGCCACTGGGAGAAGTTCCGCGAGAACATGTATCTCAGCGAGAACGAGGACGGCCTGCGCGAGTTCATCGCCGATCCGGCGCAGCGCATCTTTGCGCTGAAGCCAATGAACTGCCCGTGCCACATCCAGATCTTCAATCAGGGCCTGCGCAGCTATCGCGAGCTGCCGCTGCGCCTGGCCGAGATGGGCTCTTGCCACCGCTTCGAACCGTCGGGAGCGCTGCACGGCATCCTGCGGGTGCGTGCCTTCACCCAGGACGACGCCCACATCTTCTGCAACGAGGAGCAGATCGAGAGCGAGACGATCCGTTTCTGCAAGTTGCTGGGTGAGGTCTATCGCGACCTGGGGTTCGAGTACTTCGTGAAGTTCTCCGACCGCCCTGCGGTGCGCATCGGCTCCGACGCCATCTGGGACCAGGCCGAGGAGGCGCTGAAATCGGCGTCCAAGGCCGCCGGGCTCGACCTCATCCTCAATCCTGGCGAAGGCGCGTTCTACGGGCCCAAGCTGGAATTCGTGCTGCGCGACGCCATCGGCCGCGATTGGCAATGCGGCACGCTGCAGGTCGACTTCATGCTGCCCGAGCGGCTCGGCGCGAGCTATGTCGCCGAGGACGGCGCGCGCAAGGTTCCAGTGATGTTGCACCGTGCCATCTTCGGCAGCTTCGAGCGCATGATCGGCGTGCTGATCGAGCACTATGCCGGCCGTTTCCCGCTCTGGCTGGCGCCGACGCAAGCAGTGGTGGTCACGATCGTCAATGACGCCGACAGCTATGCCAACGAGATCGCGACGAAACTGCGCGCCGCCGGCATGCGGGTCGAGACGGATCTGCGCAACGAGAAGATCAACTACAAGGTCCGCGAGCACTCGCTGGCGCACGTGCCGCTGATTGTGGCGGTCGGCCGGCGCGATATGGAAGGCCGCACGGTGGCGGTCCGCCGCCTCGGATCGGACAAGCAGGAGGTCCTTGAACTTGGGGCCGCCGTCACTACACTTTCAACAGGGGCCCGGCCGCCCTTTTAGAGCGGCCGCGGACTCACATTCCGCCCTGTCACGGGGCTTCAACGAGGGAGACTTTAGCCATAGCCCGACCTGCCCAACAAAGCGCGCCCACCCGCGAGGGTCCGCGCGTCAACGGCGAGATCAAAGCGCCGCAAGTCCGACTGATCGACGAAAACGGCGAGATGGTCGGAGTCGTCAGTTCCCGTGAAGCGTTGGAAATGGCCGAGGAGGCCAGTCTCGACCTGATCGAGATCTCGCCCAACGCCGTGCCGCCAGTCGCCAAGATCTCCGATTACGGCAAATACAAATACGAAGCGCAGAAGAAGGCGCACGAGGCGCGCAAGCACCAGAAGGTCATCGAGGTCAAAGAGATCAAGATGCGCCCCAACATCGACGACCACGATTATGAAGTGAAGATGCGCGCCATGAAGCGCTTCATCGAGGAAGGCGACAAGGTGAAGGTCACCCTGC
>PLYQ01000244.1 GCA_003153415.1 Rhodospirillales bacterium | reverse complement strand
CGATGTCGATGCCCTTGAAGTCGAACTTGGCGAGGTCCTGGACCTTCAGAACGGTTTTCTCGCCGAACGAAATCTGCTTGCCGACCGAGCGCGCGGAAGCCAGCGCAACGGCGTCATCGGCCGGGAAATTTCTCTCGGCCAGGATCTGCAGCATTTCGCGACCGACATTGCCGGTCGCGCCGACGACGGCGACTCTGTATCCCATGGGGGCGGGGAAATACGCGCAACCCCGCCCTTTGGCAAGAAAGGCGCCGCCTAGCCTGCCGTGGCGCCCGATTGCTTGATGATCGGCAGCCAGAAGGCCGAGTCGTCGTGCACGTACTCCAAGGCCTGCTCGGGCGTGCGTGCCGGCCAAGCGGACATGCCCTGCTCCAGGAACTTCTTGCGCATCTCGGGCAGCTCGGTGATGCGGTTGAACTCGGCATTGAGCCTCGTGACCACCGGCTGGGGCAAGCCGGCCGGGCCGCAGAAGCCCAGCCAGGTGTCGACCACGAAATCGCTGAAACCCGACTCCTTCATGGTTGGCAGTTCGGGGAATAGCTCCGACCGGCGCTCGCCGGTCACCGCGAGCGCCTTGAGCTTGCCCGACCGGATCAGGCCGACGACGGTCGGCATGTTGAACATGCCCATCGCCACCTCGCCGTTGACGACTGCCTGTATGGCGGCGGGCGTCGCGCGATAGGGCACGTGAGTCATCTTCGCGCCGCTGCGCATCTCGAGCAGCACGCCCGACATGTGATGGCTGGTGCCGACGCCGCCCGACGCAAAGGTGAACTCGCCGCCCTTCGCCTTCGCTTGGGCGACCACATCCGCCACGGTGTTCGCCGGGTTCGACGGATGAACGATCAGCACGTTGGCTACCGAGAAGTTGATCGACAGCACGACCAGATCTTTGAACGGGTCGTAGCCTGGGGTCTTGTAGAGTCCCATGTCGTAGACTAGCGTGCCCTGCGCCATGACGCCGAGCGTATGGCCGTCCGGCACCGACCGCGCGATCTCAGCCGTGGCGACGGTGCCACCCGCACCGGTCTTATTGTCGACCACCACGGTCTGGCCAAGCGCCTTGCCGAGCTCCTCGCCGTACAGCCGAGCCCCGATGTCGCCGGTGGCGCCGGGCGCGTAAGGGCAAATCAGGCGAATTGAGCGGCTAGGCCATTGCTGTGCGCTTGCGCCGCCCGCGGCCATGGCGAGTCCGCCCGTAACAACACTCCGACGCATCAAGGTCATGACTGCCTCCGCCGTTTAGAGCCCGACTGATTCCGCCACTAGCTTGGCCAGTCCCCTGCGCAGGCGCTTCACCGTCGCCTTCTCGGATTTTTTCGCAACGAGATTGCGCATCTCGTACGGATCCTTCTTGAGATCGTAGAGTTCGTCGCACTCCACGCCATCGAGCGATTTCTGCGTCCAGTGAATGTATTTGTGACGCTTGGTGCGGATCGCCTTGTAGCTCATGCCGATCAGCCACGGCATGGCGTTCTCGCTGAAATACTCGCACATGAATGACTTACGCCAGCTCTTGGGCTTATTGCCTTTCGCCGCCCCCTTGGAAGAGAGGGGCCGTAGCGATAGGCCCTGCTTGGTTTCGAAATCCGCACCCTTGCCGCCGGCAAGATCAATCACGGTCGGCGCGATGTCGATCGTCGCCACTAGATCATCGTTCAGCGTGCCCGGCTTGAACCAGGCGGGGTAGCGGATCAGGAACGGCGACTTGATGCCCTCCTCGTAAGCGAAACGGCGCTCGGGCCCGAGACCGTGCTCGCCGAAGAAATAGCCGTTATCGCCCAGGAACAGGATGAAGGTGTTGTCGAGCTGGCCGGTCTCCTCGAGCGCCTTGAAGACGTCGCCCATGCCCTCGTCGACCGAGGCCATCATGGCGGCACGCAGCCTGATCTCCTCGTCGGTGCCAGCGAGAATGCCGTCGAGCAGCTTGCGCGAGACTTCGTTGACCCGCAGCTCGTGGGCTTCCTTCCAGGCCGGCTTGTCCTTCACCACCTCGGCGACTGGCAAGGCATTGGGTCGGCGCTGGAAGTGTTCGCCCCTGTAGAGATCTACATGGCGCGGCGCGGGTCGGTAACCGCCGTTGGTGAAATCGATCGTCCCGTCGGCCGCCTGGTAGGCGTCGGGGTGCACGGCCTTATGGGCGAAGAACAATGCGAAGGGCTTGTCGCGTTTCTGGCGCAGGAAGTCGACAGCATGCCCGTTCAAAAGATCGGTGATGTAGCCCTGATACTTCCGCTCATCGCCATCGATGTTGAGGATCGGATCGACGATCGAGCCGTGACCGGGGAAACTCACCCAGCGGTCGTAGCCCGGTCGCGGTCCGCCGGAATTGCCCATGTGCCACTTGCCGACATGGGCGGTCTCGTAGCCCAGCCGCTGCAGGGTGACGTGATAGTTGGGCAGGCGATGGCTGTGGGCGTCGCGCGCCACATTGTCGATGATGCCGTGGCGGCTGGCGTACTGGCCGGTGACGATCGAGGCACGATTGGGCGAGCAGAGCGGCGTCGGATGGAACGCCGAAGTGAACATCGCCCCCTCGTGGCCGATGCGGTCGATGTGCGGCGTCTTCATGTAGGGATGGCCGCAGATCCCCAGCTCGTCGAACCGGAGATCGTCGATCAGGACGATCAGGAAATTGGGTTTGCGCTTGCCTGCCGCCATCGACTTCCCCCTGCCTGCCGGAACCCACGCTAACGGCCGGACTTGACGGAGGCCAGAGGGCCGCGCCCTTAATCGGCGACGAGTTTTCGAGGGCCACCAATGACCGAGTCTGCCCTGCCGATGGCAGGTTTGCGCGTGCTCGATATCAGTTCGTTCATCGCAGCGCCGGCTGCCGCCGTCGTTCTGGGCGACTGGGGCGCCGACGTGATCAAGATCGAGGGGCCGGACGGCGATCCCAACCGAACGATCATGCACGACTCGTCGAACTATCCGAAAGCGCCGGTCAACTATCCCTGGCAGATGGACTCGCGCAACAAGCGCTCGCTGGTGCTCGACCTCAAGAAGCCGGAAGCCCGCGCCGCCCTCGACCGGCTGATCGCCACATCCGACATCCTGATCTGCAATTTCCCGCCGCCGGTGCGCGACAAGCTTCGCCTCACCTACGACGACGCCAGGGCGGTCAATCCCAAGCTGATCTATGCCTCGCTCACCGGTTACGGCGAAGCGGGGCCCGACCGCGACCGGCCGGGCTTCGACGCGACGGCTTACTTCGCCCGCTCCGGCCTGCTCGAGGCCCAGCGTTACGAAGGCGGCCCGCCCGGCGTACCAGGCCCGGCGCAGGGCGACCGTGCGACGGCAATGGCGCTGGTCTCGTCCATCCTGATGGCCCTGATTCATCGCATGAAGACCGGCGAAGGATCGTGGGTCGGCACCTCGCTGCTCGGCAACGGCCTTTGGGCGTGCGGCGTCGTCGCGCAAGCCGCCCTGGTTGGCGCCTTCCTCGAGCACCGCCCGCCGCCCGAGCGGCCGCGCTCGGCGCTGGGCAACATCTACCGCACGTCGGACGACCGCTGGCTGCAGCTCACCATCGTGCGCGAAGACAAGTTGTGGGCGCCGCTTTGCAAGGCGGTGGAGCATCCCGAGCTGATCGACGACCCGCGCTTCGCCACCCAGCCCGACCGGCGTAGCCGCTCGGCCGAACTCGCGACCATCCTGCGTGAGACATTTGCCCGGAACCCCTACGAGCATTGGCGCGAGGCGCTGGCCGGCCGCGGCGTCACCTTTGGCGTGATCAGCCGGCCGCAGGATGTGCCGGACGACCAGCAGGCCGTCGCCTGCGGCGCCATTGTCGAGACGGCGATCCCCGACATGTCGCGCACGCTGGCCAATCCCGTTCGATTGAGCTTCGCCGAGCAGAGGATCGCGCATCCGGCACCGGCGCTCGGCCAGCACAGCGAGGAGATCCTGCGCGAGGCGGGGTTGAGTGCGCAGGAGATCGCCGCGCTCAAGACAAGCGGCGCGGTGAAATGAACGAGCCGCTGCCGCTTGCCGGGCTGGTGGTGCTCGATATCAGCTCCTTCATCGCCGCCCCGGCAGCGGCGGTGGCGCTGGCCGACTACGGCGCCGACGTGATCAAGATCGAGCCGCCCGGTGAAGGCGATCCGCATCGACACAACTACAAGAGCGCCAACTATCCGAAGGGCGACCGGAACTTTCCCTGGCAACTCGACGGCCGCCTCAAGCGCTCGATCGCGCTCGACCTCAAGAACGAGAACGCTCGTCCCATCCTCGAAAAGCTCGTCCAGCGCGCCGATGTGATGATCGCCAATTTCCCGCCGCGAACGCGCGAGCGGTTGCGGCTGCGCTGGGAGGACATGGAGCCGATCAATCCCCGGCTGGTCTACTGCTCGCTCACCGGATATGGCGAAACCGGTCCCGATCGCGACCGGCCGGGCTTCGACGTCACGGCCTATTTCGGCCGTTCCGGCATTCTCGATTCGGCGCGCTACGAGGGCGGCGCGCCCGGCCTGTCGCTGCCCGCACAGGGCGACCGCGCGACGGCGATGACCTTGGTGGCCGCGATCCTGCTCGGCCTGCGCCAGCGCGACCGGACCGGCAAGGGCTGCTGGGTCGGCACCTCGCTCTATGCCAACGGCGTGTGGGCCAACGGTACCAATGCAGCGGGCGTGGCGGTCGGCGCCAAGCTGCTGCCGCGCCAGCCGCCCGACAAGCCGCGCAACGCGCTGACCAACCTCTACCGCACCAAGGACGACCGCTGGCTGCAGTTGCTGGTCGTGCGCGACGACCGGCTATGGGAAACGCTGTGCGCCGTCATCGGCCGGCCCGACCTCGCCAGCGATCCGCGCTTCACCGATCGCGAGGAGCGCAAGGCGCGCGCGCTCGACCTCGTGCAGGAGCTGATGCCGGTCTTCGCCTCGAGGACCTACGCCGAATGGGAGAGTGCCTTGTCGGCAACCGGCATTCCGTTCGGCGTGATCGGCCGGCTGGTTGACGTGATCGACGACGAGCAGGCCAAACATGCCGGCATCTTCGCCGACACGACCAACCCCGAGGTGCCGCGCACGGTCAACAATCCGATCAGGCTGGGCTTCGCCACGCCGAGGATCTCCGGTCCGCCGGCCGCGGTCGGCCAGCATTCCGAGGAGATCCTGCGCGAGCTGGCCTACAACGAGGCTGAGATCGCGGCGCTGAAAAAGTCCGGCGCTTTGGGGTAGAATAGGGAATGGCTGCGCGCTTCGAGACCTACGCCGACTTCTGGCCGTTCTATCTCAGGGAACACGCCAAGCCCTCGACCCGCGCGGTGCACTATTTCGGCACGATAGGATCGGCCGTTGTGCTGGTGTGGGCGGTGGCGACCCCGCATTGGTGGTGGCTCCTGGCCGTGCCGTTCCTGGGCTATGGCCCGGCCTGGTTCGGTCATTTCTTCATCGAGAAGAACCGGCCCGCGACCTTCGAGGCGCCGCTGTGGTCGCTGACCAGCGACTATCGCATGTGCGGCCTGTTCCTGACCGGACGGCTCGGTAACGAATTGATGAAGTACCAAATCCGCACCTGACCCGCCGGCGTAGATAGGGCATGCGACGTCTCCTCGCCCTTATCCTGCTTGTCTGGGCCGGCCCTGTTCACGCCGAGACGCCGTCGCTGCCCTGGCAGAAATGGGACCCGGCGCTGCTCGACCGCGCCGGCCGCGAGAACAAGTACATCCTGCTGCATATGGCGGCGGTGTGGTGTCACTGGTGCCACGTCATGGAAGGCACGACCTACAAGGACCCGGCCATCCAGAAAGCGATCCTCGAGAAGTTTATCCCCGTGCGTGTCGACCAGGACGCCGACCCGGCCCTCTCCTACCGCTACGAGAGCTGGGGCTGGCCTGCCACCATCATGCTCGACAAGGACGGCAACGAGATCTTCAAGCGCCGCGGCTACATCCCGCCCGAGCTNNTGCCGAGGTCGATCCCAATGCCGTCGCGCTTTCTGCCGATCGCCGTGCCAAGACCGAGGCGCTGCTGCTTAAAGGCTACGACAAGGAGCATGGTGGCTTCGGCAACACCCATCGCTTCATCCAGGGCGACACCGTCGAATGGACGCTCGAGCGCAGCCGCCCACTGCAACGCAACGCCCAGCCCGGCGTGTGGCGCGAGGTCTCGGCCAAGACACTGGCCGGCGCGCGGCGTCTGATCGATCCGGTGTGGGGCGGCATGTTCCAGTATTCCGACAAGCTCGACTGGTCGGGCCCGCACTACGAGAAGCTGCTGAACATCCAGCGCGATGCCATGCGCGCCTATGTGCTGGCGTATGAGATCGGCCACGATCCCGCCGATTTGGCCGCCGCGCGCGATATCGGCGGCTGGCTGATGGATTTCATGCGCGCTCCCAGCGGTGCATTCTATACGAGTCAGGATGCCGACGCCGGCCCAGCCGAGCACGGCGACGTCTTCTACGCCAAGACCGATGCCGCCCGCCGCGCCGGCGCGCAGCCGCCGATCGACCGCAACGCCTACGCCCGCGAGAATGGCTGGGCGATCGCCAGCCTCGCCGCGCTCTACGACGTCACTGGCGACCGTGATCTGCTGGACGCGTCGCGGCGCGCCTTCGACTGGACGCTGGCCAGCCGACGCGCGCCGAACGGCGGCTTGGGCCATGCCCGGGCGACGGACGACGACACCCATCTCGGCGACACGCTCGCCATGGCCGAGGCGGCGCTCGCGCTCTATCGCAGCACCGCCGAGCGCCGCTATCTCAACATTGCCGTCGAACTGGCCGAGGTTATAGCCCGCGATCACCGTGATCCCGCTGGAGGCTACATGGTGTGCCAGCCCGACCCGGGCGCGAAGGGCGTGCTGGCCAAGCCGGTGAAGCAGCTCGACGAGAACGTGGCAGCCGTGCGCCTGTTCAATCTGCTGGCGCGCAACACCGCGAAACCGGCCTTCCGCACCGCCGCCGAACACGGCATGAGCTTTCTGATCGCGCTTGCCGAAGACGATCTCGTGGTGCCGGGAGCCCTGCTCGCCGATCGCGAGCTTGGCCGCGAACCCGCCCATGTGACCATTGTCGGCAGCAGGGACGATCCGGCTGCGCAGGCGCTTTATGTCGCGGCCCGTGCCTATCCGACGCGGTATCTGCGCATCGAATGGTTCGACCGCCGCGAGGGGCCGCTGCCGGCGGCCGACATCGACTATCCGGAAATGCCCGAAGCTGCCGCCTTCGCCTGCGCCAACGGCGCCTGTTCGGTTCCGGTTTTCACGCCAGATCAGGTTCACCGCATCGTGGCCAAGGTCGACGACCGTTGATTTGCGCTGATCTTTGGCGCTGATCGGTCCCCCGCGTCGGCCCCCCAGGCCGGCGCAGCCCCCGCCCCCTTGCGTCATGCGGGGGCGGGGGCCACATTGCGGACGACTCGAAAATCTTCCCTGAGGGCTTATGGAAACGATGCTGAAGGGCGCCGCGCCGCAGGCTGCCCCCGCCGATCTCGTCAAGGACAGCGACCAGAACAAGTTCGCCAAGGATGTGCTCGAAGCCTCGCGCACGGTGCCGGTGATCGTCGATTTCTGGGCGCCGTGGTGCGGCCCGTGCAAGACCCTGCAGCCGATCATCGAGAAGGTCGTGCGCGCTGCCAACGGCGCAGTGAAGCTAGTCAAGATCGACATCGACAAGAACCAGATGCTGGCGCAGCAGCTGCGCATCCAGTCGATCCCGGCGGTCTATGCCTTCTTCGGCGGCCGTCCGGTCGATGGCTTCATGGGCGCGGTGCCGGAGAGCCAGGTCCAGGCCTTCGTCGACAAGCTGGTCCAGGCGAGCGGCGGCGCGGCGGGCGGCGCGGGCAACGAGCTCGCCGAGCTTCTGGTGCAAGCCAAGGCCGCGATGGCGCAGAACGACACCACGACGGCAGCGCAGATCTACAGCGAGATCCTGGGCGTTGAGCCGACCAACGTGACGGCGCTCGCGGGCCTCGCGCGCTATCACGTCGAGAACGGCGACCCGGAGCAGGCCAGAGAGCTGCTGGGCCAGATCCCACCTAAGGAAAAGAACCACGCCGATGCGGTGGCAGCCCAAGCGGCGATCGATCTCGCCGAGCAGGCCAAGGCAGCGGGACCGGTCGACGATCTCAAGGCCAAGGCCGCCGCCGACCCGAAGGATTTCCAGACCCGCCTCGATCTGGCGCTGGCCTATTGGGCGGGCGGCGCACGCCAGGAGGCAATCGACGAGCTGCTCGCCATGATCAAGGCCGACCGCAACTGGAACGAGGCGGCCGCCCGCGCGCAACTCCTGAAGTTCTTCGAGGCGCTGGGCTTCACCGATCCACTCGCCGTCGACGGCCGCAAACGGCTGTCGACCATCCTGTTCTCATGAGCGATCGCGCTCCTGGGCGCAATCCATTCGACCCGGGCTTCGAGCAACTGCCTGAGACGCTGCCGATCTTTCCGCTGTCGGGCGTGCTGCTGATGCCGGGCGGCAAGCTGCCGCTCAACGTCTTCGAGCCGCGCTACCTCGCCATGGTGTTCGACGCCCTGGCCGGTCCCCGCCTGATCGGCATGGTGCAGCCTATGCAGCCTGGTGGTTACGCCGGCGACGGACTGCCGACCGACGACGGCAAGCCCCGGATCCACAAGGTTGGCTGCGCCGGGCGCATCGTGAGCTTCAACGAGACCGAGGATGGCCGCTTGCTGCTCGCCTTGAGCGGCGTCTGCCGTTTCGAGATCGGGCGCGAACTGGAGACGGCACAGGGCGGCTATCGCCGCGTCACCTCGCTGTTCTCGCCCTATCGCGCCGATCTCGACCAGGCCGACGAGCTGGTCGAGATCGACCGCGAGCGCCTGATGGCGGCGCTTGGCACCTTCTTCAAGGCCCGCAGCCTGTCGACCGACTGGGATGCCGTGAAGCAGGCGGCCGACAGCAACCTAGTGACCTCGCTGTCGATGGTCCTGCCGTTCGGGCCGGCCGAGAAGCAGGCCCTGCTGGAGGCCGCCGACACTTCGGCGCGCGCCAAGCTCCTGATCGCCTTCCTCGAAATGGGCGCCTTTGGCCAGCCGCCCGAGTCGACGCCGCAGCGGGCCAACTGAGGGCATGCTATAGAGGACGTCATGAGTCCTCCCCCGGACGAACCTGCTGCCACGCGCCGCTCCGGCGTCGATCCGAAGCTGCTGGAGATTCTCGTCTGCCCGGCGACGCACGGCCCGCTGGAATATGACGCGGCGGCCGGCGAGCTGATCAGCCGCAAGGCAGGCCTCGCCTATCCGATCCGCGACGGTATTCCGATCATGCTGGTGAGCGAAGCGCGCACGCTCCGGGATGTGCCGTGAGCACCGACAGCTTCCCCAAGGCGGCGCCCGACGGCGGCAGCTACGAGAAGCCTGATGCGCCGTGGCCGACCGAGCTGCGCGTCTTCAAGGCGGAAGGCCGACTCGAGGTCGAATTCTCCGATGGCAAGACCTCCTCGCTGTCAGCCGAGTATCTGCGGGTCGAGAGCCCGTCGGCCGAAGTGCAGGGTCATGGGCCCAGCCAGAAGAAGATCGTGAGCGGCCGCCGCCACGTCCGGATTGAGAACGTCGAGCCGGTCGGCCACTACGCCATCCGCATCACCTTCGACGACAAGCACGACACCGGCATCTACAGCTGGTCATATCTGCGCGAGCTCGGCGATACCTTCGGCGAGCGCTGGGCTGCCTATCAGGCCGCCCTGCTCTATCGCGGATTGAGCCGCGACCCCTGATTGTCCGATGAAGATCGTCATTGCTGGCGCCGGCATCGGCGGCCTCACGGCCGCGATGTGCCTCGCGCGAGCCGGTTTCGATGTCGAAGTTTTCGAGGCAGTGAGCGAACTGAAGCCGCTCGGCGTCGGCATCA
>PLYQ01000320.1 GCA_003153415.1 Rhodospirillales bacterium | reverse complement strand
CTGCAGCGCGCCTATCAGCGTGACCCTGAGGCGATTGCGTGCTGGCAGCGAGAAACCTACCCGGCGATTGCCCGCCAAGCCGAGCGGGACAAGGCGGATATCTATTTTTGGGATGAGTCGGGCTTTCGCGCCGATGCGGTGCAGGGCACGACGTGGCGCGCCAAAGGGCAGACCCCGGTGGTGCCGGGGCAACGCCAAGGCATCAGCGCCGCGTCGGCCGTCAGCGCCAAGGGGGCGTTCTGGTTCGCCACCTACGCCGGTGGCCTGAACGGAGCCCTGTTCGTCACCTTGCTGCGCCGCATGATGCGTGGCCGGCGCAAGCCTCTGCACCTGATCGTCGATGGTCTTCCCGCGCACAGGACACGCCTGGTACGGGACTACGTGAACAAACTCGATGGCAAGCTGACGCTGCATTTCCTGCCCGGCTATGCCCCCGACCTCAACCCCGACGAACTCGTCTGGAGCCACGCCAAACGCACCGGCAATGCGCGCCGGCCGCTGCTCAAGGGCGAGCGCCTGGAACAACGGGTCACTGCACAACTCGCCGATATCGGCCGCCGACCCAGCTTGGTCCGGTCATTCTTCAGGCATCCAAGTGTTGCCTATATTGCTGACTGCTGAGTAAAGCCGCCATCGACCGCTTTGTTGCAGACACTAACAACGATCCCAAACCCTTCACCTGGACCGCCAGCCCGAACAAAATCATCGCCGCTGTCAGGCGAGGGCACCAAGTGTTAGATTCGTTCCACTAGAGTGATCAGCGGGCGGCCTACGATGGCTCCACGCCCACGACCGCAGAACGTGTCTAGAGGGATCACGACATTGCAAGGTGCCCCGGTGCCTTTGTATACTGCTGTCATGAAATGGATGATGATCCTGCTCGCGACATTCTCAGTGACATTCAGCGCAGCCGCGCAGGACACCGCGACCCCTCAGGCCAAGGCAGAACTCTGCAACGCCGCGCAAGCAAGCTACCGAGACTCTCAGGCCCGCGTTATGGCGCTCGGAGCGACCTACTTCGATAGGACCACTTCAAAGAAGACTACGGAGGCCACTCTGACATTGCAGGAGATTAATAACGAGTTGAGCGCCTCCGCCGTGTCGCTCCAGTACATGCAGATCGCGGGGTGTCCGGCTCCCACGCCTGCCCCGGACCTACATAGGGCTGGGCAAGACCAATATGCGTGCGGTGTCGCAACTACGGCCGGAAGTGGTGGTGCCGCGAAAGGCACAGAGGCGGATGCCTGTCAGAGGTTGAAGGCGCGGATGAACGACGTTCGCGCTGGCAAGCCATAGCCGACACACTAGCTTGCATCACCGTCGTCTTTCCCTTATCTCCGCCGCCGTGCCCCGATAGCTCAGTTGGTAGAGCACCTCATTCGTAATGAGGGGTCGGCGGTTCGAGTCCGTCTCGGGCACCACCTCTCACCTTTGGGCCATCGCCTTCACGCCACCATCCACGTACCATCGTGGCCTGTCGTATCAAGCAAGGGAGGACAATGGTGCGTACGCTTGTGATCATTCTAACGGCACTATGCCTGCTGCTGCCTACAGTCGTCATAGCTCAGGAGCAAACACCCAGAAATGCGAGAGGTGGCTACAGGGGCCTCACACCCGACGACATGAATGCCTACTGCTTCTGGAACGGCAATCTTTACTCGGTCGGCTCTTCCTTCTGCTATCGCCAGAACTCGGCTACCATCTGCACCGAGAGCCCTGGCAAGCGCCCAATATGGGTGAACAAGGACAACGACAAGCTGTGTGAGAAGAACCCGTCGTTGATGCCGCTGTAGACTGTGAGGTGCCGTCCTAGGCTTCTTGGGACACGTGCTCTCCGGTCACCACGCTGCTCTGCCCCCTGCGGCGATACCAGTTCGTAAGTTAGAGTCCGGCCGCGCGATCGGCCAGCCGTGGGCTGACCGGAGCGAAGCGTAAACGCGCCCTTGAGCTTCCGCTTATTTGCCGGTTTCGGGCGGGGTGTTGCGGCCTGGCTCGCACATGGACGGCGCTCCGGCGGCGGCCTTTGGCGGGCTTTCCGTCGCTGCAACCGCACTAGGTTCTGTGGACTCTAGGGATTCCCATATTGAGCGATCCATGATTCAAGGTTGCCTTGCCGCAGCAAAGAAGGCGACACCGTGGTCTTGCCTCGTTGAACACAACTTGCTCAGGGTCCGCTTTCCGCCCGATAGCGACCACACAGCAGACATCCTGGTAGGTCCGCGTCGTGACAGGACCGGACATTGCTCGGATGGCAGGAGGGTGGGACCGCATGGTGAAGACGATCAGGGTCGCGCCGCGCTTACGGAAAGTCTGGTAGTCTTCCTTAGACTGAACTTAGGCTCAATTTAGCGCCGAGGTCGTCTAATTCGAGCTGCCGGATTGGTTGGGATTGAAGACCACCACTGTGTTGGTGTTCCTGGCTTGGTTTTGGCCGAAAACGACGGCCGCCAGCAGCGTGGGAGCGGCGACGATCACCGCTGCGGTCATTACGCCTGCCGCCGCGGGAGCCGCCACTGTAACGCTCGCCGTGACTGCGGTGATCAGCGCAGCATTGCCACTATTGCCCAGAGCCGTTCCGACGGCCGAGACGACCGCGGCATTGGTCCCGGCGGCCACCACGACAGAAGTGATCAGCGCTGCATTGTTGCTGGCCACCACCGCCGTCGCAATCGAGGCTGCAACTGTCGGCGAGGAGGCAGCCAAGGTAGCTGCCACCAGCGTCGCATTATTGGAACTCACCAAGGCCGCCGTAATCGCGGCCGCAAGTGCCGGCGAGGCGCTAGCCAGGGCGGCCGCGACGGCCGCAGAGTCACCGGAGGCAATGGCCTCCGCTACCGCTCGTGGAACCGGTGGCAGCGCCGGGCCAGCGCCGCCGCGCTGCCCAAGCTGTCCTCCGCCCGGGCCGCCAGGACCGCCGTCCCGCCTCGGAGTCGACAGCAGTATCGCCATTTGTTGCGCCGTCGGCGTGCCGGCGCGCGCGGCGATCGGGTTCAGGCCGGAATTGGATCGTCCAAGCCTTCCATCGGCGAGTGCGAGTCTGACGAGTATTCCCGTTCGTTGACCGCCGGCGCCCGCGGCGGGCGGGCCTCGGCGTTGGAAGGATGCAACGCCGGCCGTAAGGCCGCCGCTGGGAATGAGCGCCGGCGTCGAGGGAGCGGCGCCGGGCGCCACGGTCACCCGCGTGCCCGGCTGGCTGGACGTCCGCGTCACGCCCTGGCTGGCGACGCTGTACGATATGCCGAACAGGAAGTTGAACTGGACTTGTCCGGTCGCCGAAACGATCAGGGTGAAAATGCCGCCCCTGATGCCCAGTATCGCCGACGGCGTCTTGACCGTCACTTCCGAGGTCTTGCTGATGACGCCGCCGACGAATCGCATCGTGCCGCGCGACATCGTCAGAGCCATATCGCCGGTCTTGTGATCGGCATCGAAGACGAACTTGTCGATGACCAGGACGCTGTTCGGCCCGATCGACACTGACGAGCCATCGAGGAAGACGAGGTGCGCGCGATCGTCGTTGCCTGTCGTTACCTTCTCGTCGGCATCCATGTCGATACCGACACGCAGGACGCGCTCGACGCCGGCGGGCGGGAGCCCCCTGGGGGCGCCCTCAACGGCAGAAGCGACGCCGACCTTGGCCGACGCGGCCCCGGCCAGGGAGATGAGGGCGGCGACCGCCAGCAACGATAGGGGCAGTTTGCGTATCATCAGTTTGCCGCCTTCAAGAATGCTTCCGCGCGCTTCTTGGCGTCCCTAGAAGCCTGAGACGAGGAAAGCACGGCGTTGAGATAGGTGCGTGCGGCTTCGACCGAGCCGATCCGGTAGTAGAGCACGCCGAGCTCCAGCTTGACGTCCGGTTGGTCGGCGTCGAGCAGCAGCAGTCGCTCGAGCGCCGAGATCGCGCCCTCGATGTCGCCAACCTGCACGGCGAGTTCGGCGAATTTCAACAGGGTCCGCGGATCCGCCGGGTTCTGCAACGTCTGCTGGAACGCCGCATCGTAGTCTGCGCGCACCGTCGGGTCAGCCGTCTGCGCGCTCAACATGCGGCACCAGACAATCCCCAGCGCCGCCGTGAGAAACAGCATGCTCAGCAACCGCTTTTGCATCAATGCGTCTCCCTCACTAAGGCAGTTCTATCAGAATCGAACATGCACGGGTATGGAGAGAGCTCGCGATAGGCCAGCAAGCCCGCGTCGGAATTGACACTCGAACTGTAGACTCTAGGCTTGCTGCGGCGGTCGAAATCGAGCTGGAGAGCATTGGATTTGGCTTCACCCGCCGGCCGCACCATCGTTGCCCTCGATCCAATGAGACGAGATGCTGCATCCTATAGCTAAAATGGAATCAGCGCGGTCCAGTTCAGTGATTCATCCGGGAAATGCGGGTCAAAACCTCAACGACGTGCGCGCCACGCAGACCTTGGCCGACCTCGATGGCAAGCGCCTCGCGGTTGAAGATGTCCACGACCGTGGGCGCCCGGAACTTTTGTCCGTAGCTCAACTGGTCATGAACGAAGTCCAGGCTCCATGCTTCATTCGGGTGCCGGGGCCGGCAGCGCGCCTCGCGATGCACCACCATTTTGCGACGCCGTGGCCGCTTCGAGCGCAGCGCACGGCGAGGTTCGCCGGGGAAGGTGGTATAGATGTCGAGATGGTCGGAGGAGAGCCGGCCAGAGCGCGAGGCGTTCTGGCGGTCGCACCTCGAGGGGTGGCGGCGTAGCGAGCTGAATCAGCGGGAATATTGCGAGGCGCGCGGCCTGCCGTTGAAACGTTTTGGGAACTGGCGGCCGAAGTTCAAGCAGGAGGAGCTGACGCCGCGCAAGCTGCTCTACCGGCGCGGTGGCGGCCTTAGTCACGACATTACCGCGGGGAACTCGTATCCGCTTCTCACCCGGGGGGAGGCAAAGGCGATGCCGCGCGAGCGCCCGGCCCCTACGGCACGATGCCCAGGATCTGCACGACGAGTTCCGCAGTGGCCGTGGTAGCCGCGATCGTCGCGAAGCTGTCGGTTTGCGCATTCGCGGCCGTCACGCTGGCCGCTGTGGCGTTGATGCCGCTTTCCACGAGCCTTGCCTCGATCGGATTGCTCAGCCCCTGGGTGAGGGCAAAGTGGGCACCGACAGCCTCCTTATTGGCGATGTACTGGGCGTCGGCTGCACTGCCGCCGGGCCCGCGCGCGCCGGCGATCAGCGCCGTGACGAAGTCGGTGCGCTGGAGATTGCCGGCCTGCAATTCGTTGATCCAGAAGGCGGACCCTGCGGCATCCGGGGCGCGTCCCAGGGTGGTCGCGTAGACTTTGGTAACGAAAGTCGACGTCGGGTCGGTGGACGAATAGAGGGGCGCTGCCTCCGCCGATCCGAAGATCGCCTTGGAGATGTCGCTGAGGCTTGCGCCGTTGGCGAGGCGGCTGGCCCAATAGTCTAGTCCCAGCGCATCCGGCGCCCGGTTCAGGACGGCGGTGTAGAGGTCGACCACTTTCAGGATCTGGTCGGCGGGCAGGGAGGCGGTCTTGGTGATTGAGGCAGCATCGATCGCCTTGTCGGCGAACTTGATGGTATCGATGCTGGTCAGGGTGTCGGTACCGACCGTCCCGGCCTTCACGACGGCGGTGATCATGGAGCCGCCGGCGTTTACCGACAGGGTGAATCCCGCCGAGGGTAGCGGGGAAACAGCCGTTTGATCCCCTGGTTTGTCGAAAATAGTGCTCGGCGCGCTGAACGTGTTGATGTCGTAGGTCATCACTCCGCTCGGGGCGAAGTTCATGGTGTAATAGACGTATTGATGCGCGCCGTTCAGGGTTTGCTGGAGGGCGAGGCCATGATCGACCACGAAGTTGGTGGCATTGGCGCCGGCTCCGCTGATCGGCTGGAAAACGCCTCCAGTGTTGTTGGCATAGATGTTGTAGACCGTCTGGTGGCTGCTATCGCCAAAGACCAGCTGATACCAGCCCGTGGTGCCATCTGACGTGACGGGCACATTGTAGATGTTGAACTGCCCGTTCTGCCCGCTAAAGGGGTTTGGGCCCGCGTTGCTCGCTAGCGACCAGTTTCCCGGGCTGCCCTGCACCGCGAGAGTGTTCCAGATGCTCGTCTCGGCCGTCGGGATCGTTCCGTACGTGGTGCCGGCGAGAACCGGAATGGTCAAAGTGACGAAATTCGAATGGTCGGCTACGGCCATTGGGTCGTTCGGCGCATAGAACCTGAACTTGGCGAGGGTCAAACCGTTGGGCGCAAACGACAGGCTCTGGCTGATCTGAGAGCTCGTCAACGCGTACTGAAAGGCAAATCAGATTTCGTTGACGTTACCTTGCGTTGCCGTATTCACCTGAGAGTACGACGAACCCGAGGGCGGCACATAGCTGAGCGGGGGGGTCACGAAGCCATCGGTTGTCTTCAGTGTTTCCGAATTCGAGAACAACTTGACGTCGATGTTCTGTACTTGCGCGTTGCTGGTCGCGTTCCACAGGGAAATCTGC
>PLYQ01000277.1 GCA_003153415.1 Rhodospirillales bacterium | reverse complement strand
CCGAGCGGTTCTCGCGCGCCGGCACGCTGAGTGGCCGGACATGCACGCCATAGGCCTTGGTGCCCTGCAGCAGCGCGACGTGCTGCAGCCCGGGCGCGGCCTTTTCGAGCGGCCCGAACAGGTTCTTGAGCATCGCCTCGTTGGTGCGGATCTGCTCGTCCTCGCGCCAGCCCGCCACCAGCCCGGGACGTTCGTAGAGGGCGGCATAGACCATGTGCGTGACGCCGGCGAACTCCGGCGCTGCCGCTGCGCAGGCCGCCGGGTCGGCCAGATCGAGCGCCAACCAGCGCGCGCCATAGGTCTCGTCAGGCCGCCGGCGCGAAACGGCGATCGTCTCGCAGCCCTCGCCCGCGAAATGCTTCATCGCCGCGTAGCCGACCAGGCCGGTGGCGCCGGCCACCAGGACTTTCTTGGGGGGCATGGACGTCGAGTTTATAGCAGAATCCTGGGCTAACCGGCGGCGCCCTCATTCGCTCTGCAGTCGTCCCGGCCGGCCGCATCGACTCCTGCGGTCCTGTCGTGCCATCGTCCCTCCTTGGCCGAAGGAGGACCGATGGAATTCGGTATGTTTCACGAGTTTCAGACGCTGCCGGGCGAGAGCGCGGCGCAGTCGTTCGCCAATTCCTTCGCCCAGGTCGATGCGGCGGAGCGCTGGGGGCTCGACGCCATGTGGCTGGCCGAGCTGCACTTTGCGCCCGAGCGCTCGGTGCTCGCCGCGCCGCTGATCCTGGCCTCGGCCATCGCCACGCGCACCAAGCGCATGAAGATCGGCACCGCCGTCCAGGTGCTGCCGCTCTGCCATCCGCTGCGGCTCGCCGAGGAGGTCGCCACCATCGACCAGCTGAGCAATGGCCGCCTCATCTTTGGCGTCGGCCGCTCGGGTTTCGCCCACACCTACAAGACCTACGGCGTCGACTACGGCGAAAGCCGCGAGCGCTTCGCCGAAACTCTTGAGATCGTCAAACGCGCCTTCACCGAGGAGCGCTTTAGCCACAAGGGCAAATACTACGCCTACGACAATGTCCGGCTGTCGCCCAAGCCGCTGCAGACGCCGTGGCCCGAGATCAGGATCGCCGCCGCCAGCCCCGACACTTACGTCGAGGTCGGCGCCATGGGCCACGCGATCTTCGTCGCCGCCCGCGTCGGCAATCTTTCCGAGCTGGCGCCCAACGTGAAGGCCTACCGCGAGGCCTGGAAGGCGGCGGGCCATCCCGGCACCGGCCAGGTTTTCCTGCGCGTGCCGGTCTATGTCGCCGAAACCGAGGAAGCCGCGCGCGAGGAGCCGCGCGAGAGCATCATGCATCTGCTGCGCTACATCGGCGATCGCCTGGCGTCATCGGCCGGCGCCGCCGGCACGCGGGCGATCGAGAACCGGGCCGAGCGCGGCCAGAAGATGCTGTCGATCAACTACGAAGAAGTGCTGCGCGAACGCATGATCGTCGGCACGCCGGCCTCGGTGGTCGCGCGCCTGCAGGAGATCAAGGAGACGCTCGGCCTCGACGGCATCCTGGCCGAGCTCAACCCCGGCAGTCTGATTCCCCATGAGCGGGTGATGAAGGCGCTCAAGCTCCTCTGCGAAGAGGTGATGCCGAAGTTCAAATGAAGGCGCCTAGCGCCTTCATTTGAACTGGCGGGCGGCAGCGCTTGTAGTCAAGCACGAGTCGGCGTTTTCGCGCTCACGCGCGAAAAGCGCCCCACCGCACCGCGCCGAACGGATCAAGGTGCTCAGACCTTACCTCCCCTGCGCGGAACCCGCGCAGGGGAGGTGTCGGCCTCATAGGCCGACGGAGGGGTTATGAGCGACATGCTCGTGCCCGTGACCCCTCCGTCGCCGTAAGACGGCGACACCTCCCCTTCGCGGAGTCCGCGAAGGGGAGGGACGTGGCCTACCGCGCCGGCAGCAATATCTCGAACCGGGCGCCGCCCTGGGCGCGGTTGCTGGCGGCGATGCGCCCGCCCATCTCTTCCAGGATGCGGCGGCAGACGCGCAAGCCGAGCCCAGTGCCCTGGCCGCGCGGCTTGGTGGTGACGAAGGAATGGAACAGCCGTGGCAGGATCTCGGGCGCGATGCCGGGCCCGGCGTCCTCGACGGCGATGCGCACGAAGCGGCGGTCGCCCTCGCGCACCGTGTCGGTGGCGATCGAGATGCTGGGCCCGCCGGCGTCGCGCGCATTGTTGATCAGGTTGACCAGCACCTGTTCGAGGCGGCCGACGTCGCCCAGCACGGCGGGCACCTGGCCGTCGATCCGCTCGGCCAGCGCCATGCCGGCCTCGCGTACGCCATGGTCGGTGAGATCGACCGCCCGACGGATCGCCTCGTTGGGATCGAACGGTTCGGGCGTTTCCGACGCCGTGCCGCGCACATAGGCGCGCAGGTCGCCGATGATGCGGCTCGCCTGCTCGACCTGCGCCGCGATGCGCTCGAGTCTCGCCTGGACGAATTCCAGTTCAAGTCCACTGCCCAGCGTCGCCGCATCGCCCAGCTTGTCGAGCGCCGAGGCGCAGGCGATGTTGATGACCTGCAGCGGCTGGCTGATCTCGTGCGCCATGGTGGCGGCCATCTCGCCCACCGTGGCGAAGCGCTCGGCGTTGTACAGGCCCTGCTCGGCCTCGCGGCGTTCGGTGTCGTCGACGCCCAGCAGCACGATGCTGCTCACCGCGCCCGCGGCATCCGTGGCCGGCGTGGCGGTCACTGCCACCAGCCGCTCGCGCCCGGCCGGGTCGCGCAGCTTCAGCGCAAAGCGTGAGCGCTTGGTCCGTTTGGGGTCGAGCGGGCAGGCCATGACCTCCTGCAGCGGCCGGCCGACGGCATCGGCCGCCGCGACGCCGGTGAAGGTGGTGAAGCCGCCGTTGACCATGACGACCTCGAGCGCCGGGTCGACCAGCACGATCAGCGCTCCGCCCGATTCGACCACCGAGCGCAGCCGGGTCATTTCCGACTCGAGGCGCGCTTCGAGTTTCACCTGTTCCTCGACGTCGCGGATCACGCCGGTGCTGACCAGCCGCCCCTGTTCGTCGATGCGGCGGCGCGCCCGCACCTCGACATGGCGGACCGCGCCGCCCGCCGTGATCATGGAGAACCGCGCAAAGGTGCCGGGGTCCGCCGGGTCGTACTCCCGGGAGGTGGTGTTGCGCACCTGGGCCTGGGACTCCGGCGCAATGTGCTCGAGAAAGTGCGTGCCGACGAATTTCTCCGGCGGCATGCCGAAGAACTCCGTGGCGGCGGCGCTGACGAAGGTGAATTTCCCGCTCCTGACGTCGAGCCGGTAGGCCACGTCGGCCAGCGAATCGACCAGCGTCTGGTATTCGGTCCGCGCCTGCTCGAGCGCCAGCTCGTGGTTCTTGATGTCGGTGACCTCGACCCGAAGCCCGACGGTCAGCCCGCTCGCCGTGCCCTTCTCCGACCACTCGAACCAGCGCCCGTCCTCGGCCTGGCGCGTGCGCTCGGTGGTCTTGCTGCGGAAGCGCTCGATCCACTCGTCGACCGGCTGCGTTCCCTGGCCCGCCGTCTCGAGCCGCCGCGCCGTGTCGCGCGCCAGCATTTCGTAGGTCCGGCCGATCACGCCAGGCTCGCGCAGCACCGGCGTCAGCGCCTTGGCGACCGAGTTGAACATCATCAGGCGTTCGTCCTTGTCGTAGACGACGACGCCGGCCGGCAGCGCCTCGATGACCTCGCCCAGCAGGTCGCGTGAAGCGCCGGCGTCGCTCGCGGCCCGCGCGGCGCGTTGCCATTGCGCGTGGTAGTCGACCGACGTTCGCCCGACCAGCAGGATCAGCATCAGCCCGGCCGAAGCGAAGCCCGTGGTGCTGAGCGTCAGCACCAGCAGCGCCGTGGCGTAGTCGTCGACCAGCCGGCCGATCATGTCGTCGGCGGCGTGGGTCGTCGCCAGGCTGAGGTCGCTGATGTTGTCCCTGATCTCGATCAGTTCGCGCAGCACGGTGGCATTGAAGGGCTGGCGATGGCTGTCGAAGGCGCTGACTTCCGCGCCTACCCGGTCGACGAACTCCGGCTGGGCCGCGCAGGTCGAGGCCAGCTTCGTCTGCGGCGGCACCTCGTACTGGCTGCACAGCGCCCCGAGCGATTGGGTGAAAGTGAGCCACGGGCCGCCGGCGACGCGTGCGGTGTTGGCGCCGGGAAGGGCGCCGGAGCTCGCCAGGATGGAGCGCATCAGCAGGCGGCTGGCATTGTCGAGCGCCAGCACGTCGTGCGCCTTGCGGCGCTGCGGGTCGACGTCGGAGCGATGCAGCGACAGCGCGATGTCGGCGAAGGCCACGATGCAGCAGATCACGCCGATGATGCCGGCGGCCGAGGCCCACAGCACGCCGCGCGAGCCGAGTGCCAGGCGCGCCTGGCCGGGGAAGGAGCGCAGCAGGTCGACGACGTTCGGTCCCCCCGACCGGGGCGATGCCGCGAGTTCGCTCGTTGCCATGATCAGCCCCCGGTCGTTCGGCCCGATTCAGCGCATTAAAAAAACGGTGTCATCCCGAGCGCAGCGAGGGACCTTTGCTCATGGCCTTAAGGGTCCCTCGCTGCGCTCGGGATGACAATGTGCGTTGAACAACGAGCGATCCCACGCCCCCGAAACCAGCGTTACCGCCGCGTCCCGCCCAGCCCGGCGGTGAGCCAGCCCGATTGCTGGGGCGCCGCTTCCTGGCCTTTCTGGCTCGCCCGGACCAGCCGCAGCACGGCCGTGCGCATCGGTCCGAGCGGCACCGGCTTGTTCAGGAACACGGTGATGCCGAGCGCCGTCAGGGTCTCTTCGCTCAGCCCGTCGATGCGGCCCGACATCATGAGGATGTTGGTCGACGGTAGGAGCGCGCGCAGCGCTTCGGCGACCTGCACGCCGTTCATGTCGGGAAGATTGTAGTCGAGCACCACCACCCGCGGCTCGAACTCGGTCGCGTAGGCCAGCGCCGTCGTGGCGTCGAAGGCCGTGGCCACGACCAGGCCGGCGTGGCGCAGGTACTCCGCCATTTCCTTGCATTGGATGCTGTGGTCCTCGACGACAAGGACGTCGCATCGCGAGTCGCTAGCCATGATCGCCTCCGCCCGAAAAGTCGACGCGTTGCAGAGTCAGTATACCTCAACCGTCGCCGCTTGGGCGGGGTGTCGTGCAGTTTGTTCGATTGCGGACCGAGAAAGCCGACAACAATTTACACCGGCGTAGAAAGAATCAGGTGCGGATAGCAGCGCCCGGCGGCAGTGGACGCCTAGCCCTTCGACCTCCGGCCGACGCCGACGCGCTTGTCCTTCTTGACGTCCTTGGGACCGCCGTGGACGGCGTTCTTGGCGATCTGCTTAGTCGACTGGGCGTTGGCGGCCTGCGTCTGGCCGTCGTTGGTCTTCGCCGGGTGCTTGATCTTGATCATGTCAGGTGAACGGCGTCGGCGCCGGGAGGTTCCCGGGGTCCCGCGCGCGGGCGATGACGGCGCGGCGGCGGCTCGCTAAAGAGGTCATGCCGCAGTCTAGCCGGGAGCGCCCGGCAGGTACAACCCGTCACGACGTGAACGCGCGAGGTGCCCATTGAGCCCCATTGCCATGGCGACGATCGCCTTCGTCCTGATCCTGGGAGGCACGATCCTGGGAATGATCGTGCGCGACCGACTGCCGGAGCATCATACGACCGGCGATTCCAAGGAAGTCATCCGGCTGGCGACCGCCCTGGTCGGAACGCTCACGGCCGTCGTGCTGGCCCTGCTGTTCGCCCAGACACGAACGGCCTTCGAGCAGACCAGCGCCTATGTCAGCCGCCTGGCCATCGACATGACCGAACTCGACGACCTTCTCGCCGAGTACGGACCGGAAGCGGCACCCTTGCGCAAGACGCTGCGCGCCGAGCTCGGGCCCCTGATCGATTCGATCTGGCGCGAGGACGCGATCGACGCCGGACGGCCGACCACCGTTTCGAAGGTGAGCAGCGAGACCACCCGTTACAGGCTGCGCGAACTGAAGCCGCAGAACGCCGTCCAGGCGTCGCTCCAGGCGCACGCCCTGCAGATCAGCCTGGACATCACGCAGATCCGTCTCGGGCTGATCGCCCAGCCGCCCGATTCGAGCTCCCGGCCCTTCATGACCGTCGTGGTGCTGTGGCTGATGTTCATCTTCACCACCTTCAGCCTGTCGGCCAAGCCCAACCCGACGCTCACGACCGTGCTGTTCATCTGCATCCTGTCGGCCAGCGGCGCGATCTACCTCGTCCTCGAGCTCGGTTTGCCGTTCGGAGGGTTGATGCAGGTTCCCAACCATCTCCTGCGCGGCGCTCTGGCGCCGATTTGAGAGGCACGGGAGACCATGCCGGCACGGGCAGCCTGATTCCGCATGGGCGGGTGATGACGGCGCTGCGGTTGCTGCGTGATGAGGTAATGCCGCGGCTTAAATGAGAGTGTTGTTCCAATAAAGATGTATCCCCACCGACAACGCCCCAACAGCAGCCGCGAATAGGGTATCCCGAATACCTCCAAGATCGTCGGTGCTTAGCCCACAGACCTGCTTGGGCCACGGCCGCGCCAGCCGATTGTCGGAGGCCTTGGCACCGACGGCCCTCCACTCGACCTTCCGCGCGTGGCGGAGGCCGCCGCGGCGTGGCCTCCGCAACAAGTAGTCCGGTACTTTGACGCTGTTGCGTTGACGACTGCTATGCGACAGGTCGGCCTCTTGAGGGCGACCGCGATTCAAGCAGAGCTACCCGCGTCGACAGTTCCTCAAGCGCTCTGAACAAGGTCTGTGTAGAATCTTGGCTTGCCTGAGTGACAACTACTAGGGCGTTGCCGATCTCTTTCAGGACGTCGATAAGGATCGGCTTGGAGCCCGTTGCTTCGGCCGTAAAAGCGTCGATCACGGCTTTGGTGCGTCGCACTTGTAACATTGCTTCTTGCCAGTTATTGGGCATTTTCGCTCTTTCCTCTTGGAATAATGAAGGTAGTCGACCACGTGAGGAGATCTGGCCTCTTGGAATAATGAAGGTAGTCGACCACGTGAGGAGATCTGGGCGGTGTAGTAGCTTAGCGTTTGCGTGAGATCGCCTCGCCTCGTGGACGCGGATCGGTCTGCACGCCTGAGTTAAACACTCACAAGATTTTCAACTGCGCGCAAGGAGGGTGCGGGTCTCGGTCTTGGCTCTTGGAGCGCCAAGCCCCCTCAATCCACCTTCGCCCCTGACGCCTTGATGATCGGCGCCAGTCGCTTCTCCTCGGCGTCGCGGAAGGCCAGCGCATCGGCGGGGCTCATCCAGTTGGGCGTGGCGGCCTGCTTGTCGAAGGCCTCCTTCAACGCGGCACTCTCCAGCGCCTTCCTGGTGAGCGCCGAGAGTTTCTCGACGATGGCCGGCGGCACGCCGGCCGGCCCGCACAGGCCGCCCCACGAGATCATCACGAAGCCGGGCAGGATCTCGTTCATGGTCGGCAGCTCGGGCGCGGCGGGATGGCGCGCGGGGCCGGTGACGGCCAGCGCCCGCACCTTGCCGCCGCGATAGAGGCCGAGCGGGCCCGGGATATTGTCGAACATGATGTCGACCTGGTTGGCCATCAGGTCCTAGTAGGCCGGCGCGCCGCCGCGGTAGGGCACGTGCAACAGGTTGACGCCGGCCAGTTGCTTGAAGAGCTCGCCGCAGCGATGCGGCGTCGTGCCGGCGCCCGACGAGGCGAAGGAATATTTGCCCGGCTGGGCCTCGGCCAGCGCGATCAGCTCGGGCACGGTTTTGATCGGCAGCTCGAGCCGCGCCATCAGCATGTTGACCACCGACCACAGCATGGAAATGGCGGTGAAGTCCTTGACCGGATCGAACGGCAGGTGGCTGTAGAGCGAGGGCGCAATGGCGTGGCTGGCGATCGAATAGACGCCGATCGTGTAGCCGTCGGGTGCCGACTTGGCGATGGCGTCGGCGCCGACATTGCCGGCGGCGCCGCTCTTGTTCTCGACGACGAACTGCTGGCCGGTCATCTCCGTGAGCTGATGGCAGACGATGCGCGACAGCGTGTCGGTCGGCCCGCCGGCGGGAAACAGGTTGATGTAGCGGACGGGCTTGGTGGGCCAATCGTCGGTGGCGCGGGCGAGGCCGGAGGCCAGCATCGGGGCCGCGAGGATGAGCGCGCGGCGCGGCAGGATCAGCTTCTTCATCTTTGGACGTGCCTCCTTTTGTCTTGTCTTAGCAAAAACAAACAGACCTCATCCTGAGGAAGGCGTGTCGGCGCCCGTCCACCTCACCCTGAGGAGCGAGCGCAGCGAGCGTCTCGAAGGGTGGGCACGCGCACCGTGCTCGTTCCGACCCTTCGAGACGCGGCCCTTC
>PLYQ01000196.1 GCA_003153415.1 Rhodospirillales bacterium | reverse complement strand
TGCGTCGACCGGTTGAGACCGCCGGAGTTTAGCGGACATCGGGGAAGTAACTTGGCGAGTACCTATCAATTGTCCGGCCAACGTAGCGGCTCACTGTATCTCCTGCCAGGCGCTCACGCCGGTCGTGCCGTTCTTTCGGCCTCCAGCTCCTGGAGGCGCCGCTCGTGGTCGTGTGTCTCCAGCACGCGGCGCTGGATCTCCAGCACGTTGCCGACGGCGGCGGCCTCGTCGGGCGTGACCTCGCCGCGTGACATGGCGGCGACGAGGGCGGCTTGCGCCTGCACCAGCCCGCCGACAGTATCGACCGCCGGCAGGTCGAGCGTCACCGGCCGGCTGCGGCGGTGCGGCCAGGTGCGCGCCAGCAGGATCGAGGCCGCGCGCATGTCGCCGTCCTCGGCGAGTCCCTGGACGATGCCGATCAGCTTCTCGGTGCCTTGGGCGGCGAGCCCGTCGAGCTCGATCGTCGACTTGTTGCGGCTGCCGAGCTGGCGGCCAGTGCTGAATTGATTGCCTTTCGCGAACCTCGGCATGTCGATCTCCCGATCCGTGCCGAAATCTTATAGACAATCATTGCTAAATATGCAAGTATAAAACGCTAGACCGGAGACGAGCTCGACCCACAAGAGGCCCGCCAAATTTATGTCATCTGACGGTTACTATCGGTGATCGACACCATATGTTGCGATTACTCATGCGTAAATGGCAAAGAAGGTGCGGAGGATCACTCCGGCTTCAGCACGCCCATCTTCAGCAGTTCCGAGACGTTGGCTTCGTCGGCCTTGAGCGCCGCGGTGAACTGCTCGGGCGTCGACGGCCGGACGACCGCGCCGAGCTCGCGCAGGCGCTTGCTCGCGGTCTCGTCCCTCAGGCCCGCGACGACGCCTTCGTTCAGGCGATCGATCAGCGGCCGGGGCGTTTCGATGCGCACAAACACGCCGGCCGTCGTGCCGCCCTCGAAGGGCGTGCAGCCGGCCTCCTTCAGGGTCGGCACGCCGGGCAGGTCGGGAATGCGCTCCAGGCCGAAGTTCATCAGCGGCCTCAGCCTGCCCGACTGGATGTGTGGCATCGAGCTGGTGAGCTGGTCGGTGAAGCAGTCGATGGTGCCCGCCAGCAGGTCGTTGGTGCCCGGGCCCGCTCCCTTGTAGGGGATCAGGTTGAATTTGATGTCTTCGTTGACCTGCAATCGCAGGATGGCGACGTGGTTGGTGGTGCCATTGCCGGGATGGCCCATGCTCACGGTGCCGGGCTTGGCCCTGGCTTCGGCAAGCAGGGCGCGCATGTCGGTGAAGCGACTGTCGGCCCGCGTCACGATCAGCGTCGGCGCCGTGGTCAGGATGCTGATCGGCGCAAGCAGCTGGAGCATCTGCTGCTTGCCGGCGAAGATCGGCGCGACATAGGCGACGGTGAAGCTTGCCATCACGATCGTATAGCCGTCGGCCGGTGCGTTGACCGCGGCCTCCAGGCCGACGACGCCACCCGCCCCGGGCTTGTTGTCGATCAGCACGCTCTGGCCGAGCCGCCGGCCCATCGGCTCGGCCACCAGGCGCGAGGTGATGTCGTAGTTGCCGCCGGGTGCAAAGGGAATGACCCAGCGGATCTGCTTGTTCGGGAATTCCTGCGCAGTCGCGCGCCAAGTGCTGCCGGCCATGGCCAGAGCGGCGCCACCGCCCAGCAGGTCACGTCGTTGCATGCTCACCGTGGCGCCCTCCCTGTTTCTGCGAAGTATCGATAGCAGCCAAAATGAGCCTCAACGATTGAAATCTCACGCCGAGTAGGCCACATCGAAACGCAGCAAGCCCAACCGCGGAGAGAATAGAGGCGATGCCTGAACATCAGACACCGCTCATTGCCACCATCGCCGCGGGGCTGATGCTGGCCTACGTCTTCGGCCTCGCCGCCCACCGGCTGCGCATCCAGCCGCTGGTCGGCTACCTGCTGGCCGGCGTCGTGGTCGGACCCTACACGCCGGGCTTCACCGCCGATCTGCCGCTCGCCGCCGAACTGGCCGAGATCGGCGTCATCCTGCTGATGTTCGGTGTCGGCCTGCATTTTTCGCTGAAGGACCTCGTCTCGGTGGCACGCATCGCCGTGCCCGGCGCGATCGGCCAGATCGCGGTCGCCACCGTGATGGGCGTCGGCCTCGCACGCCTGCTCGGCTGGTCGCTGCAGGCGGGCTTCGTCTTTGGCCTCGCCCTTTCGGTCGCCAGCACCGTCGTGCTGGTGCGCGCCCTGCAGGACCGCCACATCCTCGAGACGGGGCGCGGCCGCATCGCCGTCGGCTGGCTGGTGGTCGAGGACCTCGTCATGGTGCTAGCGCTGGTGCTGCTGCCGGCCGTGGCCGTCATGTTCGCCGGCGACGGCGTTCCCGTGAGCCGGCTGGTGTTTTCGCTGCTGGTGACGCTGGCCAAGGTCGCGATCTTCGTGGCGGTAATGCTGGTGGTCGGCCGCCGTGTCATTCCCTGGCTGATGCACTACACGGCGCATACCGGCTCGCGCGAATCGTTCCGGCTCGCCGTCTATGCCATCGCGCTCGGTGTCGCCTTCGGCGCCGCCAAGCTGTTCGGCGTCTCCTTTGCACTCGGCGCCTTCTTTGCCGGCATGGTGATGGGCGAGAGCGACCTCAGCCAGCAGGCGACCGAGGAAGCCATGCCGTTGCGCGACGCTTTCGCAGTGCTGTTCTTCGTCTCGGTCGGCATGCTGCTGAACCCTGCCGTGTTCGTGCAGGCGCCGCTTGCCGTGCTGGCCACCGTGGCCATCATCGTCGTCGGCAAATCGGCGGTCGCCTACCTGATCGTGCGCGCCTTCCGGCATCCCAACTCGACGGCACTCACCGTTTCGGCAAGCCTCGCCCAGATCGGCGAGTTCTCCTTCATCCTGATCGGGCTCGGTCTCGAGCTCCAGATAGTGCCGTCGCTGGCGCGCGACCTTATCCTGGCTGGCGCCATTATCTCGATCATGCTCAATCCACTGGTCTTTGCCGCGCTGGAATGGCGGCCGCGCGGCAACACCGACGGCACCGGCCGAAGTCCCGTCGACAGCGCCCCGGCCGACGGCGCTCTCAGGTCACGACGTACTGGTGGGCTACGGCCGCGTCGGCTCGCTGGTCGGCTCCGCCTTGGCGCGGGCAGGCGACAAGATGGTGGTGATCGAAACCAGCGACGACAGCCTCGACAAGGCTCGGCTCGACGGCGCCGAGGTGTTCAACGGCAACGCCGCCGAGCCGCAGATCCTGGGTGCTGCCAATCTGGCCGGTGCTCGGCGACTGTTCGTCACCATTCCCGAGCCCTTCGAGGCAGGCCAAGTGGTGCAGCAGGCCCGCGCCGCAAATCCGGCGCTCGATATTCTGGCACGGGCCCATTCGGACGCCGCGGTCGAGCACCTGAAAGGTCTCGGCGCCACGCTGGTCGTGTCGGGCGAACGCGAGATTGCCGAGCGCATGGTGGAACGGGCACGCGGCAAGACCCCGCTGACTTGATCGGCCTATTCCGGCGGGCAGTGCGCGCCCGATTCGGCCCAGGCCCGCATGACGGCGCCGAATTCGGCCTGTGTGCCCGGCGCCGACGTACGGCCCGCGCCGGGCGACCAGGCCCAGCCGACCAGACTGTCCTCGCTCACGTGACGCAGCAGGGCCGCCATGTCGCGCCCGCCGTTGCGTGCCGGGTCCTTGATCTGCACGCAGATCGCGCCGAGCGACTTGCCTGCCCAGGCCATCGAGGCCGGCGCCAGATGCCAGTCGGTGTGCCCGGGCACATGGGCGGCATCGTAGTTCGCCGCGTGATGGCAGGCGCTGCACGGCAGGCCGGGAGGGCCGTGACCGTCGGCCCCGCGCACCACCCGCGAGATGTGCGGCCGCATCGTGTCGTTCTGGGTCGGACGGTCGCCCACCGGATGGCAGTTGAGGCAGCGCGGATGCTGCAGCACCTTGCCGGCTTCGCGAAACAACGCGACCGAGCGCGCGACCGCATCGGACGGCGGCGATTGGCCGAACGCGGCGGCGACGAGGCAAGCCGAAAGCCCGAACACCGAGAGAAGAAGGCGCACCAAAGTCATATCAGCCACCGAGGGCACGCGCAGCATCGTGGATCGCCGCCCGAATACGGACATAGGTGGCACAGCGACAGAGATTGCCGCCCATCGCCAGATCGATGCCGCGATCGGTCGGTTTGCGGATCGCTTTCAGGAGAGCGATCGCGCTCATGATCTGGCCCGACTGGCAGTAGCCACATTGCGGCACGTCGCGCGCGATCCAGGCCTGTTGCACGGCCGCCGCTTCCGGACCGGAAATCCCTTCGATGGTCGTGATAGCGCCATTGCCCACCTGCGACACCGGCAACGAGCAGGACCGCACGGGGTTGCCGTCGACGAACACCGTGCAGGCCCCGCAATAAGCCTCGCCGCAGCCGAACTTGGTGCCGGTGAGTTTGAGATGATCGCGCAACGCCCAGAGCAGCGGCGTGTCGCCGTCGACCTCGAGGCTGCGGTTGGCGCCGTTGATCCTGAGAGTGACGGTGGCCATACCTATCTCCGGAACGCGTCGGCAGGCAGCGGCATGACGTCGATCCGCCGCCCCGTGGCCTGCAGTAGGGCCTGAGCGATCGCCGGCGCCACAGGCGCCAGCACGACCTCGCCGAAGCCCTGCGGCGGGCGATCGCTCGGCAGAATGAGCGGCACGATCTCCGGCATCTCGTCGATCGCCAGCAGCGGATAGCTGTCGAAGTTGCTCTGCTCGACGACGCCGTTGGCGAAGGTGATGCGGCTGTGCAGCGCCGTGGTCAGCGCAAAGCCGATGCCGCCCTCGATCTGCGCCGTCAGCGTATTGGGGTTGATCACGAGGCCCGGATCGACGGCGCAGAACACGCGCTTGAGCACCAGCCGGTCGCCGTCTGGTGCTAGTTCGACGACCTGGGCGACATAAGTTTTGAACCGCCCCCCGCGGCCGACGTAGCAGTTGTAGGAAATGCCGCGCGCATGTCCGGGCGCAGGCGGCGTGGTCCAGTGGGCGGCGGCTGCCACCACGTCGAGCACGCGTAGCGCCAGCGGATCGTGGCTCAGCATGTTTCGCCGGTAGGTGTACTGGTCGATGCCTGCACGGTTTGCCAGGTCGGAGATGAAGCTCTCCCAAAAGAACACTGCCGCCGTCGAGCCGACGGAGCGCATGAAATAGACCGGCACCGGCAATGGCGTGTCGATGGTCTCGACCAGGAAGTTGGGCAGCCGGTAGCTCTGATTGTAGATGCCGTCGACCATGCTTTCGTCCCANNCGCCAGCGGATAGCCGGCATCGTCGAGCACGGCGCGAAAACGGCCGCCGGCATTGACCCGGAAGATGCCGTGCCGCAGGTCCTCTTCTCGGGTGCGGATCAGCTTCACCGGCCGGCCGACCGCCTTCGACGCAATCACGGCCTGCACGACATAGTCGGGCACGATCTTGCGGCCAAAGCTGCCGCCCAGGAAGGTGACGTTCACCTTCACCGCATCCGCCGAACCTCCGACCGCCGCCGCAATGGCTTGCTGACAGGCCGCGACGGCCTGGATGGGGCCCCACACCTCGACGGCGCCGTCTTCATATGAGGCGGTAGCATTGACCGGTTCCAAGGGCGCATGGGCGATGTGCGGCAGCACGAAGCGCCGCTCGATGACGGACGCCTGACGCTCGCGCAGGATGTCGCGCGGCCGGCCGGTTTCGACCGCCGCGACGCCGTTCGGGGCATCGAGTGCAGCCTCGATCAGCGCATCAATTTTCGACGTCGAAAGATCGCTTTGCGTGCCAACCTCAAATACAAGGTCGAGCGCATCGGCGGCGCGCTTGGCTTGCCAGAAATGATCGGCCACGACACACACCGCATTGTCGCGCGGCAGATGCTTCATGCCGGGATTCTGCGAGCCGGGATCCTCATTGGCGACGGCGACGGCGGGCAGTCGCACCACGGCACGCACGCCCGGCATCTTCAGGACGTCGGCTTCGTTGCGCACTTCCGTCACGGCGCCGGTGAAGCTAGACACTGATCTCAGCGCGGCATGCAGCATGTTCGGCACGTCGACATCGATGCCGAACACCGCCGCGCCCGTGCACTTGGCGACGGTGTCCAGCCGCGCCACCGGCTTGCCGATCAGGGTGAAGCGCGACGGGTCCTTGAGCAGCGGCGTCGGATTGAGCGGCAGCTCGGCAGCCTCGGCAGCGAGCGCCCCATAGGCCAGTCGCTCGCCGCGCGGATGGATCACGAAGCCTTTCTCGGCNNGTGCGCAGGCGGCCGTAGAGTGTCGTGGTCGACATCGAGGCGCCTTCCTTCTGGACGGGCGGCTCGTTCTTGAAGGCGATCTTGTAAGCGGCGCGCCCGGTGACGAAGCGCACCTTCACGAGCCGCCAATCCGCGTCGAGTTCCTCGGCAAGGATCTGGGGCAGCACCGTGTAGGAGCCTTGGCCGACCTCCGGCTGCGACAGGCCGAGCGTGATCTCGCCGTTGGGCTCGATCAGGATCCAGTCGGTAATCTCGTGAGCGGTCGTCTGGCTTCCGAGCGGCGCGGCCGCGAGCGGAACCAGCAGGGAAGCCGTTCCGGCCAGCACGAGCCGGCGCGAAAGCGACATGTCCACCTAGAGATAGACCGCCTTCAACTGCGCCTCGGCGTAGCGCGTGCCTGCCGCTGCTCCGGGCGGCAGCGCAGCCGACAGCTTGGCGACCTCGTCGGCCGACAGGTGAACGTCGAGCGCAGCGAGGTTCTGATCGACGCGATCGGCGTGCTTGGTGCCCGGGATCGGCACGATGTCGGAGCCCTGCGCCAGCAGCCAGCCGAGTGCCACCTGACCGGGCGTGCAGCCCTTGGCGCGTGCCATACCCTCGATCGCCGACACAAGGGCGAGATTGCGTGCGAGGTTATCGGCGGCAAAGCGCGGATGGCGCCCGCGTCCGTCGCCCTCGGGAATGTCGGCGGGCGAACGCACGGCTCCGGTCAGGAGGCTACGACCGAGCGGCGAGTAGGCTATGTAGGAAATGCCCAGCTCCCGTGTCGTCTTGAGCGTCTCCTCGGCATCGCGACGGTAGAGCAGGGAATATTCGCTTTGCACCGCAGCGAGGGGATGGACCTTGTGGGCACGGCGGATCGTCTCCGGCTTGGCTTCGCTCAAGCCCAGCGCCTTCACCTTGCCCGATTTCACCAGCTCGCTCATCGCGCCGACCGTGTCCTCGATCGGCACGGTGGTATCGACGCGGTGCTGGAAATAGAGATCGATCGTCTCGACGCCCAGCCGCTTGAGGCTCGCCTCGCAGGCGGCCTTCACATAGGCCGGACTGCCATCGACGCCATTGGCGCCGCCCGGGCGCTGCGTCTGGCCGAACTTGGTGACGAGCACGGCCTTTGCGCGACGTCCGCCGGCCAGGGCCTTGCCGAGCAGGGTCTCGTTGTGGCCCCAGCCATACATGTCGGAGCTGTCGAGAAGGGTCACGCCGCGGTCGAGCGCATGATGGACGACGCGGATCGCCTCGGCGTCGTCGCTCTTGCCATAGGCGCCAGACAAGGACATGCAGCCGAGCCCGATGGGAAAAACGCTGAGGCCGCTGGCGCCGAGTTTGCGGGGTGCTGCCGTGGATTTGCCGGTCATGGGTGTCCTCGTTTGTTTTGCCGGACGCTAGCACACCGACGGCCGGTTCGGTCTTGTCGAAAATGCCCATCCGGCCCAGTCTTCGAGGCATGAGACGGACAATTTTCCTCGCCCTGTGCCTGCTGCTGCCAGCGGCAGCGGCCCAGGCTGCGAACTTCGATTGCGCCAAGGCCTCGACCGAGGTCGAGAAGACGATTTGCGCCGATCCAGACCTTTCCAAGGCCGACGAGCGCCTGGCCGGGGCCTTTGCATCGGCACTGGCAGTGACACTCAGTCCGCAAGAGCTGCGCCAGCAGCAGCTCGCGTGGCTGGCCGAACGCGACGCGCTCCCTGACATCGAGGCGTTACGGCAGACCTACCAAAACAGAAGCGACGTCCTCGCGAAGTCCATCGACAAGTGGCGCGCGATTCGCGAGGACGTGACCCTTGAGGCTGCGCAAAAGGTCTGCGTGGTGCCGCCGGATGCCCCTGATGACACGCCCTGCCTGGTCGAAGCCTTCGGTAGCGTCGAGGGCGACGCGGCGCTTCGCTATCAACTGCAAGTCTACAAGGATGGCGACCTTCGGATGGGCGGCGGCGTGGTGGTGTTCCGGGTGACGGGTCAGCGCCTGACGCCGATCGTAGCGATCGCGGGGGAAACCGAACACTATGAGGCGCCAAACCTCCTCCCGTCGGCGGTTGGCACGCTTCTGGTGGTTCCGGGCTATCTCGAGGGTACGGGTCACTTCAACGCAGAGGCTGTCTATCTTTATGATGGCGGTCAGTTGAGCGACATCGACACCGAGGGCTGGCGGCGCGACTTGACCCGCCGACTGCCGCACGGCTGGGCTGTCTGGAAGGGCATTTATCCGCGATACAAGACGCTCACGGCCACGACGCCGATCTGGCAAACGACCGACGGCAATTGCTGCCCAACGGCAGGCCGAGCCGACGTCCGCCTCAGGCTTCAGGATCAGCGGCTGGTGATCGACGAACTGAAGATCACCAAGGGCGCGGACGCCGCCGACAGCCTGCGCTGACGTACGGCTCGCCGCACGTCAAGGGACTCAGGCCACCGCCGCCGTCTTGACCGGTGCAGTGAATCGCAAGAAGGCCATGAGGGAGCGCTCGATCAATTCTCGACCGAGACCGTCGACGATGAAGACCAGCCGCGAGCGGCGGTCCCCGTCCGGCCATGCCGCCATATGTATGGGCGGATGAACCAGATGCTGCACGCCGTGCACGGCAACCGGCGTGGCCGAGCCCGCGACATTCAGGATGCCCTTGACCCGCAGCACCGCCGGGCCGTGGCGATGGAGCAACATGCTGAGCCAGATGCCAAACATGGTCCAGTCAAGCGCACCGTCGAAGGTGAGCGAAAAGGCGTGGATGCTGTTGCCGTGCCGGTTGGCGTCATGCCGGTTGCCCTCGTGATCGTGATGATGAGTGGGCTGCGCGTCAACTTCGGCGGCGAACCAGCGCCGCGCCTGGTCGCTCTTGCCGGCGAGCGCGAATAGGTCGTGCGAGAGCAGTGCCTCGGCTTCGAGCGAGCCTTCCGCCGCCCGCCACAGCGGGGCCGCAGGATTGAGCCGGCGGATATGCGCGACCAGCGCGTCCACCGCCCCGGCCTCGGCCAGATCGGTCTTGGTCAGGACCAGCCGGTCGGCGACGGCGATCTGCTTCACGCTTTCGGCCCGCCGGGCGAGTTGCGCCTCGCCATTCACCGCGTCGACCGTGGTAATGACGTTACCGAGGCGAAAATGATGCTTCAGCACGGGATCGGCCTGCACGGTCGACAGAATGGGAAACGGATCGGCCAACCCTGTGCTTTCGACCACCAGCCGGCGGAAGGCAGGCACGATCCCGCGTTCGCGCTTGGAGTGCAGGTCCTTGATGGCCGCCGACAGCTCGCCGCGGATGGTGCAGCACAGGCATCCCGACTGCAGCAGCACCATGGTGTCGTCGATCCGCTCCAGCAGATGGTGATCGAGCCCGACTTCGCCGAATTCGTTGATCAGCACGGCGGTATCGGCTAGCGCCGGATCGCTGAGCAAGCGCTGCAACAAGCTGGTCTTGCCGGAGCCCAGGAAGCCCGTGATCAGGTTGACCGGCGTCGGCTCAGTCACCGCGTGCCTCCAGGCGCATCAGTTTCAAGACGGGCGATCAGCGCCGGATCCAGCGGATCGCAGGGCCGGCCCAGAAGCTTCTCGGCCGACGACCAGAGATGGCTGAGGTTGTCGACGAGTTCGGTCTTGCCGGTCGCCGTCGAGAGCACGAACGAGGTGCCCTGCCAGTCGCTGAGCGTCAGCCCGTAGAAGCCGAGCACGCGACTGGCGCAGGCGACGCGGTTCGTCCGCTCTTGCCGGCGCTGCCAGGCGTCGGTGTTGCGCGTGAAGACACCAGGGCGCGCTACGGCGTCGGTCCAGTGCTCCGACCCGGCGAGGACGCCGCATAGGGCGCACATCGCTTGTTACTTCTTGCGCGGGAAGCGCTTGGCGAAGTCGTCGGCCATCTCGTTCATGGTGACGAAACGCACACCCGGATGGCCGATCATGTGGTGATAGAGTCGCTCCAGCATCATCAAGACATGCGGCCGGCCCGACACGTCGGGATGGATGGTCATGGGGAACACCGCGTAGTCGTATTCGCGATAGACCCAGTCGAATTGATCGCGCCACATCTGCTCGATGTCGCGCGGATTGACGAAGCCGTGACTGTTCGGCGACTTCTTGATGAACATCATGGGCGGCAAGTCGTCGAGATACCAGCTTGCCGGAATCTCGATCAGGTCCGTCTCCTGGCCGCGCTTGAGCGGGGTCATCCAGGCTGACGGCTTCTTGGCATAGTCGATCTTCGTCCAGCTATCGCCCACCCGCACATAGTAGGGTTGGTGATCGTGATGCATCAGCGAGTGGTCGTACTTGATGCCGCGCTCGAGCAGCAGCTCGTTGGTCACGGGCGAGAACTCCCACCACGGCGCCACATAGCCGGTCGGCCGTTTGCCCGAGAGTTTGGTGACGAGATCGATACACTTGTCGAGGATCTCGGTCTCCTGCTCGCGCGTCATGGCGATCGGGTTCTCGTGGCTGTAGCCGTGGATGCCGATCTCGTGGCCGGCATCGGCGACGGCCTTCATCTCCTTGGGGAAAGTCTCGATCGAGTGACCGGGAACGAACCAGGTGGTCGTGATGCCCAGCCGTCCGAACATCTTGAGCAGGCGCGGGCTGCCAACTTCGCCGGCAAACAGGCCGCGGGAAATATCGTCAGGCGAATCCTCGCCGCCATAGCTGCCGAGCCAGCCCGCCACGGCGTCGAC